>NZ_JBJGYM010000031.1:0-31552 GCF_054049995.1 Geodermatophilus sp. SYSU D01106 | reverse complement strand
GGGGGGGGGGGGGGGGGGGGGGGGGGGGGGGGGGGGGGGGCGGGGGGGGCGGGGGCGGCCGCGGCGGCGCCGCGCCCGCCCCCTGGACCGCCTCCCTCGACGTCTTCGTCCACCCCGGCTCGTCGGAGACCTTCTGCCAGGCGGCGCAGGAGGCGCTGGCCAGCGGCGTCCCGGTGGTCGCGCCGGCCGCCGGTGGGCCGCTCGACGTCGTCACCGCCGGCCGGACCGGCCTGTTCTTCACCCCCGGGTCGGCGGCCGACCTCCGTGCGCAGGTGACCCGGCTGGTGGCCGAGCCGGACACCCGTGCCTGGATGTCCCGCGCCGCGCGGGCGAGCGTGCGCGGCCGCACCTGGGACACCCTCGGCGACCAGCTGCTCGGCCACTACACCGACGCGCTCGCCGGCCGCGCCGCCGCGCCCGCCGCCCCGGAGCGCGTCGCGTGAGCCGGGTCGTGCAGCTGGCCAACTTCGTCACCCCCACCTCCGGTGGCCTGCGCACCGCGCTCGCCTCCCTCGCCGCCGGGTACGCGGCCGCCGGCCACGAGGTGGTGCAGGTGGTGCCCGGCCCGCGCGCGGCGACCGAGGACACCGCCTGGGGACGGCGGGTGCAGCTGCCCGGCGTCCCGCTCCCGGGCACCGGGTACCGGCTGCTGCGCCCGGCGCCGGTGCTCGCGGCGCTGGCGGACCTGGCGCCCGACCGCGTCGAGCTGCACGACCGCACCACCCTGCGCGCGGTGGCCGGCTGGTCCCGGGACCGCGGGGTCCCGGCGCTGGTGGTCAGCCACGAGCGGCTCGACCGGTGGCTGCGGCAGTGGCTGCCGGCCGCACCCGGCGTGCCACGGGCGGCCGACCGGCTCGCCGACCGCGCCAACGCCGCGCTGGCCGCCGCCGGCCGCGTCGTCTGCACCACCGACTGGGCGGCCGAGGAGTACCGACGGGTCGGGGCGCCGGTGACCGTGGTGCCGCTCGGCGTCGACCTCGGCACCTTCACGCCCGCCCGCGCCGACGCCGGCCACCGGCGCGACGGCGGGGTGCTGCTGGTGACCGCCACCCGGCTGTCGCGGGAGAAGCGGCCCGACCTCGCGGTCGCCGCCACCGCGGAGCTCGCCCGCCGCGGCCTGCCGGTGCGGCTGCTGGTCGCCGGCGACGGGCCCGCCCGCAGGGCGCTGGCCCGCCGCGCCGCGGGCCTGCCGGTCGTGTTCCTCGGGCACGTGCCCGGCCGGGCCGCGCTGGCGGGCCTGCTCGGCGCCGCCGACGTCGTGCTCGCGCCCGGCCCCGTGGAGACGTTCGGCCTGGCCGCGCTGGAGGCGCTGGCCTGCGGCACGCCGGTCGTGGTGTCCGCGGACTCCGCACTGCCGTCGGTGGCCGGGCCGGCCGGGATGGCCGCCGCCGGCACCGCGGCCGCGCATGCCGACGCCGTCGAGGCGCTGCTCGCGGTGGACCCGGGCGTGCGCCGCGAGCGGGCCCGGCGGCGCGCCGAGCGGTTCCCGTGGACGGCGACGGTGGCGGGGTTCCTCGCCGCGCACGGCCTCGCGGCGCGGGAGCGGGCGGCATGAGGATCGCGGCGCTCGGCGACAGCACCAGCTGCGGTGAGGGCGTGGGCGTGCGGGTGCCGGCCGCCCGCACCTGGCCGTCGGTGCTCGCCGCCGCCGTCCCGGGCGCCCGGCTGACCCTGCTGGCGCGGGCCGGCGCCCGCGTCCGCGACGTGCGCGCCGGGCAGCTGGCCGCCGCCGTGGCCGGGGCGCCCGACGTGGCCACCGTGCTGGCCGGGCTCAACGACGTCTCGCGGTCCGACCTGGACCCCGCCGCGCTGGCCGACGACCTCGCCGCCGTCGTGTCCGGGCTGCGCGCCGCCGGGGCCGTCGTCGTCCTCGGCCGGCTGCACGACCCCGGCGGGGTGCTGCCGCTGCCGGCGGGGGTGCGGGCCGCCGTCCGCGGTCGGGTGGCAGCGGTCAACGCCGCGGTCGACGCGGCGGCGGCCGGCCCCGGCGTGCTGGTGCTGGACCTCGCGGCCGTGCCGTCCGTGACCGACCGCCGGGCGTGGGACGTCGACCGGCTGCACCCCACCGCGGCGTTGCACGCCCGGATCGCCGTGGTCGCGGGCGCGCTGCTCACCGCGGCCGGCCTGCCGGTCCGCGTGCCGGACCCGCTGCCGCTGCCGCCGGCGCCCGGCCCGGCGCGCGAGCTCGCCTGGGCAGCGCGCCACGGGCTGCCGTGGGCGGCCGCGCACCTCACCGGCCTGGTGGCCGCCGCCCGCGAGCTGGGCGACCCCCGGGCCGTCGGCTCCGCCCGCGACGGCGAGCCGGCGCCCGGCGGAGGACCCGGGGTCCGGCCGGCGCGGGTCAGCGGCGGGAGCGCTTGACCGCGTACATCGCGGCGTCGGCCCGGCTGAGCAGGGTGTCGGGGGTGTCGCCGGCGCGGGAGAGCGCCAGGCCGGTGCTCGAGCGCAGCGCCGGGCCGCCGTCGGCGGGGGCGGCGAGCGCGACGGACAGCCGTTCGGCGAGCCCGCGTGCGGCCGCCTCCGTCGTCGTGCCGGGGCACAGGACGACGAACTCGTCGCCGCCGATGCGGGCCACCGTGTCGCCCGGGCGGACGACGGAGGTCAGCGCAGCGGCCATCCGCACCAGCGCGGCGTCGCCCGCGGCGTGGCCGAGAGTGTCGTTGACCTGCTTGAACCCGTCGAGGTCGCAGTAGAGGACCGCCGCGGGGAGCCCGTCGCGGTCCTGCACCCGCAGCGCCTGCTCCGTGCGGTCGAGCAGCAGCGCCCGGTTGGGCAGGCCGGTGAGGGCGTCGTGCAGGGCGGCCTCGCGCAGCCGGGCCTCCAGCTCGACCTGCGCGGTCACGTCCATCATCGCCACGACCGCGCCGGTGGGGCGGCCGGCGTCGTCGCGGATCCGCGTCCCCGACGCGCGGAGCACGCGCAGCGGGTGCCCGGGCCGGTCGATGGCCATGTGCGCGTCGCGCACCCGGCCCTCGGTGTAGACGCGGGCGAGCGGCACCTCCGCCAGCGCCAGCCGGCGGCCGTCGGGGGTGCAGAGCCCGAAGCGCTCGACGACGTCCTCGGTGAGCTCCGCGCCGGCCACCTGGTCGGCGTGCTCCTCGGGCAGGCCGTGCCACTGCCGGCCGAGCCGGTTGAACAGGGTGATCCGCCCGTCGGCGTCCGCGGCCACGACCCCGACCGGCAGCGCCTCGAGCAGCGCCCGGGTGAAGGCCTCCGACCGCGCCGCGTGCGACGCCGCGGCCTGCGCCTGGTCGCGGTCGGCGGCGCGGGCGGCGGCGAGGACGGCGAGCTGCCGCGCCTGGCGGCGGCGCTGGAACAGGGCGACGACGACGCCGGCGAGGTCGGCCAGCCGGTCGCCGGCGTCGGCCGGGAAGGCGTGCGGGGCGGTGTCGAAGACGCACAGCGTGCCGACCGCCAGCCCGTCGACGAGCAGCGGCGCGCTCGCGTAGGCGCGCACCGACGACCGCCGGCCGTCCACCCACGGGTTGTCCGCGTAGCGGGGGTCGGTCGAGAGGTCTGCGTACACCCGCACGCGCGGGCCCTCGGCGGTCATCGTCGCGCACAGCGACTCCTCGGCCGGCGAGGAGCAGCCCCGGAAGCCGTGCGGCACGAGCTGGTGCTGCTCGCAGGCGTCGAGCAGGTTGAGCGTCGCGCATGGCACGCCGGTGACCGCGGCGGCCACCCGGACGACGGCGGCGAGCTCGGCGTCGCGGCCGAGCTCGGCGAGGTCGAGGGCGCCGGTGGCGCGGTCGGGGGTCGTGGTCGTGCTCATGACCGGGACAACGGCCGGTGCGGGACCGGTCCGCAGGAGCCGCCGCCGCGCCCTCCCCCGATCAGGTGAGGACGCGGACGGTCTCCACGGCGGCCACGACGGCGAAGACGACGAACAGCACCGCGGCCGCGCGGCGGATGAGCGCCACCGGCAGCCGGTCGGCCAGCGCCTTGCCGAGGAACACCGCGAGCGCCGAGACGGTGAGCAGCGCCGCCCACGCCCCGATGAAGACCGACACGGGGGAGTCCAGGCGCGCGGCGAGGCCCGCGGTGGCCAGCTGCGACAGGTCGCCCCACTCGGCGGCGAACAGCACGCCGAAGGAGACCGCGGCCGCCCGCAGGAACGACGTCCGCTCCCGCGCGTCGGCGGCCTCCCCGCCGTCCTCGGGGCCCTCCGCCGCGCTGCGCCACAGCAGCACCGCGCCGACGAGGAACAGCACCGCCACGACCCCGCTGACCAGGGCCTGGGGGAGGAGCGACAGCAGGCTGCCGGCGGTCACCGCGATGGCCACCTGCAGGCCGAAGGCGGTGCCCACGCCGACGAACACCGGCAGCGGCGGGAACCGGGTGGCGAGCACCAGGCTGGCGAACAGCGTCTTGTCCGGCAGCTCCACCGGCAGGACGAGGACGAACGCCGTCGCGACGACGGACAGGACGATCACGGGCTGGCTCTCTTCCGCTCGGCACCGCCGGGCGGGGCAGTCGAACCGGTCGTCCAGGTTAGTCGACGGTCCGCAGCCGCCCCGCGAGGCGGTGGGCGGAGGGGGGGCCCGGAGGGTCCCGCGATCGCACGCCGGGAAGGGCTCGTCGCAGGCGGGGGACGGCACCTGGCCGCGGTGCCGTCCGGGAGGACGGCAATGTGGTCGCGCGCGGTTGTGCGGCTCGTTACGGTCGCGCCGTGCCCTTCCGTTGACGCCCGTCCCCCGCCCCGCTCCCGCCGGCCGCCCGGGCCCTCGCCCGGCTGGCCGTGGCCTGGACCGCGCTGTCCGGCCTCGCCCCGGTGTACCCGCTCTACGCGCTGCTGTTCCTGGACACCGGGCTGACCGAGGCGCAGGTCTCCGCGCTGTTCGCGCTGTGGTCGCTCACCGCGCTGGTGGCCGAGGTGCCCACCGGCGTGCTCGCCGACCGCTGGTCCCGCCGCGGCGCGCTCGTGCTCGGCGGCGTCCTCGAGGCCGTGGGTTTCGTGCTGTGGACGGTCACGCCGGGCCTGCCCGGCTTCGCCGCCGGCTTCGTCGTCTGGGGCGTCGGCGGCGCGCTGGTGTCCGGCGCGGCCGAGGCCCTGGTCTACGACGGGCTGGCCGCGGCCGGCGCCGAGGACGCCTACGTCCGGGTCAACGGCGCCACGACCGCGGCCGAGCTGCTCGTCCAGGTGCCCACCGCCGTGCTGGCCGGCCTCCTCGTCCAGGCCGGCGGCTACGCGCTGGTCGGCTGGGCGAGCGTCGGCACCTGCCTGGCCGCCGCCGCGCTGGCCACCCGGTTCCCCGAGCCGCCGCGCACCGCCGACGACGACGGGCCGGAGGTCCCGCTGCGGACCGCCGTCGGGACGGCGCTGCGCCGCCCGGGGGTGCTGCTCGCGGTGGCCGCCGTCGCGCTGCTCGGCTCGCTCGACGCGATCGAGGAGTACTTCCCGCTCATGGCCCGCGACCAGGGCGTGCCGACGGCGGTGGTGCCGGCCGCGGTCCTCGTCGTCGCCCTGACCGGTGCCGCGGGCGCGGCGCTCGCCGGCCGGGCGGCGCGGCTGCCCTCGCGGGCGCTGCCGCTGCTGCTGCTCGCCTCGGCGGTGCTGCTCGCCGTCGGCGCGCTGGCCGACGGCCTCCCCGCCGTCGCCGCCGTCGCGGTGTCCTACGGCCTGTACCTGGCGGTGCTGGTCGTGGGGGAGGCCCGGCTGCAGGAGCGGCTACCCGCCGCCGTCCGCGCAACGGTCACCTCGGTGGCGGGGCTGGGCATCGAGCTCGGCGCGCTGCTGGTGTTCGCCGCCTGGGCCCTCGACGGCGCCCTCGCCGTGGCGGTCCTCTTCGCCGTGGTGGTCCCGGTGGTCGCCCGCGGCCTGCGGCCGACGGCGCTCACGAGGTGAGCCGCCCCGCGCAGGACGGCGGGTCGAGCGCGGGGCCGGAGGCTCCCGGTCGGGACGTCGTGGCAGGGCTCAGCGAAGCCGGGGGACGGCTCCTGGCCGCGGTGTCGGCCGGTAGGCCGACGATGTCATCTCGCCGTCCCTACCTCCCGGTCCTCCGGGCGATGCGGGCGGCGAAGACGCCGGCGGCGTGACCGTTGTCGATGTTGCTGACGACGACGCCCGGCGACGCCGAGTTGAGCATCGTGAGCAGCGAGCCGAAGCCGCCGAAGGAGCCCGGCTGCCCGGTCGAGGTGGGCACCGCGACGATCGGCACGTCCGTCATCGCTCCGACCGTGCCGGCCAGCGAGGCGTCGAGGCCCGCGACCACGACCAGGCAGTCGACGTCGTCGAGCAGCGTCCGGTCGGTGAGCAGCGGCCGCAGCCGGCTGCCGCCGACGTCGTCGACCCGCACGACCTCGGTGCCGGTCACCCGGGCGACGAACGCGGCCTCGGCGGCCACCGACGCGTCGGCGGTGCTGGCGCACAGCACGCCCACCCGCCCGACCGGCTCGGGCACCGGGCCGACGGCGGCCGACATGGCGGCGGCGTCGACCGTGGAGCCCGGGTGCGCGGACGCCAGCGCGACGAGCGTGTCGGCGCTCGCGCGCACCACCAGCGCCGGGCGGTCGGGGTGCGCGTCGCGGGTCTCGCGGACCAGCGCGAGCACCTGCTCGGTGGAGCGGCCCACGCCCCAGATGACGTCGGGCTCGGCCGGGCGCGCGGGCGGCGCCGCGGGCCCGGGCGCCAGCGCCGGCTCACCCGGGCCGCCGAGCGACAGCGGCGGGTCGGCCGGCCGGGCGGGCGCGGCGAGCAGCGCGGCGAAGCCGCCGACGGGGTCCAGCGGCGACGTCTGCACCGGCGGCACCTGCACCGACGCCGTCGCGGGCCCGGAGGCTGTCGCCACCTCGGCCTCCGGGGCGGCGTCGGGCGCACGGGTCTGGGTGACCGCCGAGAGGCGGACGACGCGGTCGCGGCCGCTGCGCTTGGCGTCGTAGAGGACGCCGTCGGCCGCGGCGAACAGCGTGCGCCGGTCGTCGCCGCGGGTGGCCGAGGCGATGCCCACGCTGATCGTCACCGGCAGGGTCAGGCCCAGCGCGGCCCAGTCGTGGGCGGCCACCGCGCGGCGCACCCGCTCCAGGGCCCGCTCGGCCTGCTCGGCGGTGGTGTCGGGCAGCAGGACGACGAACTCGTCGCCGGCCCAGCGGCACACCTCGTCGGTGTCGCGGCAGCCGGCGATGAGCAGCTCGGCGACCGCCCGCAGCACCGCGTCGCCGCCGGGGTGGCCGACGGCGTCGTTGATGGCCTTGAACCGGTCGACGTCGACGACGGCCAGCGCGGGCGTGGTGCCGGCGCCGAGCAGCCCGTCCAGGCGCGCCTCGGCGTAGCGCCGGTTCGGCAGGTGGGTGAGGGGGTCCTCGTAGGCCTGCCGGCGCAGCTGCCCGGCGGCGCGCTCGTTCTCCAGCAGGCTCTTGCGCCGGCCGAACAGCTCCACCCAGCGGGTGCGCCGCTCGTCGACCCGGTCGAGCTCGTCGGCGAGGTAGGCCTGCAGGTAGGGCAGCGCGCGGCCGGCGTCGTCGAGCTCGGCGTGCAGCGTGCACAGCTCACGCAGCGCCGACCGCCGCAGCCGGGGCAGGCCGTGCTCGGTGGCCAGCGCCAGCGCCTTGGCCAGCTGCTGGTCGGCGCCGCGGCCGTCGTCCTGGCGGCGCAGCGCGCGGCCCAGCGCCAGCAGCGCGGAGGCCAGCAGCGCGCGGTCGCCGCGGGCGCTGGTGGTGCGGACGGCGGCGCGCAGCGGGCCGGTGGCCGCGGCGTGCTCGCCCAGGCCGACCAGCGCCCAGCCGTGCACCACCTGCGCGGCCACGACGCCCTCGGCGTCGGGTGGCAGCTGGGCCAGCGCCCGCTCGGCCAGCCCGCGCGCCTCGGCGAACCGCGGCAGCGCGGCGTCGGGGTCGCCGTCGTCGAGCAGCGCCTCACCCAGCTCCGCGCACAGCTCACCGAGGCAGGTGGCCGCGCGGGCGGCGAGCACGTCGGGGTCGACGCCGGCGTCGAGCACGCCCGCGGCGGCGGCCGCGGCGGCGGTCTCCAGCGCGCGGCGCTGGTAGTCCAGGGCCAGCGGCATCAGCTCGAGGTCGGCCAGGACGCCGGCGAGGGTGCCCAGGGTGTCGACGAGCAGGGCGCTCGGGGGCAGCGCGGGGTCGAGCAGGCTGGCGGCCTCGACCGCCTCGTCCATCGCCGCGTCGATCCGGCGGGACAGCAGCTCGATGCGGGCGTGCCGGGCGAGGCCCGCGGCGCGCTGCAGCTCGTCGTCGCTGGCGTCGAAGGCGGCCTTGGCCGAGCGCACGAGGGCGATCGCCTCGGCGGCGTGCGCGGCCGACGCCGACCGCGGGTCGCCGTCGCCGCCGTCGAGCAGCCCGGCGACGCCGGCGTGCAGGTCGAGGGACTCGGTGGCCTCGGGAGCGTCGAGCGGCTCGCCGACCAGCGTGAAGCCGGCCACGCGCAGCCGGCGCACCAGCAGCTCGGCGCGCAGGGTGTCGGCCCAGGCGCGGCCGAGGGTGGACGCGTCGTCGCGGTCGTCGGACCCGGGGGCGCCGGCCTCGGCGGGGGCTGCGTAGGGCGTCGAGGAGTCGACGACCGACAGCAGGCGCTCGGCGTCGTCGAGCTGCCAGTTGGCGAGGGCGGCGGTCACCCGGTGGTGCAGGGCTCCCGGTGGCACCAGGGCACTGTGCACGCCGTCGGGGCCGGATCCGGGCATCCCGGCGCGGGCGCGTCGTGTGGCGGAGGTCCCGTCGCCCGTTCCGTCACTGCCGTCCCAGCCGGGCCGGGCGCCGGTCACGGCGCGGCCTCCGGCGGGGCCTGGTCCCCGGCCCCGGTCCCGCCGTCGCCGTCGACGAGTCCCGGCGCCCGCACCCGGTTGCGCCCGCCGCGCTTGGCGGAGAACAGGTGCAGGTCGGCGGTGTCGAACAGCGACCGCCAGCCGACCGGCACGGACCGGTCGGCGGCGGCGGCCGGGGCGGTGGCCACCCCGATGCTCACGGTGATCGGCTCGCTCAACGGCAGGTCGGCCCAGTCCGCCTCGGCCACGGCGGCCCGCAGCCGCTCCACGGCAGCCAGCGCCTGCCCCTGGGTGGCCGCGGGGAGCACGACGAGGAACTCGTCGCCGGCCCACCGGTACACCTCGTCGCCGGCCCGGCTGTGCTCGCGCAGCAGCGCGGCGACCCGGCGCAGCACCTCGTCGCCGTGGGTGTGCGAGGTGTCGTCGTTGACCTCCTTGAACCGGTCGACGTCGACGACGGCCAGCGACAGCGGCTCGGCGCCCAGCCGCAGCCCGGCCAGCCGGCGCTCGGCGCTGCGCCGGTTGCCCAGGCCCGTGAGCGGGTCCTCCAGCGCGTGCCGGCGCAGCACCGCGGCCTGCCGCTCGGCCTCGCGCAGCCGGCTGCGGCGGACGAACATCTCCGCCCACAGCTCCCGGCTGCGGGCGTGCGCGCGGCCGGTGTCGGAGCGGTAGGCGTCGAGCCAGTACAGGGCCTCGGCGGGCCGGCCCATCGCGGCGGTGGCCTGGCCGAGCTCGAGCAGGCACTGCCGGTAGCGGC
Organism: Geodermatophilus sp. SYSU D01106; assembly: GCF_054049995.1. Classification (NCBI taxonomy): domain Bacteria; kingdom Bacillati; phylum Actinomycetota; class Actinomycetes; order Geodermatophilales; family Geodermatophilaceae; genus Geodermatophilus; species Geodermatophilus sp. SYSU D01106. The sequence continues at coordinate 22,081 of NZ_JBJGYM010000031.1, read as the reverse complement.
GCCGGTCGGCGGTGGCGGCGAAGGCGCCCGCGGCGTCGACCAGCAGGCCGGCGGCCTCCTCGCCGCCCCCGCCGCCGCTGTGCTCCTGCGACAGCCGGGTGAGCAGCCGGGCCAGGGCCAGGTCGGCGTAGCCGCGCAGCCAGGTGCTGCCGCTGCGGTGCACCCGGCGGTGCACCGACCGCAGCGGGCCCAGGGCCTCGTCGGGCTCGCCGTGGCAGGACAGCGCCCAGGCCTGGACGACGTCGAGCTGGTCGGAGTCGTCGGGGTCGGGCTCGACCGCCAGCGCGCGGGCGTCGGAGGCCGCGGCGATCGCGGCGCCGGCCAGCTCGCGGGCGCGGGCGCCCTGCCCGCGGCGGCGCAGGGTCTGGGCGAGCTCGACCCGCTGCTGGGCGCACAGCCGCAGCAGCTGCCAGCGCTCGCCGAGGTCGGGCAGCCGCTCGGCGACCGCGCAGCCCCGCTCCGCCTGCGCGACGGCCAGCTCCTCGAGGTCGAGCGCGGTGAGGGTGAGCGAGAGCCACAGGTGCGCCTGGACCACCTCGGGTGAGGGGGTGCCGGCGGCGGGCTCGGCGGGCGCGAGCTGCTCGGTCAGCAGGCTGGCGTCGACCGCGAGCAGCATCGCCGCATCGAGGCGGTCGGCAGTGGCCTCCACGTGCGCCAGGTAGGCGAGCACCAGCGCCGTGGACGCCGAGGGGGCGCAGGCGCCGAGCGCCTCGCGGGCCGCGGTCACCCCGTCCGCGGCGGCGTCGCGGTCGCCGTCGAGCAGGGCGCGGCGGGCGGCCAGCGCCGCGCGCCAGGCGGCCCAGCGGGACTCCGCGGCGGCGGCCAGCGCGGGCTCGGCGTCGTCGAGCCCGGCGCGGAAGGCCGCGTCGTCGTCGCGCCGGTCGGCGGCCAGCAGGAGCCGCAGCGCAGCCTCCAGGTGACCGTCAGTGACGGGAGGGGAGCCGGGGGTCACGCTTCCCTCCTCCTCGTCGCCGGTCGTCCGGCCACGCCTGGCCGACGGCGAGGCAGTTCCCCCCGGACGGGATCTCGACCCCTGCCCGACCGCACTACCCTCGTCGGGTGCTCCAGACGCCTCCGACGCGGTTCGCCTATCTCGGGCCCGAGGGTACCTTCGCCGAGGCGGCGCTCAGCAGCGCCGTACCCCCCGGCGAGGGGGTGCGGCAGCCCGTCGCCAGCGTCCCGGCGGCGCTGGCCGCCGTCCGCGCCGGCGAGGCCGACGCAGCCCTGGTGCCGTTCGAGAACTCCGTCGAGGGCTCGGTCCCGACCACCATGGACGGCCTGGCCGACGGCGACCCGCTGGTGGTCGTGCGCGAGGTCTTCCTCACCGTGGCCTTCGTCCTCGCCGCCCGCCCGGGCACCGCCCTGGCCGACGTGCGGACCGTCGTCAGCCACCCGCACGCCCTCGGGCAGACCGCGCGCACGGTGGCCGGGCTGCTGCCGGACGTCCCCACGCTGCCCGCCTCCTCCACCGCGGTCGCCGCCCGCGCGGTCGCCGACGGCGAGTACGACGCCGCCGTCTGCGCGCCGATCGCCGCCGAGCGCTACGGGCTGGTGCCGCTGGCCGAGGACGTCGCCGACCACCCCGGCGCCGTCACCCGCTTCGTCCTGGTGTCCCGGCCGGGCGCGCTGCCCGAGCCCACCGGCAACGACAAGACCTCGCTCGTGGTGGTCGTCGCTGACCGCACCGGCGCGCTGCTCGACGTGCTGCGCGAGTTCACCGTCCGCGGCATCAGCCTGACCCGGATCGAGTCCCGGCCCATCCGCGACCGGCTGTGGGTCTACTCCTTCTCCCTCGACTGCGAGGGGCACGTGGCCGAGGCGCGGGTGGGCGAGGCCCTGGCCGCGCTGCACCGGGTGAGCGAGGACGTGCGCTTCCTCGGCTCGTACCCGCGCGCCGACGGCCGCACCAACCGGCCGGTCCCCGGCGAGGCGGCCGACGCCGCGTTCACCGAAGCCGGCTCGTGGCTGGCGCGGCTGCGCGCCGGCGAGGTCTGAGGCCGACCTCCGCGGACCTCAGGCGGGTTCCAGCTCCCGCTCGGGCTCCGGGTCGCGCCGGCGGGACAGCCGGCTCGGCCACCACGTGCGGTCGCCGAGCAGCGCCACCGCGGCCGGCACCACCAGCGAGCGGACGACGAAGGTGTCCAGCAGCACGCCGAAGCCCACCAGGAAGGCCAGCTGCGTCAGGAACAGCAGCGGCAGCACCGACAGCGCCCCGAACGTCGCGGCCAGCACCAGCCCGGCCGAGGTGATGACCCCGCCGGTCACCGCCAGCGCCCGCAGCACGCCGTCGCGGGTGCCGTGCCGCACGGACTCCTCCCGGGCCCGCGTCATGAGGAAGATGTTGTAGTCGATCCCCAGGGCGACGAGGAACACGAACCCGATGAGCAGGATGCCGGGGTCGCTGCCGGGGAAGCCGAAGACGCCGTCGAACAGCAGCGCCGCGACGCCGACCGTCGCCGCCACGCTGAGCACCACCGTGGCCATCAGCAGCAGCGGCGCCACGAGCGACCGCAGCAGCAGGGCCAGGACGATCGTGATGACCACCAGCACGCTCGGCACGATGACCCGCAGGTCGCGGCCGGCGGTCTCGCGGGCGTCGAGGTTGCTCGCGGTGTCCCCGCCGACCAGGGCCTCGGGGTCGGCGTCGTCGAGCGTCTCCCGGAGGCCGGAGACGACGTCGAAGGCCTCGGTGCTGTCGGCGGCGACGGCGAGGGTGACGTCGAGGCGCACCAGCCCGTCGGCCACGACCGGGTCGCCGCCGGGCGGGCCGCCGGTGAACGGCGCGACCGACGCCACGCCCTCGGCCGCCGCGGCGGTCTCGGCCACCTCCTGCCAGCTGTCCTCCGGCGTCACCACGACGGTCGGGCTGCCGGAGCCGGCGTCGAAGTGGCGGGCCAGGGCCTCCTGCCCGTCCACGGCGTTCGACTCGCCCCGGATCGCGTCGCTGAAGGTGATGCCCGAGGCGTCGTAGCTCGGGGCGAACACCGCCGCGGCGACCAGCGCCAGGACGCTCGCGGCGAGCACCCGGCGCGGCCGGCGGCCGACGAGCGCGGCGACCCGCGGCCAGCCGCGGCCCTGCCGGGGCTGCTGCCCGACGTGCGGGCGGAACGGCCAGAACGCCGCGCGGCCGAGCAGCGCGAGTGCCGCGGGCAGGAAGCTCAGCGCCGCGACGACGGCGAGGGCCACGCTCACCGCCGAGATCGGCCCGAGCCCGCGGTTGGAGGCCAGGTCGGAGAACAGCAGGCACAGCACGCCGAGGACGACGGTCGCGCCGGAGGCGACGATCGGCTCCCACGAGCGGCGCAGCGCGGTGCGGATCGCGACGAACCGGCTCTCCTCGCGCTGCAGCTCCTCGCGGAACCGGGCGACCAGCAGCAGCCCGTAGTCGGTGGCCGCGCCCACCACGAGGATCGAGGCGATGCCCTGGCTCTGCCCGTTCACGGTGATCCAGCCCTCGCGGGCCAGCAGGTAGGCGACGGCGTTGCCGGCGGTGAGCGCCAGGCCCGCGGTGCCGATGACCAGGAACGGCAGGATCGGGCTGCGGTAGACGACGAGCAGGATGAGCAGCACGACGCCGAAGGCCGCGGCCAGCAGCAGGCCGTCGATGCCGGCGAAGCCGTTGGCGAAGTCGGCGAAGATGCCGCCGGGCCCGGTGACGAAGCTGTCGGTGCCCTCGACCTCGACGGCGGCGCGCAGGTCCTCGACGACGGCGACGATCTCGTCACCGAGCTCGGGGCTCAGCGGCAGCACGGCCTGCACCGCCTCGCCGTCCTCCGACGGGATCGGCGGGGAGGGCTGCCCGGCCAGGGCGCCGGCCTCGTCCGCGACGGCGGCGGCCTCCTCGAGCGCCTGCCCGACCGACGCCAGCGCGGCCTGGTCGAGCGGGCCGTCGCCCTCCCACAGCAGGATCGCCGGGATGGCCTCGGTGGGGCTGAACGCCTGCGCCAGCTCCGCGACCCGGGTGGACTCCGCGCTGTCGGGGAGGAAGGCGGCGTTGTCGTTCTCCTGCAGCCCGGTCAGCTGCCCGCTGAGCGAGCCGAGCGGTGCCGCGGCCCCCAGCCAGGCGAGGAGGACGACCAGGGGGAGCAGCCAGCGGACCCGGCGGGCCATGATGGGGTCCTCTCGACGACCGATCATCTCGATGATCGAGAGATTACGGGGGTGAGGGGATGACCCGCAACGTGGACCAGCGTGTCGACGTCGCGCTGCTGCTGCGCCGGCTCACCGTCGAGCTCGACGCGGTGGGGGAGCGGTTCGCCGAGGCGCACGGGCTCGGCCGCACCGACGTCCGCGCGGTCATCGCGATCATGGACGCCGCGCGCCGCGGCGAGCCGCTCACCGCCGGCGGGCTGGGCGCGGCCGTGCGGCTGAGCTCGGCGTCGGTGACCGCGCTGGTCGACCGGCTGGAGCGGGCCGGGCACGTGCGCCGGGTGCGCGACCCCGCCGACCGCCGTCGCGTCGTCCTGGAGATGACCGAGCCGACGATGGCCGCCGGCGGCGCCTACTTCGGCGGGCTGCAGCGGGGCCTGCTCGCCGCGATGGAGGGCTACACCGACGACGACCTCGCCGTCGTCCGCCGCTTCCTGGCGGGCATGACCGACGTCGTGGTCGCCCACGAGGCATAGGAAGCGATACGCACGTCCCTGGCGCCCGGACGTGCGTGTCGCTTCCTATGCCTGGGCGTAGCGGGCCAGGTGGACGGCGAGCGGCTCGAGGCCCACGGTCGCGCGCCGCTCGTCGAGCCGGTCGGGGTCGGCCACCGGCCAGAGCACCGGGTGCCCGTCGACGACGTCGGCCACCTGCGTCCCGTAGGTCTGGTGCCGGCCCTCGGTGACGGCGACCCGGTCGTCGAGCATCGCGAGCTGCTGGGCCGGCGCCCGCCCGCGCTCCACCGCCTCGCGCAGCAGCCGCAGGGCCAGGCGCTGCACCGACAGCTGGGTGTCGGCGTGCTGGGCGACCAGCCAGGCACCGCGCGCGGCGACCTCCCCGACCCGGTCCGCGGTGGGCCACCCGCCCTCGGCGAGCAGCTGCTCGAGCCGGTCGGCGTGCCGCACGAAGACCGCGCGCCGCTCGCGCCGGGCCTCCACCGGCGCCTGCTCCACCGCGCCGCCGCCGGTGCGGGCCATCAGCTCCCGCTGCTCGCCGACCATGGCCTCGAGCTCGGCGCGCAGGGCCTCGTCGTCCATCCGGAGCCTCCCCGTGTGCACGTGCCGCGCCGCAGCCTGCCCGGTCGCCGCGCTGCGTGCACACGGCGTCAGAGCCACGGCGTCAGGGTCACGGCGTCAGAGGTAGAGGCCGGTGGACTCCTCGATCCGCTCGGCCGCGACGGCGTGCACGTCGCGCTCGCGCAGGATGACCAGCTCCTCGCCGTGCACCTCGACCTCGTGCTGGTCCTCGGGGGAGAACAGCACCTGGTCGCCGACCTTCACCTGGCGCACGCTCGCGCCGACGCCGCGGGCCTCGCCCCACACCAGCCGCTTGGCCACCTGGGCGGTCGCCGGGATGAGGATGCCGCCGGTGGAGCGGCGCTCGCCGTCCTCCCGGCGCAGGGCGACCAGGACCCGGTCGTGCAGCATCTTGATCGGCAGCCCGCTGCCCCTGGCGACGTCGGATGGCACGGCGGTCACGGTACGCGGGCGCTATCCCCAGCCGAGCTCGTGCAGCCGCTGCTCGCCGATGCCGAAGTGGTGGGCGATCTCGTGCACGACGGTCACCGTCACCTCCTCGACCACCTCCTCGGCGGTCTCGCAGACGTCGCAGATGGCCTCGCGGTAGATCATGATCCGGTCGGGCAGGTCGCCGCCGTACTGCCAGCCGCGCTCGGTCAGCGCGTGGCCCTCGTAGAGCCCGAGCAGGTCCGGCTCGTCCTCGTTGCGGTCCTCCACGAGGACGACGACGTTGTCGAGCAGTGCCATGAGCTCGGCGGGGACGGCGTCGAGGGCGTCGGCGACCAGCGACTCGAAGACCTCGCGCGGGAGCGGCCTCACCAGCTGGTGGGCAGCGGACGGCCCTCGTCGTAGCCGGCCGCGCTCTGCACCCCCAGCACCGCGCGCTCGTGCAGCTCGTCGATGGTCCGGGCGCCGGCGTAGGTGCACGACGAGCGCACCCCGGCGACGATGCCGTCGACCAGGTCCTCCACGCCGGGCCGGGCCGGGTCGAGGTACATGCGGGAGGACGAGATGCCCTCCTCGAACAGGCCGGCGCGGGCCCGCTCGAAGCCGCTCTGCTGCGCCGTGCGGGCCTTGACCGCCCGCGCCGAGGCCATCCCGAAGGACTCCTTGTACAGCCGGCCGCTGCCGTCGTCGTGGATGTCGCCGGCGCTCTCGTAGGTGCCCGCGAACCAGGAGCCGACCATCACGTTGGCCGCGCCGGCGGCCAGGGCGAGGGCGACGTCGCGCGGGTGGCGCACGCCGCCGTCGGCCCACACGTGCTTCCCGAGCCGGCGGGCCTCGGCGGCGCACTCCTCGACGGCGGAGAACTGCGGCCGGCCGACGCCGGTCATCATCCGCGTGGTGCACATGGCACCGGGCCCGACGCCGACCTTGACGACGTCGGCGCCGGCCTCGACCAGGTCGCGGGTGCCCTCGGCGGTGACCACGTTGCCGGCCACCACCGGCACCGAGCCGGCCACCGACCGCACCGCGCGCACCGCCTCGACCGCCTTCTCCTGGTGGCCGTGCGCGGTGTCGACGACGAGCACGTCGACCCCGGCGGCCAGCAGCGCCGACGCCTTGCCGGCGACGTCGCCGTTGATGCCGACCGCGGCCGAGGTGAGCAGCTGCCCCTCGCCGTTGACCGCGGGCGTGTACAGGGTGGAGCGCAGCGCGCCCTTGCGGGTGACGACGCCGACCAGCCGGTCGCCCTCGACCACCGGCGCGGCGCTGACCCGCTCGCCGGAGAGCACGTCGAAGACCTTGGGCAGGTCGGTGCCGGCCGGGACGGTGAGCGGGTGCTCGGCCATGACCTGGGAGAGCTGGCTGAAGCGGTCCACCCCGCGGCAGGCGCCGTCGGTGACCACGCCGACCGGCACGTCGCCGTCGACCACGACGACGATCCCGTGCGCGCGCTTGGTCATCAGCGACAGCGCCTCGCCGACCGTCGACGACGGCGCCAGCGTGATCGCGGTGTCGTAGACCGGGTGCCGGGCGTGCACCCACGACACGACCTCGGCGACGACGTCGACCGGGATGTCCTGCGGCAGCACCGCCAGGCCGCCGCGGCGGGCGATGGTCTCGGCCATCCGCCGGCCGCTGATGGCGGTCATGTTCGCCACGACGACCGGGATGGTGGTGCCCACCCGGTCCGGGGTGGTCAGGTCCACCTCCAGGCGCGAGCCCACGGTGCTGTGGCCCGGCACCATGAAGACGTCGGCGTAGGTGAGGTCTGTCGCCGGGCGCTGGCCGTTCAGGAACCGCATGCCCCCGAGTGTCCCGCACGGGACGGCGCGGCCGCCGGTCCTCACGCGGTGCGCCGGGCTCCCAGTGCCGCCGACACGCCGACGACGGCCAGCCCGGCGCCGGCCACCAGCACGAGGGCGGTCGCCCCCGCGCCGAGGCTGGAGACGAGCGCGCCGATCAGGGCCCAGCCGGCGGCTAGGACGAACGCGGGCTGGCCGTGCAGCAGCCAGGCCAGGACGGCGGCGGTCAGGGCGGCGCCGGCGACCAGCAACGCGGGCACCAGGGTGCCGACGGTCAGCCGGCCGGGGAGGACGGTCGCCGCGTTCACCCACACGGCCGCGCTGGCCCACCCGGCGTAGAGGCCGACGCTGCCGGTCAGCAGCAGGCGGGTGGCCCGGTCGGCGGGTGTCCGGACGAGGACGCGCAGGCACACCAGCAGGGCGGCCAGCATCCCGGCGAAGACCGGGACGGTGAGCACCGGCAGCCGGGCCGCGGCCACGAGCCAGACGACGAACCCCACCTGCGCCACCGACAGGGGGACCTGCACCCGGCGCCACGGATCGGCGGTGGCCCGGCGCAGGGGGAACCCGTACACGGCGGCTGCCAGGCAGCCGAGGACCACCGGACCCCAGATGGCGAAGAAGGGCCCCGGCGGCACGATCACCGGGTCGCTGCCCGAACCCTGGTCGAAGCCCGCCAGCGCAGGGCTCACGGCCTGGCCGACCGCCGTGGTCAGCAGCAGCCAGCGGGCCCGGCTGCCCGGTGCGGGGGTGGTCACGGCGTCCTCCTCGCGGTCGGGTGCCCGGTCTTCGCCTCCCGGGACGCGCCCGGATGCGGTCGCGCGCCGGAGTGCACCCCGTGGGCGAGGGGGCCACGGGCGCCACCCACCTACGATCGACCCCGTGATCGACCTGCGCCTGGTGCGCGAGCACCCCGACGTCGTCCGTGCCAGCCAGCGCGCCCGCGGTGCCGACGAGTCCCGGGTCGACGAGCTGCTGTCCGCCGACGAGGCCCGCCGCGCCGCCGTCAAGCGCGCCGACGACCTCCGCGCCGAGCAGAAGACCGCCTCGCAGGCCGTGCGCGGCGCGTCGAAGGAGGAGCGCCCGGCAGTCCTGGAGCGGGCGAAGGCGCTGGCCGCGCAGGTCAAGGAGGCCGAGGAGGCCCAGCGCGCGGCCGACGCGGCCCTGCGCGCGGTGCACCTGGCCATCCCGAACGTCGTGCACGACGACGTCCCGCCCGGGGGCGAGGACGACGCGGTCACGCTGCGCACCGTCGGTGAGGTCCCGGCCTACGACTTCGAGGTGCGCGACCACCTGCAGATCGGCGAGGCGCTCGGCGCGATCGACATGGAGCGCGGCGCGAAGGTCTCCGGCGCCCGCTTCTACTTCCTCACCGGCCCGGGCGCGCTGCTGGAGTTCGCGCTGGCGCAGCTCGCGATCTCCCGCGCGGTGGCCGCCGGGTTCGTCCCCGTCGTCGCGCCGGCCCTGGTCAAGCCCGAGGCGATGGAGGGCACCGGCTTCCTCGGCGAGCACGACGAGGAGGTCTACCGCGTCGAGCGCGACGACCTGTACCTCGTGGGCACCTCCGAGGTGGCGCTGGCCGGCATGCACGCCGACGAGGTGCTCGACCTGTCGGCCGGGCCGCGCCGCTACGCCGGCTGGTCGTCCTGCTTCCGCCGCGAGGCCGGCTCCTACGGCAAGGACACCCGCGGCATCATCCGCGTGCACTGGTTCGACAAGGTCGAGATGTTCAGCTTCTGCCGGCCCGACGAGGCGGCTGCGGAGCACCTGCGGCTGCTGGCCTGGGAGGAGGAGTTCCTCCAGGCCCTCGAGCTGCCCTACCGGGTGGTCGACATCGCCGCCGGTGACCTCGGCACCAGCGCCGCCCGCAAGTACGACATCGAGGCGTGGTTCCCGTCGCAGGGCACCTACCGCGAGCTGACGTCGACGTCGGACTGCACCACCTTCCAGGCCCGCCGGCTGGCCATCCGGTACCGCGACGAGGACGGGAGGCCGCAGCCGGCGGCCACGCTCAACGGCACGCTGTGCGCGATCGCCCGCACCATCGCCTGCCTGCTCGAGGTGCACCAGCGCGCCGACGGCTCGGTGCACGTGCCCGCGGCGCTGCGCCCGTGGCTCGGCGGGCACGAGGTCCTCACCCCCGGCATGGCGCTGGCCGCCCCGGTGCCCACCGCATGAGCGGGACCGCGCCCCGGGCGGTCCTCTCCGGGCACGTGCCCTCCCCGGACGCCACCCGGGTCGTGGACCTCGGCGACCTGCTCGGGGAGCTCGGCGACTGGCGGCCGAAGCTCGTCGCCACCGACCTCGACGGCACCCTGCTGTCCTCCGAGGGTGTGGTCAGCCCGCGCACCCGCGCCGCGCTGGAGGCCTGCTGGGCGGCCGGCGTCCCCGTCGTCGGCGTCACCGGCCGCGGCCCGCGGCTGCTCGACAGCGTGCGCACCGCGCTGGCCGGGCGCGGCATCGCGGTGCTCGCGCAGGGCGGCTTCGTCGTCGACCTCGAGCGCGACGAGGTGCTGCGCACCGTCGGCCTGCCGCGCGAGCAGGCGGAGGCGGTCATCGCCCGCATCGAGGACGCCGCCGGCGACCTGATCCTCGCCGTCGAGGACGCCGCCGAGCAGGGCGAGGCGCTCGCGCCGCTGCGGGTGCAGCACGGGTTCGAGTGGCCCTACCCCGAACCCGCGCACCTGCTGCCCCGGCACGCGGTCATCCCCGAGGGCGCGGTGCTCAAGGTGTTCCTGCGCTCCTCCACGCTGGGCCAGGACGAGCTGCTCGCCCGCGCCCGCCGCGTCACCGACCCGGCCGACGCCGAGGTCACCCACGCGGGCCTCGGGTTCATCGAGGTCCTCCCGCCCGGCATCACCAAGGCCACCGGCCTCGCCGTCGCCCTCGACCGGTACGGCGTCGGGTTCGGCGACGTGCTCGTCTTCGGCGACATGCCCAACGACCTGCCGATGATCGGCGCGGTCACCGACGCCGGTGGCCGTGCGGTCGCCGTCGCCAACGCCCACCCCGCGGTGCGGGCCGCCGCCGGCGGGCTGACCAGCGGCCACGACGCCGACGGCGTGGCCCGCTACCTCGAGGCGGTGCTGGCCGGTGAGTGACTGGCGACCGCGGCTCATCGCCAGCGACATGGACGGCACGCTGCTGCACTCCGACGACACCGTCGGCGAGGCCACCGTCGCCGAGCTGCGGCGTTGGGCGGACGACGGCGTCCCGCTGGTGCTGGCCACCGGCCGCCCGCCGCGGTGGATGCGCCGGATCCGGGAGGTCGTGCGCACCGGCACCGCCGTCTGCTGCAACGGCGCGGTGCTGCTCGACCTCGGCCGCTTCGAGATCCTCGAGGAGGACGCGCTGCCGCCGGCCGTCCTCGCCGACGTGACCGCCGGCCTGCGCGCCGAGCAGCCGGGCACCTGGTTCGCCGTCGAGTACGGCCTGGAGTTCCGGCACGAGCCGGTCTACCAGCCGCGGTGGGACCTCGACGCGCCGGGCGTGGCCGAGGCGACGCTCGAGGAGATCGTCTCCGTCCCCGCGGCCAAGCTGCTGGCCCGGCACGAGGACCTGCCCCGCGACGAGTTCATGCGCCTGGTCGAGCGGGTGGTGGGCGACCGGGCGACGGTCACCAACTCCTCCTCGGACGCGCTCGCCGAGATCTCCGCCAGCGGGGTCACCAAGGCCACCGGCATCGCCAAGGTCGCCGCCCGCCACGGCGTCGGCCCGGAGGACGTCGTCGTCTTCGGCGACATGCCCAACGACATCGCCGCCTTCGACTGGGTGCGCGAGGCCGGCGGGCGGGCGGTGGCGATGGCGCACGCCCACCCGGACCTGCTGGCGGCGGCCACCGACGTCACCGGCACGAACGACGACGACGGCGTCGCGGCCTTCCTCGCCTCACTCTGACCCGGCTCAAGACCGCCCGGCGCCTGCCGATGTGGTTCCCGGACGGCACCACGCCGACCGGGACCCCGGCCACGGAAGGCGATCGATGAGCCAGACCCCGCCCCGCGCCGCTGCAGCGGTGCCCGCCGACTCCTCCTCCGGCTGGAGCCTGCACACGCGGATGCTCGGCGCCATCCTCGTGGTCGCGCTGACCACCCTGGGCGTCGGCCTGTTCGGCATCGCGCGCATGGCGGTGCTCGCCGACAAGGCCGACCAGGTCTACAGCGAGGGCGCGGCCCCGCTCGACGGGCTGCGGACCCTGCAGGTGGACTGGTGGGAGCTGGCCGCCCAGACCGCGCGCGCTGCGATCCCGACGCTGCCGCCGGCCAGCATCCAGGACGCGCAGCGCGACGCCGCCGAGGCCGCGGAGGCCATGGCCGCGCACGCGGAGGCCGTCGACGGCATGCCGCTGTCCGACGACGCCCGCGCCGCCTTCACCGAGTTCCGGGCCGCGTCGGAGACCTACCTGACCGCGCTGGCGCAGCTGCAGGCCCTGCCGCTCGGCTCGCCGAACGCCCTGCCGCTGCTGCAGACCATGACGCAGAACGAGACGGTCATCGAGGAGTCGCTGGCCGCGGCCACCACCTCGGCCGCCGCGGACGCCGAGCAGACCGTCGCCGAGGCGCGCGACGCCTACGGCTCGGCCCGCACCCTGACGATCGTCGTGGTCGTCCTCGGCCTGGTGGTCGCCGTCGTGCTCGCCGTCCTCGTGGCGCGCAGCGTCACCGGCCCGGTGCAGCGGATCCGCGAGGTGCTCGGCAAGGTCGCCGCCGGTGACCTGCGGGTGCGCGCCGGTGCCACCGGTGGCGGCGAGCTCGGCGAGGTCGCCCGCTCGCTCGACGAGACCCTCGACAGCCTCGGCGGGGTGCTGACCCTTGTCCGCGAGTCCGCCGACCGCCTGCAGGGCGCCTCCACCCAGCTCGACACCGCGGCCGGCAGCATCGCCGAGTTCTCCCGGGCCGCCTCCGACCAGACCGACGTCGTCGTCGCCTCGGCCGGCGAGGTCGCCGCCAGCGTCGACACCGTGGCCACCGGCTCCTCGCAGATGGAGACGGCGATCCGCGAGATCGCGCACAACGCCACCGAGGCCGCCCGCGTCGCCGGCCAGGCCGTGGGCGTCGCGGAGAACACCACCCGCACCGTGGGCAAGCTCGGCGACTCGTCGCAGGAGATCGCCACCGTCGTCAAGCTGATCAACGGCATCGCCGAGCAGACCAACCTGCTGGCCCTCAACGCCACCATCGAGGCGGCGCGCGCCGGGGAGGCCGGCAAGGGCTTCGCCGTCGTGGCCAGCGAGGTCAAGGAGCTCGCGCAGGAGACCGCCCGCGCCACCGAGGACATCTCCCGCCGCGTGGAGGCCATCCAGGCCGACACCGCGGGCGCCGTGGACGCGATCAGCCGGATCAGCTCGGTGATCGGCGAGATCAACGACTTCCAGGCCACCATCGCAGCCGCGGTCGAGGAGCAGACGGCGACCACCAACGAGATGAACCGCAACGTGGCCGAGGCCGCCGGCGGCACCCGTCAGATCGCCGCGGCGATCACCGGCCTGGCCGACGGGACGCAGCAGACCAACGCCCGCGTCGGCGACGCCCGCCAGGCCGCCGCCGAACTCGCCCGCATGAGCGGCGAGCTGCAGGACGCCGTCCGCCGCTTCACCGTCTGACGCGGGGCGCACCCGACGGCGGCGCCGTCCCCACCCGGGGGCGGCGCCGCCGTCGTCGTCGGGGGGCGGGAACGTCACCACATCGTCACGTCGGGGGCCGTCCCGTCCGGGCAGCCGCTGGGAGAGTGGAGGAGGACGGGCCGGCACCGGCGGGAGCGTCCCGCGGGCGGGCCGGCCGCGGAGGTGCCCGTGGACGTGCTGTGGATCGTGCTGGTCGTGGTCGGGGTGCTCGCCCTCGTGACCGTGGGCGCGAGCCTGAAGATGGTGCAGCAGTACCAGCGCGGGGTCGTGCTGCGCTTCGGCCGGTTGCTGCCCGGGGTCCGCGAGCCCGGCCTGCGGGTGCTGATCCCCTACGTCGACCAGATGACCAAGGTGCCGGTGCAGACGCTGGTCCTCGACGTGCCCTCACAGGGCACGATCACGCGCGACAACGTGACGATCGGGGTGGACGCGGTCGTCTACTTCCGCGTCGTGGACCCGGTCCGCGCCGTCATCAACGTCGAGAACTACATGGTGGCGACGTCGCAGGTCTCCCAGACGTCGCTGCGCTCGGTCATCGGCCGCGCCGACCTCGACACGCTCCTGTCGGACCGCGAGGCCATCAACAGCGAGCTGCGCGCGGTCATCGACACCCCCACCGAGGAGTGGGGCATCAAGATCGACCGGGTCGAGGTCAAGGACATCTCCCTGCCGGAGTCGATGCGCCGCTCGATGTCGCGGCAGGCGGAGGCCGAGCGGGACCGGCGGGCGCGGATCATCTCCGCGGACGGCGAGTTCGAGGCGTCGACCAAGCTGGCGCAGGCCGCCGAGGCGATGAGCGCCACGCCGGGAGCCCTGCAGCTGCGGCTGCTCCAGACGGTCGCCGACGTCGCCGGGGACAAGAACAGCACGCTGGTCATGCCGTTCCCCGTGGAGCTGCTGCGGTTCTTCGAGCAGGCGGCCGGGAGCCGCGACGCCACGTCCGCCGCGCCGTCCGCCGCCCCGTCCGTGGCGCCGTCCGTGGCGCCGTCCGCGGCCGACGGCGTCCGGGAGCTGCCGGCCGGGAACGGCGCCACGGCGGCGCCGCTGCCCGGCGCTCAGGACGGGCGCGCCGCCGAGCCGGTCACCAGAGGTCGCGCGGCAGATCCGCGGTGAGGTCGGCGAGTTCGCCGAGGGTCCGGGCTGCGTAGGCGGCCCGGACCCGCTCGTCGAACTCGGTGGCGTCGATCCGGCCCTGGGAGAAGTGCCGCTGCAACTGGCGCACCGTCCCCTCGCGGTCGCTGTCGCCCGCCCGGATCGCCCGCCGGTCGTCGCCCACGACCGCTAGAGGTACTGACCGCCGCCGGGGCGGGGCTCGGCCGCGCTCGGGCCGCCCGGCAGCGCCCGCCCGCGCCGGATCTCCTCCAGCTGCGCGCGGGCGGCCATCTGCTGGGCGAACAGCGCCGTCTGGATGCCCTGGAAGACGCCCTCGAGCCACCCGACCAGCTGGGCTTGGGCGATGCGCAGCTCGGCGTCCGACGGCGTCGACTCGTCGCTGAACGGCGAGGTGATCCGCCGCAGCTCCTCGGAGAGCTCCGGCGCGAGGCCCTGCTCGAGCTCGCGGATCGAGGAGGCGTGGATGTCGCGCAGGCGGGTGCGGCTGGCGTCGTCGAGAGGCGCCGCCCGCACCTCCTCGAGCAGCTGCTTGATCATCGTGCCGATCCGCATGACCTTGGCCGGCTGCTCCACCATGTCGCCGAGGCCGGGGTGCCCGTCGCCGTCCTCCTGGCCCGCCGCGGGCACCGGCATCGCGCCCACCGGCCGGCCGTCGGGGCCGACGACCAGCACCTGCTGCGGACGTTCGTTGCCGTTCCCGGGTGCCGTCATGCCCTCCATCCTGCCCCGCCCGGTCCCGGGCCATACGCGGGCCGGTGCGGCGGCGCGGGCGGGTGGGGAGGGCAACTAGGGTCGCCCGCATGCACCCGGGGGAACACAGGCTGGACGTCGCGCGCGTCCGCGGCCAGTTCCCGGGGCTCTCCGACGGCTTCGTGCACACCGACGCGCCCGCCGGCACGCTGATGCCCGAGAGCGTCGTGCACGCGGTCTCCTCGGCCATGCGGGTGCCGGTGGCCAACCGCGGCGGGGTGTTCCCCGCCTCGGCGCGCACCGAGAGCCTGGTGTCCAGCGCCCGGGCGGCCGTGGCCGACCTCGTCGGCGGCCTGTCCTCCGGCGTCGTCCTCGGCCCGAACACGACGTCGCTGACCTACGCCTTCGCCCGCGCCCTGTCGCGCACCTGGCGCTACGGCGACGAGGTGGTGGTCAGCCGCCTCGACCACGACGCGAACATCCGGCCCTGGGTGACGATGGCCGAGCGCGCCGGCGCGGTGGTGCGCTGGGCCGAGGTGGACATCGAGACCGGCGAGCTGCCCGCCTGGCAGTACGACGAGCTGATCACCTCGCGCACCCGGCTGGTGGCGGTCACCGCGGCGAGCAACGCGATCGGCACCCGGCCCGACGTCGCCGCCATCTCCGCCCGCGCCCACGCGGTGGGCGCGCTGGTCTACGTCGACGCCGTCCAGGCCGCGCCGCACGTCTACCTCGACAAGACGGCGCTCGGCGCGGACTTCGTCGCCGTCTCCGCCTACACCTGGTGCGGCCCGCACGTGGGCGCCGTGGTGGCCGACCCGGCGCTGCTCGCCGAGCTCGACCCCGACCGGCTGGTGCCCACCCCCGACCGCGTGCCCGACCGGCTGGAGACCGGCACGCCGCCCTTCGAGCTCTACGCCGGGGTGACCGCCGCCGTCGACCACCTGGCCGGCCTGTGCGAGGACGCCACCGGCAGCCGCCGCGACCGGCTGCACGCCTCGATGACCGCCGTCGCCGCGTACGAGGGCAGCCTGTTCGAGTGGCTGGACCAGGCGCTGCGGGCCATGCGGCACGTGCAGGTGGTCGGCTTCCCGGAGCACACGACGCCGACGCTGTCGTTCACCGTCCCCGGCATGCGGCCACGGCAGGTGGCCGCGGAGCTGTCCCGCCGAGGCATCTGCGCCTGGGACGGCGACTTCTACGCCCGCGAGCTGTTCGACGCGCTCGGCGTCAACGAGCTCGGCGGCGCCGTCCGGCTGGGGCTCGCGCACTACAACACCGCCGAGGAGGTCGGCTACGTGATCGACTCGGTGGCGGCGCTGCGGGCCCTCTGACCGCGGGCCGTCAGGCGTCGGGGAGCAGCAGCACCTTCCCGACGTGCTCGCTGGCCTCCACCACGCGGTGCGCCTCGGCCGCGCGGGACATCGGCAGCCGCCGGTCGACGATCGGCCGCACCACGCCCCGCTCGACGTCGGGCCACACCTCGGCCCGCACCGCCGCGACGATCGCGTCCTTGCCGCCGGGCCCAGTGCTCGGGCGGGAGCGCAGCGCCGTCGCGGCCACCGACGCCCGCTTGGCCAGCAGCTTGCCGAGGTCGAGCTCCGCCCTCGTCCCGCCCTGCATGCCGATGACCACCAGCCGCCCGCCGACGGCGAGGGCGTCGACGTTGCGGGCCAGGTACTTCGCGCCCATGTTGTCCAGGACGACGTCGGCGCCCGCCCCGCCGGTGACCTCGCGGACCCGCTCGACGAAGTCCTCCTCGCGGTAGTCGATGGTCACGTCGGCGCCGAGCTCCCGGCAGGCGGCCCGCTTGGCCTCCGTGCCGGCGGTGGTGACCACCCGCGCGCCGGCCCGGGCGGCGAGCTGGATGGCCATCGTGCCGATGCCGCTGGACCCGCCGTGGACGAGGAACGTCTCCCCGCGCCGCAGGCCGGCGAGCTGGAAGACGTTCGACCAGACGGTGCAGGTGACCTCCGGGAGCGCGGCCGCGGTGGCCAGCTCGACGCCGGCCGGGCGGGGGAGCAACTGCACCGCCGGGACGGCGACCCGCTCGGCGTAGCCGCCGCCGGCCAGCAGCGCGCACACCTCGTCGCCCACCGACCAGCCGGTCACGCCCTCGCCGACCTCGCTGACGATGCCGCTGCACTCGAGGCCCAGGACCTCGCTGGCGCCCCGCGGCGGCGGGTAGTTGCCGGCCCGCTGGAGGAGGTCGGCCCGGTTGACCGCGGTGGCGGCCACGTCGACGACCACCTCGCCCGGGCCGGCCACCGGGTCGGGCACCTCACCCCAGCCGAGCACCTCGGGTCCGCCGGGTCCGCTCGTGGTCACCGCTCGCATGCCCCGACCCTAGGAGGGGCGACGGGGCCCGGTCTCCCGCGGCAGGCGCCGCCGCGCCCGACACGGCCAGGCAGCGCCCGCCCGCGTCGCCGACCCGGGTGGCGAGGTCGGCCAGCACGCCGCCGACCGCCCGCCGCGAGACGCGCATCCCCTGGACGTCGCCGGACGGGGACGTCGCGGCCGCCTCGTCCCCGTCGGTCAGGTACACCGGCTGGACGATCGTCCAGTCCAGGCCGCTGTCGCGGACGATCCGCTCCTGCCGCTCGTGGTCGGCGATCTGCGGCCGCAGCACCAGCGCGAACACCAGCTTCGAGGACAGCGGCAGCCGGTCCCGCGTCTCGCCGACGCCGTAGGAGGACTGCACCACCAGCCGCGACACGTCGTGCTCGCGCATGGCCGCGACCAGCGCCGCCGTCCCGCGCGAGCGCACGTCCATCGGCGTGCCCCGGCTGCCGCGCAGCCGCACCGCGAGCGGGTGCTCGCTGATCCCCAGCGCCACCACGACGGCGTCCTGCCCCCGCACGGCCCGGCCGACGTCGGCCGGCCGGGTCGCGTCGCCGTCCACCGTCCGCACCGCCGTGTGCCCCCGGGAAGCGTCCTCCCGGAAGGCGGCGCCCGCCCGCCGCGCGAACGCCGTCACCTCGTGTCCCCGCGCGGTCAGCGCCTCGACCGCCGCCCGTCCCGATCCACCCGTCGCACCCACCACCAGCACGCGCACGTCCCTGCTCCTCCCGGTCCCGCCGGCCCCGTCGGCCGGTCGGGAACGAGGCTGGCCGACCGCGGCGCGGCGGCCCATGACCGCGCGTCCGCCGTCCGTGCCCGTTCGTCCGGCGACCCTGGACGCCCGGTACGGGACGCAGCAGGCTGGCGCCGTGGACAGGAGCGGCGACGTCGGGGTCCGGGTGAGCACACCGGTCGGGGTGCCGACCGGCGCGGACGCGGCCCGGCCGTGGACACCGGTCGACCCGGTCGGCGACCTGCTCGCCGACCTGCGCATCCACGGCACCTTCTACTGCCGGTCGGAGGCGACGGCGCCCTGGGGCGTGGAGATGCCCGCCTTCCCGGGCTGCATGGCCTTCCACGTCGTCACCCGGGGCACCGTCGTGCTCGAGGTCGGCGGCGAGCAGCTGACCCTCGGCGTCGGCGACCTGGCCCTGGTCCCGCACGGCCGCGGGCACCTGCTGCGGAGCGCGGTGGGGGCGCCGGTCGCCGGGCGGGCCGACCTCCTGCCGCAGCAGCAGGTGGGGGAGCACTACTCCGTCCTGCGGCTCGACGGCGGCGGCGCGGCGGCCGGGATGGTGTGCGGCGTCGTGGAGCCCGCCCGGCCGGGTGCGGCGCACCTGCTCGACCTGCTGCCGCCGGTGCTCGTGGTCGACGGGCGCGACCCCCGCCGCGGCGGGTGGCTGCCGCTGCTGCTGCAGGTGATCTCCGACGAGGCCGCCGAGGACCGCCCGGGCGCGGAGGCGGTGATCACCCGGCTGGCCGACGTCGTCGTGCTGCAGGCCGTCCGGACGTGGCTGGACACCGCGGCCACCGGCCCCGGGTGGCTGCGGGCGCTGCGCGACCCGCAGGTGGGCCAGGCCGTGGCGCTGCTGCACCGCGAGCCCGGGGCGGCGTGGACGCTCACCCGGCTGGCGAGGGAGGCCCGCATGTCGCGCTCGTCGTTCGCCGCCCGGTTCACCGAGCTGGCCGGCGAGCCGGTGATGCGCTACCTGGCGCGGTGGCGGATGCACCTGGCCACCGTGGCGCTCGCGGAGGGGGCGCAGGTGGGTCAGCTGGCCGGGCGCCTGGGCTACGAGTCGGAGGCGGCGTTCTCCCGCGCGTACAAGCGCATCGTCGGCGTCCCCCCGACCATGGCCGGGCAGTCCACGCGGTAGCCCCCGGGCCGCTCCAAGCGGCCCGCAAGCTGCCTGCAGGAGCCGGGCGGCACCGTCCCGGTCATGACGACGACGCTGCCGCCGACCCGGACCGCCCCCGCCTCCCGCGGCGCGGTGACCGAGCTGACCGACCACGCGCTGCTGCACCGGGCCCTGCGCTCGGGCCTGCGGATCGCCGGCCGGGCGGTCACCGGCGTCGCCCTCGACGACCCGTGCGACCCCGCCCGGCAGCGCGAGCTGGTGCGCTGGACGGCGGGTGTGCTCGTCGAGGTCCGCGCGCACGCCGCGCTGCGCCGGGAGCTCGAGGCCGCGGTGTCCCGCGCGGTGCTGCCCGGCGTCGGGCACGACCGCAGCGCGGCCTCCGACGCCGGCACGGCCTCCGACGCCGCCCTCGACGCCTCGCTCGCCCGGGCCCGCCGGGCGCTGCTCGTCTTCGCCCGCGACGCGAGCGCCGGGGCCCCGCTGCTCGCCGTCGCCCTGACCGAGCTCGCCGCCCTGGTCGACGACCGGCTCGACGCCGAGGAGGCGGGCGTCCTGCCGCTGGTGGACGCGCACGTCCCCGCGGCCGAGCGCGACCGCGCCGTGCGGACCGCCCGGCGCCTGCTCCCCGCCGGCCAGGACGCGTTCACGCTGCCGTGGCTGCTCGACGCCTGCCACCCCGCCGAGCGCGTGACGGTGCTGCGGACGGCGTCCCGGTCGGCGCGGCTGGTGCTGCGCTTCGCGGGTGCGCGGCACGGCCGGATGCGCGACGCCGTCCTCGGCCTCCCGTGGTGACCTGCGCGGACGACGGGAGGCCGGCTCCCCCGGAGGGGAACCGGCCTCCCGCCGGTCTCAGGCGCGGGCCTTGAGGTCCTTGCGCAGGATCTTGCCCGCTGCGGACTTGGGCACCTGCTCGATGAACTCCACCGCGCGGATCTTCTTGTGCGGGGCGAGCCGCTCGGCGGCGTAGTCCATGACCTCCTGCTCGGAGATCTCCGCGCCGGGCGCCCGCACGACGAAGGCCTTGGGCAGTTCCTCGCCGCTCTCCTCGTCCTTGACGCCGATGACCGCGGCGTCGGCGATGGCCGGGTTGTTGATGAGCACGGCCTCGAGCTCGGCCGGGGCCACCTGGTAGCCCTTGTACTTGATCAGCTCCTTGACCCGGTCGACGACCGTGTAGCAGCCGTTCTCGTCGACGATCGCCACGTCGCCGGTGTGCAGCCAGCCCTCGGCGTCGAGGGTGTCGGCGGTCGCCGTCGGGTTGTTGAGGTAGCCCTTCATCACCTGCGGCCCGCGCACCCACAGCTCACCGCGCTCGCCGGGGGCGGCGTCCTGGCCGGTCGAGGGGTCGACCAGCCGGCACTCGGTGTTGGGCAGGGCGAGGCCGACCGAGCCCTTCGGCACCGAGCTGACGCCCTCGGGCAGCCGGTTGGCGTCGGGCGTGGTGTGCGAGACCGGCGACAGCTCGGTCATGCCGTAGCCCTGGGCGACGACGACGCCGTCGGGCGCGCCCTTGCGCAGCCGGTCCTGGGCGGCCTGGGCCAGCGCCTCGTCCAGCGGCGCGGCGCCGGAGGTGATGCTGCGCAGCGACGAGAGGTCGAACTGGTCGACCATCGGGTGCTTGGCCAGCGCCAGCACGATGGGCGGCGCGACGAACGCACGGGTGATCTTCTGGTCCTGGATCGTGCGCAGGAACTGCTCGAGGTCGAAGCGCGGCAGCGTGACCACCGTGCCGCCCCACTGCAGGCCCTGGTTCATGAGCACGGTCAGGCCGTAGATGTGGAAGAACGGCAGGACGGCGATGATCCGCTCGTCGCCCTCGACCAGCTCCACCAGCGGCCGGGACTGGCTCACGTTGGCCACCAGGTTGCGGTGGGTGAGCATGACGCCCTTGGGCAGCCCCGTGGTACCGCTGGAGTAGGGCAGCGTGACCAGGTCGGCCGCCGGGTCGATGTCGACGTCGACCGACGGGGCGTCGCTGGTGATCAGGTCGAGCAGCGAGGCGTGTCCCTCGGCGCCGTCCATGACGATGACCTCGTCGACCGGCGTCTGCTCGGTGGCCTCGAGCGCGCGGTCGAGGAACGGCGAGACGGTGACCAGCACCTTCGCGCCGGAGTCCTTGAGCTGGAAGGCCACCTCGTGGGCGGTGTAGAGCGAGTTGATCGGGCTCATCACCAGGCCGGCGCGGGCGATGCCGTGGAAGACGACCGGGTACCACATGGTGTTGGGGCACAGGACGGCGACGACGTCGCCCTTGCGCAGCCCGCGGGAGGCGAGCGCGGCGGCCACGCGGTCGACGTAGGTGGCCAGCTGCCCGTGGCTGATCGAGTCGCCGGTCAGGCCGTCGACGAGCGCGGGCGCGTCGGGGCGCGAGGCCCCGCCGGCGAGGACGAACTCGGGGACCGACTGGTCGGGGATCTCGACGTCGGGGTAACGACTGGCCAGAGCCACGGTGCTCCTCCTCGGGGGTGCGGCAGTGGCGCCAGTCTCACACCCCGGGTGTGTCGCGCGACACGCGGGTTACCCGCCGGTCACCTCGCTCATCCGCGCGGCCACAGCACCGACTGGGTGCAGCGGAACAGCGCCAGCGTCCTCCCCTCGCCGGAGCTGACGACGGCGTCCCACACCTGCGTCGTGCGGCCGGCGTGCGCGTTGGTGGCGACCGTGCGCACCTGTCCCTCGCGGACGGTGCCGAGGAAGTTGCTCTTGAGCTCGATGGTGGTGAACCCGGCCGAGCCCTCGGGCAGCAGCGCCCGGGTGGCCAGGCCGCATGCGGTGTCGGCGAGCGCGACGACGGTGGCCGCGTGCAGGTAGCCGTTGGGCGCGAGCAGGTCGGGGCGGACGTCGAGCGCCGCCTCCAGCCGGCCGGGCTCGTGCGCGGTGACGGTCAGCCCGAGCAGACCCGGCAGCGTGCCCGGCAGCAGCGCGTTGAGCTCGTCGGCGGTGTGGGACCCCGTGGCGGCCATGCCGGCGACCGTAGCCCCGCACGATCAGGCCGCCTGGTCGTGCCGCGTCCTGGCTCACCGCCGACGGTGAGCCAGGACG
>NZ_JBJGYM010000030.1:0-42074 GCF_054049995.1 Geodermatophilus sp. SYSU D01106 | reverse complement strand
CCCCCCCCCCCCCCCCCCCCCCCCCCCCCCCCCCCCCCCCCCCCCCCCCCCCCCCCCCCCCCCCCCCCCCCCCCCCCCCCCCCGGCGGCCGGGGCGCCGGTCACGGGACCCCCGGACCTCGGCGCGACGCCGTCAGGCCGGTGCACGACGGTCGCCGGCCGGTCCGGCGACGTGCCCGGCCCCGTCCGCGGGGAAGGCCAGGCCGGTCAGCTCCTCGGAGAGCCGCCAGATGCGCGCGGCGTCCTCGGCGCTGCGCAGGGTGCGGTACAGGCGCTGCTCGGCCGGCGGGCCGCTCACGTGCCAGAACCGGCTGGGGCCGTAGAACCGGCCGCCGACGGCGTCGGGCGCCGTCGCGGCGAGCAGCGCGGGGAGGGCCGCGGTCTCCGGCGTCCCCGCGATGCCCAGCGCCGACAGCCGGCGGATGATCCGGAGCTCGCGCCCCTCGTCGGCGCGGCCGATCTCCGGCCGCGCCGCGAGCAGGCTGGTCGGGGCGACACCGGGGTGGCTCAGGGTGCTCGTGATGCCCCAGCCGTGGGCGACGCTGCGCCGGTCGAGCTCGAGTGCGAACAGCCCGGCGGCGATCTTCGACTGGCTGTAGGCGCGCATCCCGTCGTAGGACCGCTCCCAGTCCGGGTCGTCCCAGTTGATCGCGTTGCTGTTCGCCGCGATGCTCAGCTGCGTCGTCACCCGGGCACGGCCGGCACGCAGCAGCGGCATCAGCCGCGCCACGAGGGCGAAGTGGCCGAGGTGGTTCGTGCCGAACTGCAGCTCGTGCCCCTCGGCCGTCGTCCGGCGCTCCGGCGGCGTCATCACGCCCGCGTTGGCGATCAGGACGTCGATCGGGCGGCCCTCGGCGAGCAGGACGCCGGCCAGGTCGTCCACCGACGCGAGGGAGGACAGGTCGAGCGCGTGCAGGGTGATCCGTGCCCCGGGGACGCGGGCGCGGATCTCCGCCGTCGCCGCCTCGCCCTTGCCGCGGTTGCGGACCGGCAGGACCAGGTCCGCACCGGCCTGCGCCAGGCGGCGGGCCAGGACCAGGCCGATGCCGTCGCTGCCTCCGGTGAGGACCACCCGCTTGCCCGACAGGTCGGGGACGGGGATGTCGATGGTGCGGGCCATCTCGGGCTCCTGTGCTCGTGGGGTCGGCGCTGTCCGCGCCGTGTCCCCACCGTCGGCGTTCCGGCCGGCGCGAGGCAGGACCTGCCGATCCCCCCGTCCGGGCCCCGCGAGAGGGGGATCAGCGGGCCGTGTCTGCGCCGGCGCCGCGCCGATAGACACGGCAGCGACCGCCCCGGCCGGGCCGGTCGCACCCCATCCCCCGAGGAGACACGTGGCCATCGACCGCACCGGGCTGGCGGAGTTCCTCCGCCGACGCCGGGAAGTGCTCCAGCCCGAGGACGTCGGCCTGCCCCGCGGGCCGCGCCGCCGGACCGCCGGCCTGCGCCGCGAGGAGGCCGCGGCGCTGTGCTTCATGTCGACCGACTACTAGTCCCGCCTCGAGCGCGAGCGCGGACCGCAGCCGTCGGAGCAGATGGTCGCCGCCATCGCGCAGGGGCTGCACCTGTCCGTCGACGAGCGCGACCACCTGTTCCGCCTCGCCGGGCACCAGGCGCCGCCCCGCGGCGCGGCGAGCGAGCACGTCAGCCCCGGGCTGCTGCGCATCTTCGACCGGCTGGGCGACACCCCGGCCGAGATCGTCACCGAGGTCGGCGAGACGCTCCGCCAGACGCCGCCCGGGGTCGCGCTCGTCGGCGACGCGATGCGCTACACCGGTCCGGCGCGCAGCCGGGGCTACCGCTGGTTCACCGACCCCGCGGCGCGGGACCTGTACCTGCCGGAGGACCACGCGCACATGTCGCGGACCTACGCCGCCGGGCTGCGCGCGCTGCTCGCGATGCGGGGACCGGGGTCGCGGGCCGCGTACCTCGCCGGGCTGCTCCTGGAGGAGAGCGAGGAGTTCCGCTCGCTGTGGGAGGTCCACGAGGTCGGGATCCACCTCGAGGAGCGGAAGCGCTACCGACACCCCGAGGTCGGCCGGCTCGACCTCAACTGCCAGACGCTGGTCGACCCGCACCAGTCGCACCGCCTCATGGTCTACACGGCCGAGCCCGGCACCGAGAGCCACGAGAAGCTCGAGGTGCTCGCGGTCATCGGGGCCCAGAGCCTCACGTCCTCGGGCGCCGGCGGCGAGGGGTCCGGGGGCCCGCGATGACCCGCCTGCTGCACCACCTCGGCCGGGCCACGGCCGCCCACCCGTGGCGCACCCTGACCGCCTGGGTGCTGCTCGCCGTCGTGGCCACCCTGACCGCCGGCGCGCTCGGCGGGACGCCCCAGGACGACTTCGACGTCGAGGGCGCCCGCGCTCTCACCGGCGTCGAGTCGCTGCGCGAGCACTTCCCCGGCTCGGGCGCGGCCGGCAGCTCCGCCCAGGTCGTCGTCCACGACCCTGCGGGCGGTGAGGTGAGCGACGCCGACGTCGCCGACCTGACCGCCCGGATCGCCGAGGTCGACCACGTGACGTCGGTGTCGCCGCCGCGCTGGTCCGACGACCGGGACACCGCCCTGCTCGGCGTCGTCCTCGACGTGCCCGTGACCGATCCCGACCTCGCCGGCGGCCGCGGCGTCGAGGCGCTGGAGGAGGCGGTGGACGGGGCCGCCGGCGGGCTGCGGGTCGAGCTCGGCGGCGAGCTGCCCAACACGTCCGCCGAGGAGGTGCAGGGCACCGGCGAGATCGCCGGCGTGGCGGTGGCCCTCGTGCTGATGGTCGTGGTCCTCGGCACCGTCGTCGCCGCGGGGCTGCCCCTGCTGGTGGCCCTCGCCGGGCTCGGCGTCTCCGCGGCCGGCATCAGCCTGCTGGCCGCCGTCACCGACGTCAGCAGCACCGCCCCGACGGTCGCGGTGATGGTGGGCCTCGGCGTCGGGATCGACTACGCCCTGCTGCTGGTCACCCGGCACCTGGAGTTCGTGCGGGCCGGCGTCCCGGTGGTCGAGGCCGCGGGCCGGGCGACCGCCACGGCGGGCCGCTCCGTGGTCTTCGCCGCGGCGATCGTCCTGGTCTCGCTGATGGGCCTCCCGCTCGCCGGCATCCCCATGTACACGACGTTCGGGTTCGCCACCGGGATCGCCGTGGTGGCCGTCGCCGCGGCCGCGCTGACGCTCGTCCCGGCGCTCTGCGGCCTCCTCGGCCGCCGGCTGCTGCCGCGCCGGGAGCGCCGCGGCCTCCCGCCCCGTCGGCGCCGGCCGGTGCGCGAGCCGTGGTCCGCGCGGTGGGCGGCGGCGGTCGCCCGCCGGCCGGTGCCCTGGGCGCTCGCCGCCGTGCTCCTGATGGGCGCGCTCGCCCTGCCGGCCCTCGACATGCGCACCTTCCCGCGGGACGTGTCGAACAACCCGGCCGACAGCACGACGCGACAGGCCTACGACATCGTCACCGCGGAGTTCGGGGAGGGGGCCAACGGGCCCCTCACCGTGGTGGTCGACCGCGCGGAGGTCGGCGACGCGGGCGTCGCGGCGGCCGCCGCGCAGCTCCGGGGGACCGACGGCGTGGTCGCCGTCAGCGAGCCGGTCGTGTCGCCGGACGGCGCGGTCGCCGTGCTCGAGGCGCAGCCCGCCTTCGGCCCCGCCGACGAGCGCACGCCCGGACTGCTGGAGCGACTGCGCGCCGACCTCGACGGAGCGGAGGTCACCGGCAGCACCGCCATGTTCACCGACATCGCCGGGATGCTGTCGGGACGGCTGTGGCTGGTCGTCGGCTTCGTCGTCGCCGTGTCGGTGCTGCTGCTCGCGGCGATGTTCCGCTCGGCCGTCGTGCCGCTGAAGGCGGCCGCGCTCAACCTGCTGTCGATCGGCGCCGCCTACGGCGTGGTCACCGCGGTGTTCCAGTGGGGCTGGGGGAGCGGGCTGATGGGTCTCGACGCGGCCATGCCCGTCTCGAGCTGGCTGCCGATCCTGATGTTCGCGATCCTGTTCGGCCTGTCCATGGACTACGAGGTGTTCCTGCTCTCGCGGATCCGGGAGCACTGGCTGCGCAGCGGCGACGCCCGGGCGAGCGTGGTGCGCGGCGTCGCCGGCACCGGACGGGTCATCTCGACCGCCGCCGCCGTCATGGTGGTCGTCTTCCTCGGGTTCGCCACCGAGTCCGATCTCGTCGTCCGGCAGATCGGCCTGGGGATGGCGGTCGCGGTGTTCCTCGACGCGACCGTCGTCCGGATGGTGCTCGTGCCCGCCACGATGAGCCTGCTCGGCCGGCGCAGCTGGTGGCTGCCCGGCTGGCTCGACCGGCTGCTGCCGCGGATCGAGGCCGAGGTGGCCGAGGACGCCGGGGACGCGGTCGGGTCGCCGGCGCCGGGCCGGGACCGCGAGGAGGACCTGCAGGGCGTGCGCGGCTGACCCCAGCCGTGTCCCGGGCCCGGTCCGCTCGACGTCGTCGGGTGGGCCGGGCCCCGGCACGCGGTCACCTCGGGCGGCGGGACGCCCCGGCCGTCAGCCGATCGACAGCGCGGTGCAGCGCCACACGCCGTGGTTGCCCTCGAGCCGGGCGGCGACCGCGTGCGCCCGGCCGGCCCGGCGGGCCACGGCGCTGATCTCCGCGACGCCGTCGACCGGCTCGCAGACCGACACCGGCCCGAGCAGGAGCGGTCCGGCGCCGTGGCTGCACCACGCCGGCCGGCGCCCGGCCAGCAGGGCGGCGTGCACGCCCGGCGAGGTCAGCCGCTGCACCTGACCCATCGGGCGGCGGCCGGCGAGCGCCTCGAGCACGGTGGTGAACAGCAGCCGCCCTGCCGCGCGCGGGTCGGGCAGCCCGGCGCGCACCGACCACGCGGGGCCGAGCAGGTCGGGCCGGCGCGCGGGCCCGCCGTCGGCCACCGGGCGGGGGCCCGGGCGGTGCGGCGGCCGTGGTGGCGGGGTGGTCGGGTCGACCAGCACGGCGGCGGGCCCGCGCAGCGGCGGGTGCAGGGCCGGGACGAGTGTGAGGCGCGGGGCGGCGACGGCCGGCTGCGGGCCGGCGGGGGAGGCGGCGGTCACGGAGGCTCCCGGGGTCGGGTCGGAGGGGCGGGCCGGGGGAGCGGCCGGGACGGGGCGGTGCAGGTGGTGCGGGCTGGCGGTGCGGGCAGGTGGTCCGGCGGGTGGTTCAGGCGGGTGGGCGCAGCACCTGGCCGGGCAGTAGGAGGTCGGGGTCGGTGCCGATGACGTCGGCGTTGACCGACCACCACCGGCCGACCGCCTCGGCCACCTCGGCGTCGGCCGGCTCGCGCCCGGTCCGCTCGCGGAGGTCGGCCTCGGCGATCGACCACAGGCACTCGCCGCGCAGGACGACGTGGTCGCCCGGTGCGGGGAGGGGCCAGTCGGGGACCGGCGTCGTCGGAGTGCCGGTGGGGGTGGCCGCCGGCGCGGTGGGCCAGTCCGGCACGACGGCCGGTGTGGTGGCGGCGGGCGTGGCGGCCGAGGCGGTGGCGGCGGCCGGGACGACGGCGGCCGGGACGACGGCGGCCGGGCCGGTGCAGCCGGTGAGCACCGGCGTCGCGGCGAGACCGACGCCGAGCGCGAGCGCGGCGGCCCGCCGGCCGGCGGCGGGCACGACCACCCGCAGGACGAGCGCGGCGGCCGCACCGGCGAGTCCGGGGAGCGCTGAGAGGGCGGTGAGCACCAGCCCGAGCGCGCCCCACGCCCACGTCAGCCACGCGGCGGCCGCCACCGCGGACAGCAGCACGGCCTCCGGGCCGGCCGTGTCGACGGCGTGCTGGAGGCTCCCGGCCGAGAGCCAGGACGTGTCCGGGGTGAGCACGGCCAGCACGGCCGCCACCGCCGCCATCGCCGCCGTCGTGACGACGAGCCGACGCATCGACATGTCTCCTCCTCTGCACGCGTCGGCGTACTAGAGCAGACAAACGCACGCAAACGCAACGAATGCTGTGGATCTACGCTCCGGTCATGCGCTGGCAGCAGCTGTTCACCGACCTGCAGGCGGAGTTCGAGGAAGCCGCCGCCGCGGAGGAGCGCGCCGAGCTGCCGTCCCGGTCGCGGGCCGAGACGGCGGCCGTCCGGCTGGTCGGGCGCCTCGGCGGCGCGGTGGGCGCGCGGGTGTCGTTGCGCTGCCGCGGGGCGGGCGAGGTCGCGGGCCGCCTCGAGGAGGTGGGGCCGGACTGGGCGCTGCTGACCGACGACGCCGGGCGCGAGGTGCTGGTGGCCCTGCCGGCGGTGCTGGCGGTGTCGGGACTGGTGCGGTCGACGGCGGCCGCGGAGCCGGCGTCGCCGGTGCGCGCGGCCCTGGACCTGCGGCGGGCGCTCCGCGGGCTGGCGCGCGACCGCGCCGCCGTGGCCGTCGTCCTGGACGACGGCGCGGTGCTCACGGGCGCGGTGGACCGGGTGGGCGCGGACTTCGTCGAGCTGGCCGAGCACGCGCCGGAGGACTTCCGGCGGGCCGGGGCCGTGCGCTCGGTGCGCGCGGTGGTGCTGGCGGCGGTGGCCGTGGTGCGGACGCTGACCCCGGGCGCCGCCTGAGGTCAGCGGCGGGAACGCCGTCCGCGGGTGGGGCCGGCCTCGGCCGGTGTCTCGGCCTCGGCGTCCCCGCCCGCCGCGGGGGCGTCGGCGGACGCGAGCTCCTCGGCGGCGGGGACCGCACCGGCGCGCGCCTCGGCGTACTTCCGCTGGATGAACCGCTCGAGCTCGTCGACCTCGACCCGCCACTGGCCGCGGCCGCCGATCTGGATGGCGATCAGCTCCCGGCGCCGCACCAGCGCGTAGGCCTGCGACCAGGAGACGTTGAGGACCTCGGCGACGTCGTCGAGGGTCAGGAATCGCGGTGTGGGCATGGCTCTCCGTCCGGTCGCCGCCAGTCTGTCAGCACCGCGACCGTCCGCGTGCATCCCGTCCACACCCGAACGTGTGGACAACCCGTGCGTCCATCCGCACCCGTACCGCATCATCTGCGTCCGACCGCGCGGGATGCCGGTCGTCACGCCCGCCGGTGCGGGGGAGCCGCACACGGCTCCGGGGACTGAGAGGAGCGCCCGGTGAGCGCTGCCACGCGCACGGTGCCGCCGACGGCCACGCCGGCCACGGGGACGGCGGCGGGCCCGGTGCCGCGCCGCGTCCGCCCGCCGCGGTGGCTGGACCTGCGGCTGGTCCTCGGTGTCCTGCTGGTGCTGGGGTCGGTGCTGCTCGGCGCGCGGGTGGTCGGTGCCGCCGACGCGACCGTGCCCGTCTGGTCCGTGGCCGCCGACCTCGCCGCGGGCACCGAGATCCAGGCCGCCGACCTCGTCGCCGTGCAGGTCCGGCTCGGCGACGCCGCCGGCGCCTACCTGTCCACCGGCACCGACCCCGCCGGCCGCACGCTCGCCCGGGCGGTGCGGGCCGGAGAGCTGCTGCCGCGCGCTGCCCTGGAGGAGCCGGCCGACCTGGTCCAGGTGGCCCTCCCGGTGCAGGCCGGCTACGTCCCGCCGGGCCTGACCCGCGGCCAGGTCGTCGACGTGTACGGCGTGACCGACCCCGCCGGCACCACGACCGGCGAGGGCGTCGTCCCCGTGGTCGAGGGAGCGACGGTGCAGGCGGTCAGCGGGCGCGCCGAGGGCGTGCTGTCGACGGCGACGACGACGGTGCAGGTGGTCGTCGGCGTCCCCGCCGCGGACGCGGCCGCGGTGCTCGGGTCGATCGGCGGGCGGCCGCTGGTCGTCGTGGTGCACGGCTCGGTGGACGGCTCGGTGGACGGTGCTCCCTCCGCGGCGCGGCCGTCGGCCTCCCCGTCCCCGGGCGCCCCGACGACGGGCGCCTCCTCGACGAGCACCCCGACGAGCACCCCGACGACCGGCGCGCCCGCCGCGGGCGGTCCGCTGCCGGCGCCCGCCGCGCCGTCGACGACGGCCGCGCCTCCCGTGGTGCAGCCCGCCCCGGCGCCGGTCGCCGGCCCGGGCGCTCCCGCCGGGCCCACCCTCTGATGGCGCTGCAGGTCGTCACCGCGGTCACCGGCGCCGCCTGGGAGGCCGCGCTGGTGGGCGCGCTCGACCGCGCCGACCACGGCGTCACGGTGGTCCGCCGCTGCGTCGACGCCTCCGACCTGCTGGCCACGGCGGCGACAGGCACCGCGCAGGCGGCGCTGCTGTCGGCGGACCTGCACCGGCTCGACGTCGACGCCGTCGCCCGGCTGCAGGCCGGCGGGGTGGCCGTCGTCGGTCTCGTCGACCCCGGCGACGACCGGGCCGGCGACCGGCTGCGCGCGCTCGGCGTGACGACCGTGCTGCCCGCGGACGCCGCTCCGGAGGAGGTGGTGCGGGCCCTGCGCGAGGCCGTCACCGGCGGTCCGGCAGGCGGGCACGACGTCGCCGACCCGCGTGCGGCGCTCCCGGGAGCCGGCGGGGACGGGCCCGGACCGGCCGACCGGCGGCCCGCCCGCGGCCGGGTCGTCGCGGTGTGGGGACCGACCGGGGCGCCCGGGCGGACGACGGTCGCGGTCGGCCTCGCCGACGAGGCGGCCCGGCTCGGCGTGCCGACGCTGCTGGTCGACGCCGACGTCTACGGGGGCGTCGTCGCGCAGGTGCTCGGGCTGCTCGACGAGTCGCCCGGGCTGGCCGGAGCCGCGCGGCAGGCGGCCGCCGGCACGCTCGACGAGGCGGCGCTGCTCCGGCTCGCCTGGTCGGTGCGGCCGCAGCTGTCGGTGCTCACCGGGCTCGCGCGGGCCGACCGCTGGCCCGAGCTGCGGCCCCGCGCGGTGGGCGCCGTGCTGGACGAGGCCCGCCGGGTGGCGGACCTGACCGTCGTCGACTGCGCCTTCAACCTCGAGGAGGACGAGGAGCTGTCCTTCGACACCGCCGCACCACGGCGCAACGGCGCCACCGTGACGGTGCTCGAGAGTGCCGACGAGGTGCTGTGCGTGAGCGGCGCGGACCCGGTCGGCCTGCAGCGCACCATCCGCGCCCTGGGCCAGCTGCGTGACCTGCTGCCCGAGGTGGAGCCGGTGGTGGTGGTCAACCAGGTGCGCCGCGGGCCGGTGCCCGGGGACGCCCGCCGGGAGATCGGGGAGGCGCTCGAGCGCTTCGCCGGCCGGCCGGTGCGCGCCTTCCTCCCGGCCGACCGCGGTGCCACCGATGCGGCGCTCGCCTCGGGCCGGACGCTCGCCGAGGTGGCGCCGGGCTCGCCGCTGCGGGCGGGCCTGCGGGGGCTGGCCGCCGCGCTGGCCCGGGTGCCCGAGCCGGCACCGGGACGCCGCGGGTGCCGCCGCCGGCGCGCCGGGTGACCCGCACCCCCGGCCGGGACGGGGACCGCCGCGTGGACTGGGGCGCCGCCGCCCGGCCCCGTAGCGTGGGGCACCGATCCGGAGGAGGACGATGGCCGAGCGGCTGACGACCCTGGACGCGTCCTTCCTGTACCTGGAGGACGCCGGGGCGCCGATGCACGTCGCGGGCGTGCTGGTGCTCGAGCCGGTCCAGGGCGGCCTCGACGCGCTCGCGGAGCTGCTGGAGGCGCGGCTGCCGCTGGTGCCGCGCTACCGGCAGCGGATCGTGCTGGTGCCCGGGCGCCTGGCCAACCCGGTCTGGGCCGACGACCCGGACTTCGACGTGGCCTACCACGTGCGGCGCTCGGCGGTGCCCCGTCCCGGCACCCGGGCGCAGCTGCTGGACCTCGTCTCCCGGGTGACCTCGCGGCCGCTGGACCGCGACCGGCCGCTGTGGGAGGTCTACCTCGTCGAGGGGCTCGAGGAGGGCCGGGTCGCGGTGGTCACCAAGACCCACCCGGCGCTGGTCGACGGGCTGGGTGCGGTGGACATCGCGCAGGTCCTGCTCGACACCACCCCCGAGGCGTCCGTGCCTGCCGCGGACTCCTGGGTGCCGCGCCGGCTGCCGGGCCGGGTCGGTCTGGTCCGCGACGCGCTCGTGGAGTCCGTGCAGCGGCCGACGGCGGTGCTGGAGAACGCGCGCGCGGCCGTCGGGGACCTGCGCTCGACCGCCGCCCGCGTGGCCGGGGTGGCCGAGGGGCTCGCCCGCGCCGCGCGCTCGGCGATCCTCGCTGCCCCGCACGGCCCGCTCGGCCGGACACTGGGCACCCAGCGCCGGGTCGCGGTGGCGCGCGCCGACCTCGAGGACCTCAAGGCCATCCGGAAGGCGCACGGCGGCACGGTCAACGACGTCCTGCTCACCGTGCTGACCGGCGCGCTGCGCGACTGGCTGCTCTCGCGCGGGGAGCCCGTGCTCGGCTCGACGGCGGTGCGCGCGCTGGTGCCGGTGTCGGTGCAGGGCGAGGAACAGCGGGCGCCCGGGGGCAGCGTCGCGGCCTACCTGGTCGACCTGCCCGTCGGGGAGCCCAACCCGTGGGTGCGGCTGGCCCGGCTGAGCTACGCCATGCGCGGCGTCACCGACTCGGGCCGCTCGGTGCGCGCCGACGCGCTCATCGCCCTGACCGGCTTCGCGCCGCCGACGCTGCACGCGCTGGGCGCCCGGGCGGCGCGGGGCCTGTCGCGGCGGATGTTCAACCTCGTCGTCACCAACGTCCCCGGCCCGCAGCAGCCCCTCTACGCCGCGGGCAGCCGGATGCTGGAGGTCTTCCCCGTCGTGCCGCTGGTCGGCGGCCAGGCGCTGTCGGTCGGGATGACCAGCTACGACGGCTCCGTGTACGTGGGCCTCAACGCCGACCGCGACGGCGTCGGCGACGTCGACGTGCTGGCCGACCTCGTCGAGCAGGAGGTCGCGGCCCTCGCCGAGTCCGTGCGCTGACCTGCTGCACGCGGCCGGCGCACGGGCGCGGGATACCGTCGCGGTCCCTGACAGGAGAGGAGCGGCCGGGTGCGGATCTACCTGCCGGCCACGACCACGGTGCTGCGGCGCCTGGTGGACGAGGGCCGCCTCGCCGGACCGCACACGGCCTTCGCCGTCACCGCCCGGCTGCGCGGGTACTACGTGCTCAGCGACGCCGCGGCCGACGTCGAGGAGCTCGAGTACGCGGCGCTGCTGGCGGCCGCCCGGGCGAGCCTGCGGCTGATCGACGTCGACCCGGGAGCCGCCCGGCGCCGGGTGGTGCTGGCCGCCGACGTCCCCGACACGGCGGTCACCGAGGTCGACGACGCCGACACCGACCCCGGCGCGGTGCGGGTGACCGGGGACGTCGCGCTCGCGGACGTGGCCAGCGCGCACGTCGACGGGGCCGACGCGGAGGACGACGTCCGGGCCGCGGTCGGTGTGGTCCTGGAGGCCGACCTCGGCAGCGACGAGGCGCAGTTCGTCGTCGACCAGGCCGAGGGGCACGAGCTGGCCTGGTACGCGACGCAGGAGATCGGGCCGGCGCTCGACCTGCTCTGACCCACCGGTCACGGCCCGCCGCCGGGGGCGTGCCGGGCGACCTGGACCCGCTGCGCGACGCCGGCGGCGACCAGCCAGCCCGATCCCGGGCGCACCGGCACCGGCGTGCGCGGCAGCCGGATGCCGAGCAGGTCGGCGTCGCCGGGACCCGGGCACAGCAGCAGCCCGCTGCGGCTGCGGCGCAGGTCGGCGACCGGGCCGCGGAAGGCGCCGGACAGCTCACCGGCGGTGCCGGCGGCGAGGGTGACGACGTCCCGCCCGGGGAGCCCGGCGCCGGTGGCGGCGAGGAGCACCGGTGCGTCGGCGAGGGGGCCGGCGTCGTCGACCACGAGGACCCCGGGACCGCCGTCGAGGGCGTGCAGCCAGGCGTGCCAGCCGGCGACGTCGTCGGCGGCGAGGGCCACCGCGCCCGGTGCGACGACGGGCTGCCGGCCGCGGACGAGCTGCGCCACCGGGACGCCGGAGCCCGCGAGCGTGCCGGCGACCGCCGTGAGTGCGCCGGTGCGGCCGCTGCGCGGCGGCCCGACGACGAGCAGCCCGCCGCCGCGGCGCAGGTCGGCGTGCAGCACGGTCCCCTCGTCGCCACCCGGTCCGAGCGGCACCGCGGCGAGCGGGTCGTCGCCGGCGCCGCCGGGCGGCAGCACCGGCGCCGGCGGCAGCTCGGGGATGCGCAGGGCCGTGGTCGCGGCCGCCCCGCGGTACGGCCCGGGAAACGGCGCGGGCAGCGGTCGCGGGAGGGCCAGCTGGCACTCGAGCGCGTCCTCGCCGAGCAGCGCCCGACCCGGCGGCCGGGAGGCGGGGACGGCGCGCACCGGCACGCCGGCGACGGCGTAGTCGGCGCGGTCGGGCAGCGGGAGCACCAGCCGGGTGCCGGCGACCGCGGCCAGCCGCCCGCCGGGGACCGCCCGGTCGGCGGTGAGGACGCCGGTCAGGCCCGCCGCGGCGCCGTCGCGCAGCAGCCGCAGCAGCTCGGCCGACCCCTGTCCCGGCAGGGCCTCGTCGAGCTGCGCCATCAGCGACTCGACGCCGTCGACGAGCAGCAGCACGGGGGCCCGCCGTACTTCGGGGACGCGCGGCGGGCCGCGACCGACTCCGCGAGCCGGGCCAGCAGCCGGACGGTGCGCAGGGCGTCGCCCG
The DNA here is from genome assembly GCF_054049995.1 of Geodermatophilus sp. SYSU D01106. Classification (NCBI taxonomy): domain Bacteria; kingdom Bacillati; phylum Actinomycetota; class Actinomycetes; order Geodermatophilales; family Geodermatophilaceae; genus Geodermatophilus; species Geodermatophilus sp. SYSU D01106. The sequence continues at coordinate 29,655 of NZ_JBJGYM010000030.1, read as the reverse complement.
CGCCGACGACGGTGCCGGTGTGCGGCAGCCGGGCCGCCTCGGCGGCCAGCGCGCCGCCGCCGTGGTCGAGGACGTGCACGTGCAGCCGGTCCGGTGTGAGCCGGGTGACCGCCTCGGCGAGCACCGTCCGCAGCAGGGTGGTGCGGCCGCTGCGGGGCCCGCCGACGGCCAGCCAGCCCCCGCCGCCGGTCAGGTCCAGGGCGAGCACCTCGCGGGCCTGCCGGTCGGGGCGGTCGACGAGGCCCACCGGCAGGCGGGTGCCCGGGCCGGCCGGGGCCGGGAGGTCCGCGGCGGGCAGCCGGTCGGGCAGGGCCGGCTGCCAGGGGCGGTGCGGCGGTGCCCCGCCAGCCGACCCGGCCGCCCGCGTCACGGCCTCCGCGATGCGGGCCAGGTCCGTCGCGCCCCGCGGCGTCCCCGGCCCGCCGTCGGAGGCGGGCCCGGGCGGCCAGGGCCGGCGGCGCACGGTGGGACCGGTGGCCCGCGGCGGAGGGGTGCTCGCCACCCGGGCGGCCTGGAAGGCGACCGGACGCGCCGACCCGACGCGCAGGAGCCCGCCGCCGGGCCGGTCGGCCGGGACGCGCGCCGCCTCGGGGCCGCCCAGGACGTCACGGGAGTCGGCCTCGTCGGTGGTGCGCAGGCACAGCCGCAGCGAGCAGTTGGCCCGGATCTCGGGGGACACCACGCCGCCGGGCCGCTGGGTGGCCAGCACGAGGTGCACGCCCAGCGACCGGCCGCGCTGCGCGATCCCGACCAGCCCGCTGACGAACTCCGGCAGCTCCTCGGCCAGGCCCGCGAACTCGTCGACGACGATGACCAGGCGGGCCAGCGCCACGTCGTCGGGCAGGGTGGCCAGGTCGGCGACCCCGGCCGCCGCGAGCAGCGCCTCCCGCCGGGTGAGCTCCGCGGTGAGCGAGCGCAGCGCCCGGGCGGTGGCTGCGGCATCGAGGTCGGTCACCAGGCCCACGGTGTGCGGCAGGGCCGCGACCTCGGCGAAGGCGGCACCGCCCTTGTAGTCGACGAGCAGGAAGGAGCACCGGTCGGGCGGGGAGGCGAGGGCGAGCCCGGCGACCAGCGTCTGCAGCAGCTCGGACTTCCCCGACCCGGTCGTGCCCGCGACCAGCGCGTGCGGCCCGTCCCGGCAGAGGTCGACCACGGCGGTCCCGTCGGCCGTGCGCCCCAGCGGGACGCGCAGCGAGTCCCGCGCGCGCGTCCAGGCGACCGCCACCGGGCCGCCGTCGTCCGGCCCGACGAGGTCGAGGAGCCGGACCGTGCGCGGCAGGGGAGGGGCCGCGCGGCCGGCGTCGAGCGCGGCCAGGTCGCGGGCGAGCCGGGCGGCGACCGGCCGGGGCAGGCGGTCGGCGGTGAACTGGGCCCGGGCGGACCCGTCCCCGCGGTCGAGGAGACCGGTGTCGCCGGTCTCGCCCCCGACCTGCACGACGGCCCCGCCGGACACGGGCAGCTCGCCGATGCGCCCGGCGACCGACAGGAGCAGCGCCCCGGCCGCGCGGCAGCGGCGGAGGGCGTCGCGCTCCTCGTCGTCCACCGGGCGGTCGACGACGAGCAGCAGCCGCCCGCCCGGCCGGACCACCAGCGCCGCCAGCCACCCGGCCGCCGTGCCCGCCCGCGCGTGCACCGCGCCGGGCGCCAGGTGCGGCAGCCACCGCGCCCACGCCCAGTCGCGGGCACGGTCGGGCGCCGCGAGCAGCGCGACGTCGACGTCCCCGGGTGCGTGCAGCGCCGTCACCTGCGCGAGCACGCCCGCCGCGACGCCGAGGGCGGCCGCCCGCGGGCCGGTGACCCCCAGGCCGCCGGCGCGCAGCAGGTCCAGGGCGACGGGCAGGTCACCGGCGGTCTCCGGGTGCCGCCGTCCCTCCTCGACCCGGACCACCCGGGTCGGTCCGGGGCCCAGGCCCAGCCGGACGACCAGCTCGTCGGCGCTGCGCGACCACAGCAGCGCGGTGCGACGGCGGGCCGCGCCGGCCAGGGCGGCGAGGTCGGGCAGCGCCCGGGCGGCGGCCCGGACGTCGGCGCGGACGGCCTCGGCCACGCGGGCCCGCGTCGCCGCCACCTCCTCGGCGTGTGCGGCGGCCGCCCGGCGCCCCGACCGCCGGCCGGTCCACCGGTCGGAGGCCCAGGTGCCCACCGCGACCAGCGGCGAGAGCAGTGCGAAGACGAGGAACGTCGGGGTCGCCAGCGCCCAGGCCAGGCACGCGCCGGCGACGGCGGGCAGCAGCACCGCCACCCAGGCCAGCCTCCGGCGCGGTGGGTCCTCCGGCGGGCCGGGCACCACCACCTCGGTCTCGGGACGCCCGGCGGACGGCGCCACGCCCGGCTGCAGCAGCACCCGCCCGCCGGGGGACGGACGCGTGGCCGCCGGGGCGTCCCGCGGGCCGGTGACCGCCAGCGTGCTGGCGCCCACCCGCAGCGGCGCACCGTCGGGCCAGGCCGCCGGGCCGGTGAGGTCGCGGTCGTCGAGCCGGGTGCCGTTGGTCGAGCCGAGGTCGGTGACGGTGGTGCCGCCGGCGCCGACGTCGAGCCGCACGTGCCGCCGGGACACCCCGGGGTCGGGGAGCGGCAGCGTGGCGCCGGCGCCGCGGCCGAGCACGTGCCGCCCGGAGGCCAGGCCGACGGTCGTCCCGGCCGCCGGGCCGCCCACCACGTGCAGCTCCAGCGGGCTCGGCGGCCGCTCGTCGCGGGGCGCCGGCCGGCCGAGGCCCAGGACGACGCCGTGGGCGAGCAGCGGCGAGGTCAGCGGCAGGTCGTCGCCGAGCCGGGTCGACCCGGACCACACGCCGGCCGCCGGGACACCGAGCGCCGCGGTGAGCACGGGCAGCACGGCGCCGAGCGGATCGTCGTCGGCGGCGGAGACCTCGACGTCGACGGCGCCCTCGGGGCCGACCACGGTCCAGCAGCGCGGGGGGACGTCCGGCGGGGAGGCGGGCACCCGGCGACCGTGCGGTCCCACGCGCCCGGGCGGGGGCCGCCGGCGCGGACTGTGGACAGGAGGCGGGCTGTGGACGGGGGAGCGGGCGCCGTCGCGGTCCGGCCCTAGCGTCCGCCCCCAGGTCCCGGGAGGTGCCCGGGACGGAACGGAGGGGTCATGAGGGTCGACATCGCCACGCTGCAGTCGCTGGCCGGGCAGTGTCAGGCGGAGGCGGCCGACACCGCCGCCCGGCACGCCACCCTGTCGAGCAGCGTCACCGGCTCGGTGCTCGACGGGTGGACCGACAGCCAGGCGGCCGTGCAGTTCAGCGCGCTCTACGAGCAGTGGCGGGCCTCGGCGCAGTCGGTCAGCGACGCGCTCACCGGCATGGGCGGGCTGCTCACCGCGGTGGCGGCGTCCTACCAGCAGCACGAGGCCGACGTCGCGGCCCGGATCGGGGCGCTGGTCTGAGCCGGCTCAGCCCGGTGGCGCGGGCGGCGGGGGCGGCCGGTGCCCGTCCCCGCCCCAGCCGCCCGCGCACGGCGGCGACGGCGTCGGGGAACCGCTCCCACGGCAGGATCGACAGGATCGCGACGCAGTGCGGCAGGAAGATGATCCGCAGGCCGCCGAAGACCATGAGGTGGAAGCCGAGCAGGAAGAGCACCAGCGCGGTGCGCGCCCGGTCGGACCGCACGAGCAGCATCAGCGGCGCGGCGAACTCGAGCACGAGCATCGCCCACTGGACGGCGGTGAGCAGGCCGGGGACGTCGAGCGTCCACTCCGACAGGACGGTGCCGCGGCGGATGACCGCGCGGGTGATCGTCGAGCCGGTCGCCCAGTCCCAGCCGCCGAAGCGCATCTTCGCCCAGGCGGCCAGGAAGTAGGTGAGCATGACGGTCACCATCACCGCGGCCATCGCCCAGCCGGCGGCCTCCGACGAGCGGCGGTCCCGCCAGCGGGCGACGCCGATCGTGGGCAGCACCGCGAGCGCGACGAGGTAGGCGATGCGGTCGTGGTCGACCTTGCCGTAGCTCATCGCGATGACCATCCACTCGAGGTAGAGGACGAACACCGCGGTACCGAGCAGGCGGGGTGCGCGACCGGTCGCCGCCGCCAGCGCGCAGGCCACCAGGGCCCACTGCACGACGTGCACGACGGTCGAGGTCGGGGTGGGCAGGTCCAGCAGCCGGCCGATGACCAGCGGCTGGTAGTAGGCGGTCGGGACGTCGGCGTGCGCACTCACCCAGGCGGTGGTGAGGAAGACGTCGACCGGCACGAACAGGTAGGCGATGGTGCGGAACACCGCGATCCGGGCCAGCGGCACCGGCTGCGTCCAGAAGCCGCGCAGCGGGTTGCGCCGGCGCGGACCCGCGGGCGCCTCGGCGGGCAGGGTGGCGCTCACGGGCCGACCTCCAGCTCCTGCTCGACGAGCACCTCGTCGGTCCACGCGCCGGTGACCTCGCCGTCGACGAGCTCGAAGTGGCGCTGGACCACCTGCACCTCGACCAGCTCCGGACCGCCGGGGTGGTGCTCGGCGTAGGTGTCGGCGAGCAGGACCAGCAGCGCCGGGTCGTCGACCAGGCGCGGCAGCTGGCCCTCGAACTCGGCACGGCGCAGGCCCACCTCGCCGCCGGACAGCCGCACCTCGCGCCCGTCACCGGTCAGACCGACGACACGCGTGGAGACCACCGGGGCGTCGTTGGACGCGCGGGTCGAGTACATCTTGAACGGGCCGAACGGGAAGTGGGCGTCGGTGCCCCAGACCGTGCCGGCCAGGAGCAGCGCGAGGACCACGAGCGAGGCGGCCAGGCGGGCGCGGCGACCGGCGGGGGACAGCCTGATGACGTCGCCCTCCGCGGGGTCGCCGGTGCGGAGCGGGCGGACCACCGGGGCATCGTAGGATCGGCGGCCGTCCAGATGGGTCACCGGCGCCGCGTGGTGGGCAACTGGCCCCACCCGTCCCACGGGGCCCGTCCGCGCGCGTGCGCCGCGCCCTCTCACCGCACGACGACGTCGGGAGAGCACACGTGCAGTTCGGTCGGTACTACGAGGAGTTCGAGGTCGGCGCGGTCTACAAGCACTGGCCCGGGAAGACCGTCACCGAGTACGACGACCACCTGTTCTGCCTCATCACGATGAACCACCACCCGCTGCACCTGGACACCCACTACGCGGCGGAGACCACCGACTTCGGCAAGAACGTGGTGGTCGGCAACTACGTCTACTCGCTGCTGCTCGGCATGAGCGTCCCCGACGTCTCGGGCAAGGCCATCGCCAACCTGGAGATCGAGTCGCTGCGGCACGTGGCGCCGACCTTCCACGGCGACACCATCTACGGCGAGACGACGGTGCTCGACAAGACCGAGTCGAGGTCGAAGGACGACCGCGGCGTCGTGTACGTCGAGACGATCGGCTACAAGCAGGACGGCACGGTCGTGTGCGTCTTCCGCCGCAAGGTCATGGTGCCCAAGCGCTCCTACGGCGAGGCCCGCGGCGGCGAGCAGCCCGGGCGCCCGGAGCCGAAGCCCCGCAGCTGAGACCCGCAGCTGAGGTCCCGCAGCTGAGCCCCGCGGTCCAGGCCCGGTCGAGTCCCCCACAGCCGACGCGCCAGGGCGCGCCGCCCGCTCAGCCGGGCAGCGCGCCCCAGCCGCGCAGCGTCTCCAGCAGGCGCGGCGTGCAGGCCAGCCGGTCGAGGTCGGCCGCGTCGGCGAACACGACGGCGTCCGCGTCGTCGCCCGGCACCGGGTCGGCCGGGCCGGTGAGCGTGCAGGCGAAGTCCGCGACCTCGTAGACGACGCCGTCGCCGGGGATCGTCACCCGCCCGACCTCCGCGCCCACGGTCACCACCAGGCCGGTCTCCTCGCGGACCTCCCGGGCCACCGCGGCGCCCAGCGACTCACCCGGCTCCACCCGCCCGCCGGGCACCGACCACAGGCCCCGGCCCGGCTCGTTGCGGCGGCGCACCAGCAGCAGCCGCCCGGCGTCGTCGAGCACCACCGCGCCCACGCAGGCCCGCACCGGCGGGCCGGTGGCGGGGGAGTCGGGCGGCACCCGCGCAGGGTACGGCGACACGGACCGGGACCGTCCGCCCCCGCTTGACGGGAACCGCGCGTGACAGGACGGTGTCTCCGATGAGCGCCTCCCCGGTCTGCCCCCGCTGCGGCGAGCCGCTCGTCGTCCGGCCGGGGGACTCGGCGCAGGCCTGGTGCCACCTGCACGGCGCCGTCACCCCGCTGCACCACACCGCCGTCATCGCCCACGACGCGATCGCCGCCGTCACCGCCGACGCCCGCGTCCCCGCCTGGGTGCCCGACCCCGTGCCCGCCGGCTGGTCGGTCACCGGCCTGGCGTGGGGCGGGGAACCCGGCGCGCGGGCGATCGTCGTCGGCTGCGCCGGCCCCGCGCCGCTCGGCGGTCCCGCGGAGATGGTGCTGGTCGCCGAGGAGCCGGGCACCGGCGTCGGCTGCGGCTACGCGGGCCTGCCCGGGCTCGACCCCGGCGACGTCATCACCGGCCCGTCGGTCGCCTCCGTCGAGGCGGCCGGGCAGCACGCGCCGCTGTGGGCGGTCCCCACCTCCGACGACCGGGCCGCGTTCGTCGGCGAGGCCTACGGCGTGTGGCTGTGGCTGGTGATGTGGCCGATGGCGGCGGGCTGGCTCGTCGCCGAGCCGCTGCGCCTGCTCGACCTGCGCGACCGGCTCTACCCCGACCTGCCGCTGGGCCCGCCGAGCGAGCACTTCCTGCCCGGGGAGTGACCGCACCGGCGTGTCCGCCGCCGCCCCGGCTGGGACACGTGTTACCCATGGGGCAGGCCTCCGGGCCGACCCGCGCGGGCACCGTGCCCGCCGGTCCGCGCGCACTCCGGAGGTGGCGGTGAACCTGAAGAAGGTGCTCGTCTGGCTGGCCATCGCCTTCGTCGTCTTCTACGTGATCCAGCAGCCGGAGTCCTCGGCCGAGATGGTCAAGAGCGCCGGGGAGGCGCTCGGCGACGCGGCGTCCTCGATCGCCGACTTCGTCACCTCGCTCGGCTAGCCGGGCCGTGTCCGGCCCCGCCGACGGCCGCCCGCCGCGGTGGGCCAAGGACGCCGCCAAGTACCTGCTGCCCGGCGAGCAGGCGGTCGTCGCCACCCGCCGGCACTGGGCGGTGCTGCTGTCGCCGGCGGCCCGCGCGCTCCCGGTGTTCGCGATCGGCGTCTGGGTGCTCACCCTCGACCCCGACAACCGGTTCTCCGCCAGCATCGGCCTGCTGGTCGCCGTCGGCGCGCTGGGCTGGTTCGCGCTGCGCGCCGGCGAGTGGTGGATGCGGCACTTCATCGTGACCCGCCGCCGCGTGCTGCTGACCTCGGGGATCGTCGCGCGCACCGTCACCCTGCTGCCGCTGCGCCGGATCACCGACCTCACGTGGAAGGAGACGCTGCTGGGCCAGGTGCTCGGCTACGGCACCTTCCGCTTCGAGTCCGCCGGCCAGCAGCAGGCGCTCTCGCAGATCACCTACCTGCCGCGGGCCGACCTCCTGTACCACGAGGTCAGCGGGCTGCTGTTCGGCAGCGACCACGGCGGCGCGTCCAGCGGCGACGACGAGGGCAACCCCGAGCCGGCCGTGCCGCGGCGGCAGCGACCACGCGTGCGGCACGACACCCAGCCCATCCCCGGCGCCCGCCAGGACCCGCCCGGCGCGTGAGGCTCCCGGCGCGGGCCGCCGCGCTGGGGGAGGCTGGACGCCGATGCTGATCGACCTGCACACCCACTCGTCGGTCTCCGACGGCACCGAGACCCCCGCCGAGCTGCTGGCCACCGCCCGCGCCGCCGGCCTCGACGTCGTCGCCCTCACCGACCACGACACCACCGCCGGCTGGGCCGTCGCCGCCGCGGCCCGCCCGGCCGGGCTCACCGTCGTCCCCGGCATGGAGCTGTCCTGCCGCTGGTTCCCCGCCGACCAGCCGCCGGTCAGCGTCCACCTACTGGCCTACCTGTTCGACCCCGACCACCCCGAGCTGTCGGCCGAGCTCGGCCGGCTGCGCGCCGAGCGGCTCGGCCGCGGCGAGCGGATCGTCACCGCGCTGGCCGCCGCCGGGTACCCGGTGGTCTGGGACCGGATCGTGCAGGCCTCCGGCGGCGGGGTGGTCGGCCGGCCGCACGTGGCCCGCGCGCTGGTCGAGGCGGGCGTCGTCGGATCGGTCGACGAGGCGTTCGCCACCCTGCTGAGCCACCGCAGCCCGTACTACGTCGCCAAGGCCGACACCGACGTCCTCGAGGGCATCGCGCTGGTCCGCGCCGCCGGCGGGGTGCCCGTCTTCGCCCACGGCCTGGCCACCAAGCGCGGGCGGGTGGTCGACGACGCCGCGATCGCCGCGATGGCCGGCGCCGGGCTGCTCGGGCTGGAGGTCGACCACCCCGACCACAGCCCCGCCGAGCGCGACCACCTGCGCGGCCTGGCCCGCGACCTGGGCCTGCTGACCACCGGGTCCAGCGACTACCACGGCACGAACAAGACGACGCCGATCGCCGCCTGCCGCACCGACCCGGGACAGTACGAGGCGCTGCTGGCCGCAGGCTCCGGCAGCACCGTGTTCTCCGGCTGATCGTCGGCGCGCCCGGCTAGCGTGGGGGCGTGCAGTTGGAGATGCCCGGCATGCCGCGGCGGCTGTTCCCGGCCACCCCGAGCAAGCTCGCCGCCTTCGCCGACTGCCCGCGCCGCTACCGGTTCGCCTACGTCGACCGGCCCACGCCGCCCAAGGGCCCGCCGTGGGCGCACAACACGGTCGGCTCCGCGGTGCACGCGGCGCTGCGCTCGTGGTGGGAGCTGCCGCGCGACCGCCGCACCGCCGCCGCGGCCCGCCAGCTGCTCTACGGCGTCTGGTCCGACACCGGCTTCCGCGACGCCGAGCAGTCGGCGTCGTGGCGGGCCCGCGCGGCCGGCTGGCTCACCGACTACGTGCCCACCCTCGACCCCGACGACGAGCCGGTGGGCACCGAGCGCCAGGTCGCGGCGACGACGGCGGCGCTGGCGGTGTCGGGCCGGGTCGACCGCATCGACCAGCGCGGCGACGAGCTGGTCGTCGTCGACTACAAGACCGGCCGGGTGCCCAGCACCGAGGACGAGGCGCGCGGCTCACCGGCGCTGGCGCTGTACGTGCTCGGCGTGCAGCGGACGCTGCGCCGGCCCTGCCGCCGGGTGGAGCTGCACCACCTGCCCAGCGGCACGGTGGCGGCGTTCGAGCACACCGAGCGCTCGCTGGCCAACCACGTCCGCCGCGCCGAGGACATCGCCGCCGACATCGCCGTCGCCACCCAGCGGGTGGAGGACGGCGCGTCGCCCGACGAGGCGTTCCCGACGGCGCCGGGCCGGCAGTGCGGCTGGTGCGACTTCCGGCCCAGCTGCCCGACCGGCCAGGCCGCGACCCCGGCGCGGGAGACGTGGAGCAGCCTGCCCGCCGACGACGACGCGGTCGTCTGACCCGGTCGTCCGACCCGGTCGGTCAGACCGCCTCGGCCGCCGCGGTGCGGTCGAAGCCGGCGCGCACGATCGGCGAGCGCCGCGCCCGCTCCGGGACCGCGAGCAGGCCGGTACGGAACGCCTTCAGCGCCGCCGTCGCCGCGGTGTCGGTGAGCGCCAGACCCGGCATCGAGGCCAGCCGGCGGGCCCACGGCGGCAGGGTGGCGACCGCCAGCGAGGCCAGCGACCCCCAGGCCGGGCGGGCCGGCGTCAGGAGCTGCACCCAGCGCGGCATCGGGGGGACGACGAGGAACCGCCACGCCTCGCGGGCGGCGGGCGTCAGCGCGAGCTGCGGGCGGACCCGCGCGAAGTAGGCCTCGAGCTCGGCGACGGACGCCGGGACGTCGTCCGGGTCGACGCCGATGAGCGCCGCCGCGGTGACCTGCTCGGCCACGTAGCGGTCGGCCTCCGCGGGCGTGACGACGCCGGCGCGGCGGGCGACGTCGAGCAGCGAGTCGACCTCGCAGGCGTGCACCCACAGCAGCAGGTCGGCGTCGTCGACCCGGTAGGTGCGCCCGGTCGTCTCCTCGGTGCCGCCGAGCCGGCGGTGCAGGCCGCGCACCCGGCGCACCGCCCGGATCGCCTCCCGGCGGGTGCCGAAGGTCAGCGTGTCCACGTACTCGGCGGTGCGGGTGAGCCGCTGCCACGGCGACTCGCGGAAGACGGAGTTGCGGGCGACGCCGTCCATGGCGACCGGGTGCAGCGCCTGCAGCAGCAGCGCGCGCAGCCCGCCGACGCTGTACACGGGATCGGCGTGCACCCGCCAGGTGACGCTGTCGGGGCCGAAGAAGCCGAGCAGGTCCTCCTCCGGCGTCCAGTCCCGCGCCGACGGCCGCACGCCGCTCACAGCGACGTCCAGAAGTCCTCGAGCGCCTGCAGCGTGCGCGGTGGGTTCTCGACGGCGGGGGAGTGGATCGCGTGCGGGACCACCTCGTGGCGGGCGCCGAGCCGCCGGGCCATGTCGGCCTGCTCGGCCGGGGACCACGCGTCGTCGGCCTCGCCGTGGGCCACGAGCACCGGGACGCCGGTGGCGGCCAGCTCGGCCACCCGGTCGGGCTCGGTGGTCATCGCGTCGGCCATGCCGCGCAGCCCGGCGGCGGTGTTGCCGAGGAACCGGCGGGCGTAGAAGGCGCGGGTGGGCTCCGGCACGGCCTGGGCGCGCTCGTCGGTCATCGCCAGCTGCTCGAGGGTGGCCTGCACCAGCGGCACGCCGCCGGAGTCGAGCAGCGGCCCGAGGTGCTCCAGCAGCGCCACCCGCGGGCCGGTGAGCCGGGCGGGACCGGAGCCGAGCAGGGTGAGCGAACGGAACGCGGCGGGGTCGGCGAGCACGGCGGCGCGGGCGACCAGGCCGCCGAAGCTGTGCCCCACGAGGTGCGGGACGCCGGTCTCACCGGCGAGCAGGTGGGCGACCGCGACGAGGTCGTCGGCGAGCTCGGCGACGGTGTAGGCGGCCGGGTCGTCGGGGCCGGGGGACTCGAACTGTCCGCGCTGGTCGATCGCGACGACGCGGTAGCCGTCGGCGGCCAGCGGCGCGAGCAGCGGCGCGAAGTCCTCCTTGCTGCCGGTGTAGCCCGCGACCATCAGCACGGTCCCGCTCGGCCCGTCGCCGCCGGTGTCCAGCGCGGCCAGCGGGCCCGCCCGGCCCGGCAGGGTGCGCGGGGTGGCGTCGTGGTCGGCGAGCTGACGCAGGTCGTCGGTGGGGACGGCGAGGGTGGCGGACGGCTCGGGGCTCCCGGGCAGGACCATGCACCCAGTGAACCCCGACCCGGCGCGGCGTGCCGCCGAGGCCCCTCAGCGGTAGCCGAGCACCCGGTCCTCGAGCCGGTACACCAGCGCCGGCCCGGCCACGGAGGTGCGCCCGCCGGCCTCCAGGCCGCCGTCGACGTCGGCCCGTCCGGCCTCCTCGCCGGTGGCGAGGTCGCGGAGCACGAAGCCGCCCTCCTCGGGCACCCAGACGGCGACGTCCCCGGCCGCGGTCTTCGCCGCGTCCGCGGTGGCCGGCAGGCCCCGGGCGGGCCGCTCCCAGCGGACCTCGCCGGTGGCCGGGTCGACCGCCCACAGCGTGCCGCGGGCCCACAGCAGCGCGAGGTCGCCGGCGCCGCCCTGCAGGATGCCGCCGTCGCCGTCGCCGTCGCCGTCGCCGTCGCCGTCGCCATCGCCCTCGGGGAGGGGCAGCGCCGCCGCCTCGGAGCCGTCGTCGGGCCGGGAGGCCAGCAGCCTGCCGCCGGCGGCGACGGTGACCAGCCGGTCGGCGCCGACCAGCGTCACCTCGCCGCCGTCGGGCACGGCGACGTCGCGGCTCCACCGCGCCTGGCCGGTGAAGGAGTCGAAGAGCCGCAGCCGGACGGCGTCGGAGCCCGGGCAGCGCTGCAGGAGTGCCACCCCGGAACTGCCGACGGCGGTGTCGGTGAGCCGGCAGCCCTCGTCCGCGGCGGTGCGCCAGCGGACGTTGTCACCGGTCGGGTCGATCACCACGACGCCGGTGGTGCTGCTGGCCAGCACGGCCTGGCTGGTGCCCTGGATCGTCGCGTCGCCGCGCAGGCTCAGGTTGCGCGTCCACTGCCGGACGCCGGTGGCCGCGTCGAGGGCGAGTGCCTCGTCGCAGCGGCCGGCGGTGCGGAACACCGCCACCACGATCCCGTCGACGGCGGTGGCGCCGCACAGCTCGGCGTCGTCGCGGCGGTAGTGCCACGCCTCCTCACCGCTGACGGCGTCGTGGGCCACGAGGCCGCGCTCGCCGGGCACCACGACCCGGCCCTCCTGCACCAGCTGCACGGGCGGGTCCTCGCCATCGGCCGACCAGGCCTGCGCGACCTGCCCAGCCGGCGTCCCCCCGGGGAGCGGGGACGCCGGCGCGGTGGTGCTGTCGGTGGCCGCGACGCTGGAGCCGCGGTAGAGCAGGACGGCGACCAGCGCCAGCACGAGCGTGCCCGCCGTCCAGACCCAGACCCGCAGCGGCGGGGGACGCAGCGCCACCTGCGGACGCGGGCGCCGTCAGGCGGCGGACTCGGAGTCGCCGCCCGGGCCGTCGCCGGAGTCGCCGGAGGACTCGGCCCCGGCCTCGGCGCCGCCGGAACGGCGACGGGAGCCACCGCGGCGGCGACGGCGGCGGCGCGGGGTGCCGTCGCCGGCGGGCGCGCCGTCACCGGCGTCGGCGGCGTCGGACGGCGCGCCGTCGGCCGGGGCGACGTCCGACGCGGTGCCGGCCTCCGCGGGAGCCGAGCCGTCGGCGGACTCGCCGCCGCGGGTGCGGCGACGCGAGCGCGACCGCGAGCGGGCCGGCCGCTCGCCGTCCTCCCGGGACTCCTCGCGCGCGGGACCGCGGCCGGCGCCCTTCGTCTTCTTGCCGGTCTCACCGAGGTCCTCGAGCACCTCGGCGTCGAGGCCCTCGCGGGTGCGCTGCGCACGCGGCAGCCGGCCCTTGGCGCCCTCGGGCACGTCGAGGTCGGTGTAGACCCACGGCGAGGTGGAGTAGGTCTCCGGCGGGTCGGCGAACGGCAGGTCGAGCGCCTTGTTGATGAGCTGCCAGCGCGGGATGTCGTCCCAGTCGACCAGCGTGACGGCGACGCCCTCGCGGCCGGCGCGGCCGGTGCGGCCGATCCGGTGCACGTAGGTCTTCTCGTCCTCGGGGCACTGGTAGTTCACGACGTGGCTGACGCCGGTCACGTCGATGCCACGGGCGGCGACGTCGGTGGCGACCAGGACGTCGACCTTGCCGCTGCGGAAGGCGCGCAGCGCCTGCTCGCGGGCGCCCTGGCCGAGGTCGCCGTGCACGGCGGCCGCGGCGAACCCGCGGTCGACGAGCTCGTCGGCGACCTTCTGCGCGGTGCGCTTGGTGCGGCAGAAGACCATCGCCAGGCCGCGGCCGCGGGCCTGCAGCACGCGGGAGAGCAGCTCGGGCTTGTCGAGGTTGTGCGCCCGGTAGACGAACTGGGTGGTCTGCGGGACGGTCGAGCCCTCGTCGTTGCCGTGCGCCCGGATGTGGGTCGGCTGGGTCATGAACGACCGCGACAGCGTGACGATCGGGCCGGGCATCGTGGCGGAGAACAGCATCGTCTGCCGCTTCTCCGGGACCATCGCGAGGATCCGCTCGATGTCGGGCAGGAAGCCCAGGTCGAGCATCTCGTCGGCCTCGTCGAGGACGAGCACGCGGATTTTGCCCAGGATCAGGTGGCCCTGCTGCGCGAGGTCCAGCAGCCGGCCGGGGGTGCCGACGACGACCTCGACGCCGGCCTGGAGTGCCGCGACCTGCGGCTCGAAGGCGCGGCCGCCGTAGATGGCCTGCACCCGGATGCCGCGCTTGGCGCCGGCGGTGCCGAGGTCGCGGGCGACCTGCACGCACAGCTCGCGGGTGGGGACGACGACCAGCGCCTGCGGGACGCCGTCGCCGCCCTCGGCCGCGGGGGCGACGCGCTGCAGCAGCGGGACGCCGAAGCCGAGGGTCTTGCCGGTGCCGGTGCGCGCCTGGCCGATGAGGTCGTTGCCGGCCAGCGCGAGGGGGAGCGTCAGCTCCTGGATGGCGAAGGTGCGGGTGATGCCGGCCTCGGCCAGCGCCGCGACGACGTCGGGGTGGACGTCGAAGTCGCTGAACAGCGGGGCGGTCTCGGCGACCGGGGCGCCGCCCAGCGCCTCGACGACCTGCTCGACCTGCTCGGGAGCGGGCGCGCCGCTCTCGGCGTGGTCGATCTCGGGGGTGGTGGGGGTGTTCTCGGTGCGGGTGTTCTCGGTGGAGGTCAGGGTTCTCGCCTCTGGTCGGCTGGGGGAGCGGCCGGGGGCGACGGTGGCGTCGCCCGGGCGCTCCGCGGTCGGGTGTCGCGGGATGCGTTCCAGCGCCGACGCGGCCAGCGGACCGGGGAGGACCGGGACGCACCCGGTGCCCGGTGGGGGCTCCTCGGGGCGTCTTCCGACGTTCGTCAGCGCACAGATACCAGCGGACCTGGCGGCCCGCCTGTTCCCATGGTAGCGCGGGCAGCGGTTAGCCTCGGCTGCCGCGCGGGGCCACCCGCACCCCGACCGGCCCCGCGGCGGGCCCTGCGGCCGGTGCCCACCGGCCCCGACCCGCCCGGAGGTGGCCCGTGACCGCGGCCGACCCGCGAGCCGTCGTCGACCTGCTCGGCGTGCTCGCCTACGCCGAGCTGACGGCGTTCGACCGGCTGGCCGAGGACGCGCGGATGGCCCCGACGCTCGACGGTCGCGCGGCGCTGGCGCGCATGGCGGCCGCCGAGATGGACCACCACGACCGGCTCGCCGCCCGGCTCACCGAGCTCGGCGCGGACCCGGCCACCGCGATGGCCCCGTTCGTGCCCGCGCTCGACGGCTTCCACGAGGGCACCCGCCCGCGCACGTGGCTCGAGGGCCTGGTGAAGGCCTACGTCGGCGACGGGCTGGCCGCCGACTTCTACCGCGAGATCGCGGGCTCGCTGCCGGAGCCGGACCGCTCGCTGATCCTCGACGTCCTCGCCGACACCGGCCACGCCGACTTCGCCGTGCGCGAGGTCCGCGCGGCCATCGCCGCGCAGCAGGCCCTCGCCGGCCGGCTGGCGCTGTGGGGGCGGCGGCTGGTGGGGGAGGCGATCTCCCAGTCGCAGGCGGTCATCGCCGAGCGGGAGGGCCTGGTCGGCCTCATCGTCGCCGGCACCGGCGACCTCACCGGCATCGCGCGGCTGGTCGACCGGATCACCGCCGCGCACACCGAGCGCATGCGCACCCTCGGCCTCAACCCCTGACACCGCGATCCTCCGGATCGCACCGCGGCCAGGTGCCGTCCCGACCTGCGTGGAGCCCGTCCCGCGCACTCGTCGGGGAGCCTCCGGCCCCCGCTCCTCGTACGCGCCACGCAGGGCGGCTCACCTCCTGCGCGAGCCCATTCCCCCGAGACGGCGGGAGGGCGCCCCCGCGGATGCGGGGACGCCCTCCCGGACGACGTCGTCGGTGCTCAGGCGCCGCCGGCGACGAACCCGACCCGGCGCTGGTCGGCCTGGGCGATCTCGACGTAGGCGATCCGGTCGACCGGGACGAGGACGCGGCGCCCTCGCTCGTCCTCCAGGGTCAGCAGCCCGTCCTTGGTGCCGCCGGACATGGCGGAGGCCACGTCGGCAGCGATCTCGTCGGGGGTCTTCGGGCTGTCGACGACCAGCTCCCGGGGGGAGTGCTGGACACCGATCTTGACTTCCACTCGGGATGCCTCCTCGTGTTGCACGGCTGCCGACCACGCTAGTCCAGCGCGGGCGACCCGGCCCCGCCGCGGACCTGCGCCGAGAGCGAACGGCGCTCAGCCGGCGGCCGGCTCGCCCTCGACCCGGGGGAAGCGGGAGATGCCCCGCCACGCCAGCGCCGACATCAGCGACACGGCGTCGTCGCGCGAGACCGTGCCCTTCTGCGCCAGCCACCAGCGGGCGCTGCTCTCGGCCAGCCCGGTGAGCCCGGAGGCGAGCAGGTGGGCCTGCTCCGGCGAGCTGCCGGTGTCGCCGGCGATGACCTCGGCGATCGCCTCGACGCAGGCGCGGTTGCCGCGGTCGGCGAGCGCCCGCACGTCGTCGTCGTTGCGCAGGTCGGACTCGAACACGAGCCTGAAGGCGCCGCCCTCGGCGTCGATGAAGTCGAAGTACGCGCCGACGGCGCCGTGCACGCGCTGCCGGTTGTCCTCGGTACCGGCCATGGCCTCGCGCACCCGGTCGGTCAGCTCGGTGACCTGCTGCTCCAGCAGCGCCAGGTACAGCTCCCGCTTGCCGGGGAAGTGCTGGTAGAGGACGGGCTTGCTGACGCCGGCGCGGTCGGCGATGTCGTCCATCGCGGCGGCGTGGAAGCCCTGGGCGACGAAGACCTCCTGCGCGGCCTGCAGCAGCTGCAGCCGGCGCGCGCCCCGGGGCAGGCGTGACGTGCGGCGCACGGGGACCGGTCGGGAGGGCTGCATGGCGCCGGGCATGTTACCGGCGGGTCACCCGGCGCACGCGTCCCGGCCGCCTGGCATACCGTCGCCGCGTGCCCGAGGCCTCCCGCGCGCGCACCCGCCGGACTCCCGCGCCCCCCACCGTGTCGCCGTCGTCGACCGCCCGCTCCTCCGCCGCGGACCTCGCGCTCCCGGCCGAGCCGCCACCGGCCTGGCCGGGCGAGGAGGTCGCGGTGACCGGCGGGCGGGTGTTCGTCCGCGCCACCCCGTACGCCGGGCCGCCCGAGGGGCCGCGCGAGCGGGCGCTCTACGTGCACGGCCTCGGCGGCGCCTCCACCAACTGGACCGACCTCGCCGGCCTGCTCGCGCTCCGCTGCGAGGGCTGGGCACTGGACCTGCCCGGCTTCGGCCGCTCCCAGCCGCCGCCGCGGAGCTCCTACTCGGTGCGCGGGCACGTGCGCGCCGTCGTCGACGTCCTCGAGCACGTCGCCGCCCAGCCGGGGGAGGCCGCCGGCCGGCCGGTGCACCTGCTGGGCAACAGCCTCGGCGGGCTGGTCAGCCTGGTGGCGGCCGCGCGCCGGCCGGACCTGGTCGCGTCGCTGACGCTGGTCTCCCCGGCGATGCCGGTCTACCGGGTGCCCGCCGCGTTCAGCCGGGCGCTGCTGCTGCTCCTGCTGCCGGGCGTGCCCACGCTGGCCGAGCGGCGGCTGGCCGGCGTGACGCCCGAGCAGTCGGTGCGCGGGATGACGCAGATGTGCTTCGGCGAGCCCGCACGGGTGCCGCGCGAGCGCCTGGAGGCCGCCGTCGAGGAGGCGCGGGAGCGGGCGGCGCAGGGCTGGGCCAACCGGTCGCTGACCCGCAGCATGCGCGGCCTCATCACCTCCTACCTGCGGGTCGGCCGGGCCAACGCCTGGCGGATGGCCGCGTCGCTGCGCATGCCGACCCTCGTGGTGTGGGGCGACCGCGACCGGCTCGTCGACCCGCGCCTGGCGCCGCGGCTGGCCGCCGTGGTGCCCGGCGCGCGGCTGCTGGTGCTCGAGACGGTCGGCCACGTGGCGATGCTCGAGGCGCCCGAGGAGACGGCACGCGCGGTGCTCGGGCTGATGGAGGACGCCGCCGGGGAGGCCCGCGCCGGCTGACCCGGCCGACGCGCCCTCGCGGTCCTGTCCGATCCCCGCGCCGCCGTGAGAGCCTGATCCCCGGGAAGCGCGGCGTCGCCGTCCGGGTGCGCTGCGCGACGGCAGGACGAGCGGCGAGGAGGCGGCACCGTGGCACGTCCGCCGTCCGGCCGCCAGCCCGAGCCGCTGCGCACCCGCCCCCCGGTGCCGCCCCCGCCGCGCCCCCGCGACCTGCCGCCGTCCGGCCGGTCCCGGGGCGACGACCCGCGGGCGGACCGCGCCCGCCCCCCGGTCGTGCGCCGGCGGCCGGGCCGGCTGCGCCGCTTCGTCCGCCGGTACGGCTGGCGGGCCTACGCGATCCCGCTGCTCGCCGTGGCCACCGTGCTCACCCTCGTCGACGTCGTCGGCGCCCCGGACACCACGCCCGCCGCCTCCACCGGCGCCGCGACCTCGCAGGGGACCCCGGCGGAGGCCCCGGTGAGCACCGGGCCCGCCCCGGCTCCCGCCACGCCGACCGCGCCGGCCGAGGGCGACGCCGGCCCGACCGACGTCGTCCCCCCGCCCGCGGCGGCCACCTACGTGGAGCAGGGCAGCGGCGAGGTCGCCGTCGTCCCCGGCAGCTCCGGCGTGTACGGCAGCGGGCCGCTGCAGCGCTTCGTCGTCGAGGTGGAGGGCGGCATCGGCGTCGACGGGCCGACCTTCGCCGCCGCGGTCGAGGCGACCCTCGGCGACCCGCGGTCCTGGGGGAGCGGCGGGCGGATGTCGTTCCAGCGGGTCGACACCACCGACGTCGGCTCCTACGACTTCCGCGTGAGCCTGGTCAGCCCCGGCAGCATGGAGCGCTACTGCCCGGGCGTGGGCACCGGCGGCTACACCTCCTGCCGCTACGGCGAGCGCGCGGTCATCAACCTGGCCCGCTGGGAGACCGCCGTCCCCGACTACCAGGGCGACATCGCCACCTACCGCCAGTACGTGGTCAACCACGAGGTCGGGCACGCGCTCGGCAACGGCCACCAGCCCTGCCCCGGGCAGGGGCAGTTGGCGCCGGTCATGCAGCAGCAGACGCTGGGCCTCGAGGGCTGCACGAAGAACGCCTGGCCCTTCCCCTGAGCCCGGCGGGAACAGCGGCGCGTGCCACGCTGTTGTGCGCACGAACGCCGGCCCCCCGCGGGGCCGCTGGTCGCGACCCGAGGAGTCAAGCGTGTCCCTGCCACCCCTGGTGGAGCCCGCCGCCGACCTGTCGATCGACGAGGTCCGCCGCTACAGCCGCCACCTGATCATCCCGGACGTCGGGATGGACGGGCAGAAGCGGCTCAAGAACGCCAAGGTGCTCGCCGTCGGCGCCGGCGGCCTCGGCTCGCCGGTGCTCATGTACCTGGCCGCGGCCGGTGTGGGCACGATCGGCATCGTCGAGTTCGACACCGTCGACGAGTCCAACCTGCAGCGGCAGATCATCCACGGGGCCTCCGACGTCGGCCGCTCGAAGGCCGAGAGCGCGCGCGACTCGATCAAGGAGATCAACCCCTACGTCGACGTCCGGCTGCACGAGACCCGCCTGGACAGCGACAACGTGATGGGGATCTTCGAGCAGTACGACCTCATCGTCGACGGCACCGACAACTTCGCCACGCGCTACCTGGTCAACGACGCGTGCGTGCTGCTCGGCAAGCCCTACGTGTGGGGCTCGATCTACCGCTTCGACGGCCAGGTGTCGGTCTTCTGGGCCGAGCACGGCCCCAACTACCGCGACCTCTACCCGGTGCCCCCGCCGCCCGGGATGGTCCCCTCCTGCGCCGAGGGCGGCGTGCTGGGCGTGCTCTGCGCGACCATCGGCGCCATCCAGGCCACCGAGGCCGTCAAGCTGATCACCGGCATCGGCGAGACGCTGCTCGGCCGGCTGATGGTCTACGACGCCCTGGAGATGACCTTCCGCACGATCAAGGTGCGCAAGGACCCCGAGGCCGAGCCGATCACCGGGCTCATCGACTACGAGGCGTTCTGCGGCGTCGTCTCCGACGAGGCGCAGGCCGCCGCGGCCGGCTCGACGATCACCGTCGACGAGCTCAAGGACATGATGGACGCGGGCAAGGACTTCGAGCTCATCGACGTCCGCGAGCCGAACGAGTACGAGATCGTGTCCATCCCCGGCGCCACGCTCATCCCGAAGGACGAGCTGCTGTCGGGCCGGGCGCTGTCGCAGCTGCCGCAGGACAGGCCGATCGTGCTGCACTGCAAGACCGGCGTCCGCTCGGCCGAGGTGCTCGCCGCGGTCAAGAACGCCGGCTTCAAGGACGCCGTCCACGTGCAGGGCGGCGTGACGGCGTGGGCCACGCGGATCGACAAGACGCTGCCCACGTACTGACGGGAGGACCCCTCCAGGGGGTCCGCCCAGCGGCTCACCGGGGCCCGGCACCTGCGTCTGCGGGTGCCGGGCCCCCGGCGTCTGTGTTGACTGGGGCGCGTGTCCGCACCCGAACCCGTCGAGCTGCTGGAGCTCTTCCAGCGCGCCCAGGCCGCCTTCACCGACCGCGTCGACGCCG
The DNA here is from genome assembly GCF_054049995.1 of Geodermatophilus sp. SYSU D01106. Classification (NCBI taxonomy): domain Bacteria; kingdom Bacillati; phylum Actinomycetota; class Actinomycetes; order Geodermatophilales; family Geodermatophilaceae; genus Geodermatophilus; species Geodermatophilus sp. SYSU D01106. Next base: position 9,689 of record NZ_JBJGYM010000030.1, on the reverse strand, counting down.
TCGAGCCGGGCCAGTGGGACCTCGAGGCCCTGCCCGGCTGGACCGTCGCCGACCTCGTCGCGCACCTCGTCGGCGAGGCCCACTGGGTCCCCGGCCTGCTGGCCGGCGAGCCGCTCGACGACGTCGCCGCCCGCGTGCCGGAGGGCACCGGCGCACTGCTCGGCGCCGACCCGCTCACGTCGTGGGAGGCGGTCGCCGACGAGGCGCTGGCCGCCGTCGCCGCCGCCGACCTCGCCGCGGGCACCGTGCACCTGTCCCGCGGCCCGACGCCGGCGTGGGAGTACGTCGAGGAGCTGACCACCGACCTGACCGTGCACTCCTGGGACCTCGCCCGCGCCACCGGCGGCGACGAGGCGCTCGACCCGGCGCTGGTCCGCGCCGCGGAGCGGCTGGCCGGCCGGCTGCCCGCGGACGGGGTGCCGGGGCTGTTCGACCCGCCGGTGGAGCTGCCCGACGGCGCGACCCCGCAGGAGCGGCTGCTGGCCCGCCTCGGCCGCCGCGTCTGACCCGCTGGGGTGTCGGCCGGTCCGGGACGGCCCGGCGGCGCCCGCGCGTCCCTATCCTGCGGGCTCACGCACGCAGGAGGTCATCCCATGAGCCAGCCGCCCTCGGGTCCGTTCCCCGACGGCTCCGGCCAGCCGCAGCCCGGCCCGTACGGCCAGCCGCAGCAGCCCGGGCAGTACGGCGCTCCCGGTCAGTACGGCGCCCCGGGCCAGTACGGGGCGCCCGGTCAGTACGGCGCACCCGACCCGTACGGCGGCCAGCCCCAGCAGCCCGGCCAGTACGGGCAGCCCGGCCAGTACGGGCAGCCGTACGGCCAGCCCGGCGGGCCCGGCGGCCCGGGCGGAGGCAAGAAGCGGCGCGGGCTGGTCGCCGGCCTCATCGCGGGTCTCGTCCTCGTGATCGCGGCCGCCGTCACGCTCTTCTTCGTCCTCCGCGACGACGACCCCGCGCCGACGGCAGACGACACCACGACGACGACGTCGAGCAGCTCCAGCAGCTCGTCGTCCAGCTCGTCGAGCAGCAGCTCGTCGGCGACCACCAGCGCGCCGCCGCCCGCCGGCGGGGCCGGGTCGGCGGACCTGCTGGCGATCGTCCCGGCGGACTTCACCGACTGCACCGAGGCCCCGCTGGCCGGCGACGGCGACGTCGCCCACGCGTCCTGCGGCGCGGCCACCACCCAGCCCGGGCCCCAGGTGGCGGAGTTCTTCGCCTACCCCGACGCGGCGACGATGGACTCGGTCTTCGCCACCGACACCGAGGGTGCCCCGGCCATCCCGGACGGGCAGGACTGCGCGACGACGCAGGGCGCCGGCACGTGGTCGTCGGACACCAACTCCGGATCGGTCGCCTGCGCGATCGACGCCGCCAGCGGCCAGGTCGGGATCATCTGGACCGACGACAACGCACTGGTCGAGGGCGTCGTCACCGCCCCCGGCAGCACGCAGGCCGACCTCGCCGCGCTCTACACGTGGTGGACGGCGAACAGCGACTACCAGCTGTGAGCCGCCGGGCGCCCGGGGAGCCGCGGCCCCCGGGCGCCCGCGCGGTCCCCGACCCGGCCGACGTCGACCCGGCCGACGTCGACGAGGCCGTGTTCGACGCCGTCGAGGCCATCCCGCCGGGCCGGGTGAGCACCTACGGGGCGATCGGCCGGCTGGTCGGCGTCGGCCCGCGGCGCGTCGCCCGCGCGCTGTCCGGCGGCGGGGGCGCGGTGCCCTGGTACCGGGTCGTGCGCGCCGACGGCAGCTGCGCCGAGCCGGTGCGCGTGCGCCAGCTGGAGCTCCTGGCCGGCGAGGGCGTGCCGCTGCGCGCGGGCCGGGTGGACCTCGCCGCCGTCGGCTGGCCCTGAGGCGATGAGTCCCGGGGCGCGGGCGGGTCCGTCCTGTGCCCGCCCGACCGAGAGGACCCCGTGGCCACGCTGCTCTACTCCGCGACCGCGTCGCTGGACGGCTTCATCGCCGGCCCCGGCGGGGACATGTCCTGGCTGACCCCGCACCTGGGCGCGCCGAACCCGACCGCCGACCGGCTCATGGCGCAGACGACGGCGATCCTCGCCGGCGCCGTCACCTTCGGCGGCGACGACCCGAACCGCGGCACCGACCGGGAGGGCGCCTTCGGCGGGCAGTGGTCGGGGCCGGTCGTCGTCCTCACCCACCGCCCGCCCGCGCAGGCGCCCGACGGCGTCACGTTCACCGACGACCTGCACCACGCCGTCGAGCTGGTCCGCGCGGCCGCCGGGGACGGGACGGCCAACGTGCTCGGGGCCGACGTCGCCCGCCAGCTCCTGGCCGCCCGGCTGCTCGACGAGGTGCTGCTGTTCTTCGCGCCCGTCCTCCTCGGCGACGGGACGCGGGTCCTCGACGTCCCGGGCGGGACGCAGGTGCTGCTCGACCGCGTGCCCGGTGAGACCGAGCACTGGTACCGGGTCCGGTACCCGGACGCGCCGGCCGGCTGACGCCGCGCCCCGCGCGCGCCCGCGGCGATGTCGGACCGCCGTGGTGTCATCGAGGGGTGGCACTGCGGGGGGACACGACGCACGGGGACGGGGCGCCGGTCTACCGGCTCGTGCAGCCGGCCGCCGAGCCGCCGCGGCGGCCGCGGCTGGACCCCACGCAGCAGGCCGTCGTCGACCACCCGGGCGGGCCGCTGCTGGTCCTGGCCGGCCCCGGCACGGGCAAGACGACGACGATCGTCGAGGCGGTCGCCGCGCGGATCGACCGCGGCGTGGACCCCGAGCAGATCCTCGTCCTCACCTTCAGCCGGCGGGCCGCCGCCGAGCTGCGCGACCGGGTCACCGCGCGGGTGGCGCGCACCATCCGCGAGCCGCTGGCCCGCACGTTCCACTCCTACGCCTACGGGGTGCTGCGCCGGGCGGCGCTGCTGCGCGGCGAGGCGCCGCCGCGGCTGCTCACCGCCGCCGAGCAGGACGCCGTCGTCGCCGAGCTGCTGCGCGGTGACCTGGCGGGGGAGGGCGCGGTCCGCTGGCCCGACCAGCTGATGCCGGCGCTCGCCACCGCCGGGTTCCGCGGCGAGCTGCGCGACCTGCTGCTGCGGGCCACCGAGCGCGGCGTGGACCCCGAGCTGCTGGCCGCCTGGGGCCGCGAGACGGGCACCGACGCGTGGCTGCACGCCGCGGCGTTCCTCGAGCAGTACGAGGCGGTCACCGCCTTCTCCACGGCCGGCGGCGGCGACGCCTCCGGCTACGACCCCGCCGAGCTCGTCCGCGCCGCGATCGCCGAGCTGGAGGACGACCCCGAGCTGCTGCGCGCCGAGCGCGCGCGGGCCCGCTGGCTGTTCGTCGACGAGTACCAGGACACCGACCCCGCGCAGGTCGAGCTGCTGCAGCTGCTGGCCGGCGGCGGCGGGAACCTGGTCGTCGTGGGCGATCCCGACCAGGCCATCTACGCCTTCCGCGGCGCCGAGCCGCGCGGCATCGTCGACTTCCCCGACGCCTTCCGCACCGTCCGCGGGGAGCCCGCGCCGCGCGTCTCGCTCGGGGTGTGCCGCCGGTCGGGCCCGGCCCTGCTCGCGGTGAGCCGCCGGGTCGCCGAGGCGCTGCCCGGGCCCTGGGAGCACCGCCGCCTCGCGGCCGTCGACGGCGCCGAGGAGGGCGCCGCGGAGGTGCACGTCTTCGGGTCCGCGTCGGTGGAGGCCGCCTACGTCGCCGACACCCTGCGCCGGGCGCACCTGGTCGACGACGTGCCGTGGGGCGAGATGGCCGTCGTCGTCCGCAACGCCCTGGCCATCGGCCCGCTGCGGCGCGCGCTGACCTCGGCCGGCGTCCCGGTGGAGGTCGGCACCGACGACCTCCCGCTGGCCGCCCAGCCCGCGGTCGCGCCGCTGCTCGCCGCGCTGCGCGCGCTGCTGCCGCGGCGGGCCGCCGAGCCCGGCACGCTCGACCTCGACGAGCCCGGCGCCGAGGCGCTGCTCACCTCGCCGCTCGGCGGGGCCACCGTGCTCGACCTGCGCCGGCTGCGGCGGGCGGTGCGCATCGCGCAGGCCCAGCGCGGCGTCGACGCCGACGAGCGCGGCGAGCCGCTGGCCGCCGCCCTCGCCGACGAGGCGCTGCTCGAGGAGCTGCCCGAGTCCGTCGCCCGGCCCGCCCGGAAGGTCGCCGGCGTGCTCGCCGCCGGCCGGGCGGCGCTGGCCCGCGACGGCTCGGCCGAGGACGTGCTGTGGGCGATGTGGCAGCGCAGCGGGCTGGCCGGCCGGTGGGCGCGGGCCAGCGCCGCGGGCGGGGCGGCGGGCGCGGGCGCCGACCGCGACCTCGACGCCGTCGTCGCCCTGTTCGACGCCGCGGCCGGCTTCGTCGACCGGCTGCCCTCGGCCACCGTCGGGGCGTTCGTCGAGCACCTCGCGGCGCAGGAGCTGCCCGGCGTCGCCGGTGCCGGCCGGGAGTCGGCCGCCGACGCCGTGCGGCTGCTCACCGCGCACGCGTCCAAGGGCCTGGAGTGGGACGTCGTCTGCGTCGCCGGCGTCCAGGAGGGCGTCTGGCCCGACCTGCGCGACCGCGGCACGCTGCTCGGCACCGAGCTGCTGGTGGAGCGCGTCGCGGGCATCGACGGCGCGGCGGTCGACCGGCGCGTGCAGATGCTCGCCGAGGAGCGGCGGCTGTTCTACGTCGCCTGCACCCGCGCCCGCAGGCGGCTGGTGGTCACGGCGGTGGAGGGCGCGCTCGACGGCCCCGACGCCGGCGCCACCGCCTCGCGGTTCCTCGACCTCGTCGCCGCGCCGCCCGACGAGGGCCGCCCGCTCACGCCGCTGCCGCGCTCGCTCACCCTGCCCGCGCTGGTCGCGGACCTGCGGCGCACGGTCAGCGACCCGCAGACCGAGCCCGCGCGCCGCTCGGCGGCCGCGGCGGTGCTGCGCCGGCTGGCCGACGAGGGCGTCCCCGGTGCCTCGCCCGCCGACTGGTGGGGGCTGGCGCCGCTGTCCGACGACGCGCCGCTGGTGCCCGAGGGCGAGCCGGTGCGGGTGCGCCCGTCGGCGATCGAGACCTTCCAGCGCTGCCCGCTCAAGTGGGTGCTCGGCGCGGTGGGTGCCGAGGCCTCGCCGGACTCGACCCGCACCGTCGGCTCGGCGGTGCACGCGGTGGCGCAGCAGGTGGCCGAGGGGTTGCCCGCCGCCGAGGCGCCGGCCGCGCTGGCCGTGGAGCTCGACGCTCTGGACCTCGGCCCCGGCTGGGCCGACCAGCGGCAGCGCGTGGCCGCCCGGGACATGCTCGACCGGTTCCTGCGCTGGCACGCGGGCAACCGGCGCGAGCTGCTGGCCGCCGAGGCCGACTTCGACGTCACGGTGGGCCGGGCGCGCATCCGCGGCCAGGTCGACCGGCTCGAGCGGGACTCCGCGGGCCGGCTGGTCGTCGTCGACCTCAAGACCGGCCGCAGCCAGGCCAAGGGCATCGACACCCACGGCCAGCTCGCCGCCTACCAGGTGGCGGTCGCGGCGGGCGCCTTCGGCGAGCACGGTGACGCCCCCGGCGGGGCGGCGCTGTTGCAGGTGGGGTCCGGTGCGAAGGCCAAGGAGCAGGCGCAGGACGCGCTCCCGGCCGACGTGCCGGTGGGGGAGACGTGGGCCGGCGAGCTCGTCGCCGAGGTGGGCGACGGGATGGGCGCGGGCACCTTCGAGGTGCGCACCGGCAGCCACTGCTCCCGGTGCCCGGCCCGCCGCAGCTGCCCGATGCACGAGCGCGGCCGGCAGGTCACGGCGTGAGTCGGCGTTCCACGCCGGCCGAGGACCAGCTCGCCTTCGACGACGCCCTGTTCGGCGGCGCGCCCGAGCCGGCGGAGCGGCGGCGGCTGCTCACCCCGGCCGAGGTCGCCGAGCGGTGCGGCCTGAAGTACGCGCCGTCCGACGAGCAGGCGCGCGTGGTGTCCGCGCCGGCCGACCGGCCGCTGGTCGTCGTCGCCGGCGCCGGGTCCGGCAAGACCGAGACGATGGCCGCCCGGGTGTGCTGGCTGGTGGCCAACGAGCTGGTCGCGCCCGACGCTGTCCTCGGGCTGACCTTCACCCGCAAGGCCGCCAGCGAGCTCAACGAGCGCATCCGCATCCGGCTCGGCGCGCTGGCACGGCACCCCGGCACCGACCCGGAGCTCAGGGAGCGGCTCGCCGTCGCGATGCCGACGGTGTCCACCTACCACGGCTACGCCGCCTCGCTGGTCAGCGAGCACGGGCTGCGGATCGGCGTCGAGCCGGGCGCCGGCGTGCTCGGCCCGGCCATGTGCTGGGGCCAGGCGGCGTCGGTGGTGTCGCAGTGGACCGGCGACATGGCCGACGTCCCGCTCACCCCGCTCACCACCGTCGAGGACGTGCTGGCGCTGGCCGGAGAGCTCGGCGAGCACGACGTCTCCGCGGACGCGCTGCGCTCATGGACCGCGCGCCTGGAGCGCCAGGTCGCCGGCTACCCCGACGCGAAGGGCAAGCGCGGCCCGTACGCGCCGGTGCTGGAGATGCTCGCCCGGCAGCGGGCCCGCGTGGCGCTGCTGCCGCTGGTCGAGGCCTTCGAGGGGCGCAAGCGGGCCGCCGGCGCCATCGACCACTCCGACCAGGTCGCCCTCGCGGCGAAGGTGGCGGTCAGCGCGCCGGAGGTCGGCCGCCGCGAGCGGGCGCGCTGGCGGATCGTGCTGCTCGACGAGTACCAGGACACCAGCGTCGGCCAGCTGCGCATGCTCGAGGCGCTGTTCGGCCGCACCAGCGGGCACGCGGTGCTGGCCGTCGGCGACCCGCGGCAGTCGATCTACGGCTGGCGCGGCGCGTCGGCCGGCACGATCGAGCGGTTCGCGCGCACGTTCCCCGGCCTGCGCGGCCGGGAGGCGCAGCGGCTCACCCTGGCCACCAGCTGGCGCAACGACGGCGCGGTGCTCGACGTCGCCAACGCCGTCGCCGGGATGCTGCCCGCGCCGGACGTGCCGCTGCCCGACCTCGCGCCGGCGCCCGGGGCCGGGCGGGGCCTGGTCACCGCCGGGCTGTACGCGACGGTGGCCGAGGAGACCGAGGCGCTCGCCGACCGGCTGGCCGCGTGCTGGGGCGGCGAGGACCCCGACGTGCCGCCGCGCCCCGACGGTCGCCCGCCCACCACCGCGGTGCTCGTGCGCACCCGCAAGCAGCTGCCCGGCATCGCGGCCGCGCTGCGCGCCCGCGGGCTGCCCGTCACCGTCGTCGGCCTCGGCGGGCTGCTCGAGGTGCCCGAGGTCTCCGACGTCGTCGCCACGCTCACCGTGCTGGTCGACCCCACCGCCGGCGACGCGCTCGGCCGGCTGCTCACCGGCGCGCGCTGGCGGATCGGCCCGCGCGACCTCGCCGCGCTCGAGGCCCGCGCCCGGGCACTCGTGCACGGCCGCCGCCCCCCGCGCGAGACCGACGACGAGGCGGCGCCCCGGCCCTCGGAGCGGGGCAGCATCGTCGAGGCGCTCGACGACCTCGGCGACCCGGCGGCCTACTCGCCCGCCGCGTACCGCCGGCTGCGGCGGCTCGGCGCGGAGCTGGGGCACCTGCGCGGCCGGCTGGGGGAGTCGCTGCCCGACATGGTCGACGACGTCGCCCGCGTCCTCGGCCTGGAGACCGAGCTAGCCAGCGCGCCCGGCGTGAGCCCCGGCGCCGCGCGGGCGCACCTCGACGCGCTGCACGCCGTCGCCGCGGAGTTCACCGAGCTGGCCGAGCTGCCCTCGCTGCCGGCGTTCCTCGGCTACCTCAAGGACGCCGAGGAGCGCGAGCGCGGCCTGGAGCCCGGCGAGGTCGCCGTCGACCCGGAGTCCATCCAGCTGCTCACCGGCCACTCGGCCAAGGGCCTGGAGTGGGACGTCGTCGCGGTGCCCGGCATGACCGCCGACCAGTTCCCCGCCCGCACCGACACCGCCGACTCGTGGGTGAAGGACCCGGGCGCCGTCCCCGTCGACCTGCGCCTCACCGACCGCGAGGAGCTGCCGCAGCTGCGCCTGCCCGTGCCCGGCTCCGGCGACCAGGCCGCGGTGCGCGCCGCGCTCGAGGACTACGTCGAGGAGTGGAAGCGCTTCGGCGAGGCCGAGGAGATCCGGCTGGGCTACGTGGCGGTCACCCGCGCCAAGCACCTGCTCGTGTGCTCGGGCAGCTGGTGGCGGGAAGGCGTGAAGCCCAACGGCCCGTCGGTGCTGCTCGACACCGTCCGCCGGGCGTGCACCGCGGGCGCCGGCGTCGTCGTCGCGTGGGCCGAGCGGCCCGAGGACGGCGCCACCAACCCGGCGCTGGAGGAGTGGCCGGTCGGCGTCTGGCCGGCCGACCCGCTGTCGGCGCCGCGGCGCCGTGCCCTCACCGCCGCCGCCGAGCTGGTGGCCGGCGCGGCGCCGCACCCGCTCGACCCCGGCGCCGACCTGGGCACCGCCGACCCCGAGGTGGCGCGCTGGGTGCGCGACGCCGACCTGCTGCTGCGCGAGCGGCGGCGCACGGCCCGGCCCACGGTCGAGGTGGCGCTGCCGTCGCACCTGTCGGTGTCGGAGCTGGTCACCCTGCGCCGCGATCCCGCCGAGCTGGCCCGCCGGCTGCGCCGCCCGATGCCCGCCGCGCCCGCGCCGCTGGCCCGCCGCGGCACCGCCTTCCACGCCTGGTTGGAGGAGCGCTTCGGCGCCGCCCGGCTGCTCGACCTCGACGAGCTGCCCGGCTCCGGGGACGAGTCCGCTGTCCCCGACGGCGCGCTCACCGAGCTGCAGCAGGCGTTCCTGGCCAGCCCGTGGGCGGAGCGCCAGCCGGTCGAGGTGGAGGTGCCCTTCGAGACGCCGCTGGGCCCGCTGACCCTGCGCGGGCGGATCGACGCGGTCTTCGGCGACGCCGAGGGCGGCTTCGAGGTGGTCGACTGGAAGACCGGCCCGCCGCCGTCGGGAACGGAGCTGTCGGCCGCCGCGGTGCAGCTGGCCGCCTACCGGCTGGGCTGGTCGCGGCTGGCCGGCGTGCCGGTCGAGCGGGTCAGCGCCGGCTTCCACCACGTCTCCGCCGGGGTCACCGTGCGCCCGGTCGACCTGCTCGACGAGGCCGGCCTGCTCGCGCTGGTCACCGGCCGGGCCGCGGCCGGCGGCGACCTGCCCGACGACCTGCCGCCCGAGCCGGACGACGACGAGCTCCCGCCCCCGCCGGACGACGAACCCGGTTGACGCCCGCGCCAGCCTGATCGGGTGGCCGTCGTCATCCGGGACCTCGAGGACACCGACGTGGCGGAGGTCGTCGCGCTGTCCCTGCGCGCGTGGGAGCCGGTGTTCGGCTCCTTCGGGTCGGTCCTCGGCCCGACGGTGTACCGGCAGCTGTACCCGGACTGGCGGAGCGCGCAGGCGGCGGCCGTCGAACGGGTGTGCCGCGACCCGGCGATGCGGGTCCGCGTGGCCGACGACGGCGGCCGTCCCGTGGGGTTCGTCGCCGTCGTGGTGCGCGAGGACGGCGAGCCGGAGGGCGGCGAGGTCGAGATGCTCGCCGTCGACCCGGCGGCCCAGCGCCGGGGCACCGGCCGCGCGCTGCTCGACGACGGGATCGAGCGGCTGCGCGAGGCCGGCGTGCGGCTGGTCGCGATCGGCACCGGCGGCGACCCGGGCCACGGGCCCGCGCGGCGCACGTACGAGGCCGCCGGCTTCACGGCGCTGCCGCTGGTCCGCTACTACCGGCTGGTCTGACCGCCGGACCTCGCCCCGCGGTGCCCGACCCCGCCCCGCAGCGCGAGGTCGGGCACC
>NZ_JBJGYM010000029.1:0-42967 GCF_054049995.1 Geodermatophilus sp. SYSU D01106 | reverse complement strand
CCCCCCCCCCCCCCCCCCCCCCCCCCCCCCCCCCCCCCCCCCCCCCCCCCCCCCCCCCCCCCCCCCCCCCCCCCCCCCCCCCCCCCCCCCCCCCCCCGCTCCGGTGAGCCAGGACGGCGTTCACGCACGTCGAACCGTTATCCCTAACTGCCCAGCCCACGCACATGGTGGTCACCCGCCGCGGGGGAGGAGCGCCGACGCTCCGATCTGAGCCCCGCCGCGCGAGCGCCTAACGTGGATCGCATGTCCAGTCCCGCCGAGCGGTACGCGGCTGCCCGGCGGCGCAGCGCGCACCCGACCCTCGCCGACTTCACCGCCGACCTCGGCTTCTCCCTCGACCCCTTCCAGGTCGAGGCCTGCGAGGCGCTCGACGAGGGCTCCGGCGTGCTGGTGTGCGCGCCCACCGGCGCCGGCAAGACCGTCGTCGGCGAGTTCGCGGTGCACAAGGCGCTGGCCGAGGGCCGCAAGGCCTTCTACACGACGCCGATCAAGGCGCTGTCGAACCAGAAGTACAACGACCTCGTCGACCGCTACGGCGAGGACCGGGTCGGCCTGCTCACCGGCGACAACGCCATCAACGGCGACGCCCCGGTGGTCGTGATGACCACCGAGGTGCTGCGCAACATGCTGTACGCGGAGTCCCCGGCCATCGCCGGCCTCGGCTACGTCGTCATGGACGAGGTGCACTACCTGGCCGACCGGTTCCGCGGCGCGGTCTGGGAGGAGGTGATCATCCACCTCCCGCCGTCGGTGACCCTGGTGTCGCTGTCGGCGACGGTGAGCAACGCCGAGGAGTTCGGCGACTGGCTGGTCACCGTCCGCGGGCACACGAGGGTCGTCGTCAGCGAGGTGCGCCCCATCCCGCTGTGGCAGCACATGCTCGTGGGCAGCCGGGTGTTCGACCTGTTCAGCCTGCGCCCGGCCGCGCACGCCGCCGAGCAGGGCGAGACGCCCCGCACGCTGTCCACCCGCGACCGCGGCGCCAGCGTCGTCGACCCCGAGCTGGTGCGCTACGTCCGCGAGCACGAGCGGCGCCTGGACAGCTGGGGCGGCGGCAACGGCGGCTCCCGCCGCGAGCGGGACTGGCACAAGCCGCGGTACCGCCCGCCGGCCCGGCCCGAGGTGGTCGAGCGGCTCGACCGCGCCGGGCTGCTGCCGGCGATCACGTTCATCTTCAGCCGGAACGGCTGCGACGCCGCCGTCGCCCAGTGCCTGCAGTCGGGCCTGCGGCTCACCGACGAGGCCGAGCGCGCCGAGATCGCCCGCATCGTCGACGAGCGCACCGGCAGCCTGCCGGACGAGGACCTGCACGTCCTCGGCTTCTGGGAGTGGCGCGAGGGCCTGCTCGCCGGCATCGCCGCCCACCACGCCGGGCTCGTGCCGGCGTTCAAGGAAACCGTCGAGGAGTGCTTCGTCCGCGGCCTGGTCAAGGCGGTGTTCGCCACCGAGACCCTGGCCCTGGGCATCAACATGCCCGCCCGCACCGTGGTGCTCGAGCGGCTGGTCAAGTGGAACGGCGAGGCGCACGTCGACGTGACGCCGGGGGAGTACACCCAGCTCACCGGCCGCGCCGGCCGCCGCGGGATCGACGTCGAGGGGCACGCCGTCGTCGTCTGGGCCCCCGGGGTGGACCCGGCCGTGGTGGCCGGGCTGGCCAGCACCCGCACCTACCCGCTGCGCTCGAGCTTCCGGCCCAGCTACAACATGGCCGTCAACCTCGTCGGCTCCTTCGGCCGGGCCCGCGCCCGCGAGCTGCTCGCCTCCTCCTTCGCCCAGTTCCAGGCCGACCGGTCGGTCGTGGGGCTGGCCCGGCAGGCGGCCCGCTCGGAGCGGGACGCCGAGCAGTTCGCCGCGGAGATGAGCACCGAGGGCGGCGACGTGCTCGCCTACGCCCGCCTGCGCCGCGAGATCGCCGACCGGGAGAAGGAGCTCTCCCGCGACTCGGCGGCCAAGCGCCGCATCGAGGCCGCCGACGCGCTCGGTGCACTGCGGCCCGGCGACGTCATCCGGGTGCCCTCCGGGCGGCGCCAGGGCCTCGCCGTCGTCCTCGACCCCGGCGTCACCGACCTCGCCGACCCGCGGCCGCTGGTGCTCACCGAGGACAAGTGGGCCGGCCGGCTGGCCAGCATCGACTTCCCGACGCCGGTCACCGCGCTCGCGCGGGTGCGGGTGCCCAAGAACTTCAACCACCGCAGCCCGCACGCCCGCCGCGACCTCGCCGCCACGCTGCGCACCGCGCGGCTGGAGAACGACCTGGGCGCCCGGCGCACCAAGCAGCGCTCCGCCGCCGCCGACGACCCGGTGCTGCACGACCTGCGCCGCGCGGTGCGCAACCACCCGGTGCACGGCCTGCCCGACCGGGAGGAGCGGGTGCGCTTCGCCGAGCGGTACCTGCGCGCGGTCGCCGACGCCGAGGCCACCCACCGCAAGATGGCCGAGCGCACCGGCTCGCTCACCCGCCAGTTCGACCGCACCTGCGACGTCCTCGAGGAGCTGGGCTACCTGGTGCCGGAGGTCGTGCCGCTGGTGCCGGCCGACACCGAGGAGCCCACGCCCGTCGACGACGTCCCGCGGGTCACCGACGAGGGACGCCGGCTGGCGCGGATCTGGTCGGAGGGCGACCTGCTCATCGCCGAGTGCCTGCGCGCCGGCGCCTGGCGCGGGCTCACCCCGCCCGAGCTCGCCGCGGTGGTGTCCACGCTGGTGTTCGAGGCGCGGCGGGAGACCCCCGGACAGCCGGCGGTCCCCGCCGGGCAGGTGGCCGCGGCGATCGGCGAGATGCGCCGGATCCGCGCCCGCCTGCAGGACGTCGAGCTCGACCGCGGCATCCCCGCCACCCGCGACCTGGACCTCGGCTTCGCGTGGGCGGCCTACCGGTGGGCCGACGGGCAGACCCTCGACCGGGTCCTCGCCGGCGCCGAGCAGGCCGGCACGGAGCTCTCCGGCGGCGACTTCGTCCGCTGGGCGCGGCAGCTCCTCGACGTCCTGGACCAGCTGGCCAAGGTCGCCGACGAGGCGGTGGCCGGGGTGGCCCGGGCGGCGGTGGGCCGCATCCGCCGCGGCGTGGTGGCCGTCGCGGTCAGCGGGTGACCCGGGCGGGGCGCGCGCACGGCGCGCACGGGCCGCGACCGGGCCGGGGTGGTGCACAATCGCCCCGCTCCCGTGACGCACGGTCAGGGGAGCGGCGCGCGATCGACCAGGAGCGACGATGACCAACCCACCGCAGGGTGGCCAGCCGGGCCAGTACGGGCAGCCGGGGCAGTACGGCGGCCAGCAGCCCGGGCAGCCGGGCCAGTACGGGCAGCCCGGCCAGTACGGCCAGCCGGGTGGGCAGTACGGCCAGCCGGGCCAGTACGGCCAGCCGGGTGGGCAGTACGGCCAGCCGGCTGGGCAGTACGGCCAGCCGCAGGGGCAGCCCGGCCAGTACGGGCAGCCGGGGCAGTACGGCGGTCAGCAGTACGGGCAGCAGCCCTACGGCCAGCAGTACGGGCAGCCGGGCCAGTACGGGCAGCAGGGCCCCTACGGGCAGCCCGGCGGCTTCGGCCAGCCGCCGGCGAAGAAGTCCCGCACCGGGCTGGTCATCGGCCTGGTGGCCCTCGCCGTCGTCGTCATCGCCGCGGCGATCATCCTGCCGCTGGTGCTCGGCAAGGACGTCCTCGACGCCGGCCGCGCCGAGCGGGACATCGCCGAGCAGTTCACCGAGACCTTCGGCGTGGGCATCGAGGTCACCTGCGACCAGGAGATGGTCGTGGAGAACGGCGCCACCTACGAGTGCAGCGGCGTCACCGAGGACGACGAGGACGTGACGCTGCAGGTCGCGATCACCGACGCCGACTCCGCCGCCTACACCTGGGACGTCACGTCCTGACCGGCTGAGGACCGGCCGGCGGACTCAGTCGAGGACGTCGGCCGGCCAGCCCAGGGCCGCGCCCAGCCGGCCCAGCGACGAGCGCAGGCCGTGCGCGTCGGCCAGCGACGCCAGCGCCGCCGGGTCGGCGGGCCGGGAGGGCAGCGCCCCCTCGACGGCGGGCATGTCGATGTCGCGGGCCACCGCCACCACCACGGGCGCCGCGTCGAGGTAGTCCGCGCCCGCGGCCAGCCGCTTGAGCACCGCCGCCGTCAGCGGCGCCTTCGGCACGACCGTGCGGGCCGCGGCCGCGCGGATGCCGGCCAGGTCGCCGAACTCCGTCACCAGCGCCGCCGCCGTCTTCGCCCCGACCCCGGCCACCCCGGGCAGCCCGTCGCTCGGGTCGCCGCGCAGCACCGCGAAGTCGGCATAGGCCCGCCCCGGGATGCCATATCTCGCCGTCACCGCCGCCTCGTCGACCACCTCGATGTCGGCGATGCCCCGGGCGGTGTAGAGGACCCGCACGCCGCGGGCGTCGTCGACGAGCTGGAACAGGTCGCGGTCGCCGGTGACGACGTCGACCGGCCCGCGGGCGCGGGTGGCCAGCGTGCCGATCACGTCGTCGGCCTCGTAGCCCGGCGCCCCGACCCGGGCGATGCCGGCCGCGGCCAGCACGTCGACCAGCACCGGCACCTGCGGGCCGAGCTCGTCGGGTGTCTCCTCCCCGCCCTCGGGCGACAGCCGGTGCGCCTTGTACGACGGCAGGGCCTCGACGCGGAACGCCGGCCGCCAGTCGTCGTCCCAGCAGGCCACCAGCCGGGTGGGGGAGTGCGCGGTCAGCAGCCGGGCGGTCATGTCGAGGAACCCGCGGACGGCGTTGACCGGCCGCCCGTCGGGTGCGGTCACGCTGGTCGGGACGCCGTAGAACGCGCGGAAGTAGAGGCTCGCGGCGTCGAGCAGCATCGTCGTCACGGCCGGGACGGTAACGGTCCGGGAAACCCCGTCCGGTCCTGCCGGTGCCCGGGGTTAGTGTCCGGACGTGGGAGACAGCGCGGGGGCCCTCGTCAGCATCGACCGCGTGCACGCCGCGCGCGCCGTCGCGGAGGAGCTCGGCATCGACGCCGTGGTGCTCACCCCGGGGTCGGACCTGCGCTACCTGTGCGGCTACGCCGCGCACGCCATGGAGCGGCTGACCGCGCTGGTCGTGCCCCGCGCCGGGGAGCCGCTGCTGGTCGTGCCGCGCCTCGAGGCACCGATGGTCGACGCGTCCCCGGCCGGCGCGCTGGGCCTCGAGGTGCACGCCTGGGACGAGACCGACGACCCGTTCGCCGTCGTCGCCCGGGAGGTCACCGCCCGGCTGGGGACGGCGCCCCGCCGGGTCGCCGTCGGCGCCCGCACGTGGGCCGAGCACGCCCTCGGGGTGCACCGGGCGCTGCCCGGGTCGGTGCTGGAGCTCGCGACGCCGGTGCTCGACCGGCTGCGCATGGTCAAGACGCCGGCCGAGGTGGAGGAGCTCGCCCTCGCCGGCGCCGCCATCGACCGGGTGCACGCGCGGATGGGGGAGTGGCTGCGCGTGGGCCGCACCGAGGCCGCCGTGGGCGCCGACGTCGCCGCGGCGATCCTCGCCGACGGGCACGTGGCCGTCGACTTCACCATCGTCGGCTCGGGCCCCAACGGCGCCAGCCCGCACCACGAGCTCTCCGACCGGGTGGTGCAGGCCGGCGACGTCGTCGTCGTCGACATCGGCGGGGAGACGCCCACCGGCTACCGGTCGGACTGCACCCGCACCTACGTCGTCGGCGGCGAGCCCGACGCGGAGACCGCCGGGTGGTACGCCGTGCTGCAGGACGCGCAGGAGGCCGCCGTGGCCGCCGTCCGCCCCGGCGTGACCGCCGAGCAGGTCGACGCCGTCGCCCGCGACCGGATCGCCGCGGCCGGCTGGGGCGGGCACTTCATCCACCGCACCGGGCACGGCATCGGCCTGGACACCCACGAGGCGCCCTACATCGTCGCCGGCAACGACCTGCCGCTGGAGGCCGGCATGGCGTTCTCCGTGGAGCCCGGCATCTACCTCGCCGGGCGCGCGGGCGCGCGCATCGAGGACATCGTGGTCTGCACCGACGAGGGCGTCCGCGTCCTGAACAACGGTCCCCGTGGGCTCGTCGTCCTCCCCGGCTGAGGCGGGCGGGGAGCCGGCCCCCGACGTCGACCGCCGGCTGCTGGCCGCCCTCGCCCGCGACGGGCGCGCCAGCTACACCGAGCTGGCCGAGCGGGTGGGCCTGTCGGTGTCCGCGGTGCACCAGCGCGTGCGCCGCCTGGAGCAGCGCGGGCTGATCACCGGCTACCGCGCCACCGTCGACGCGCGGCTGCTCGGGCGGGGGCTGACGGCGTTCGTGGCCATCACCCCGCTGGACCAGGCGCAGGCCGACGACGCCCCGGGGAAGCTGGTGCACCTCGACGCGATCGAGGCCTGCTACTCGGTGGCGGGGGTGGAGAGCTACCTGCTCAAGGTGCGGGTGGCCTCACCGGAGGCGCTGGAGCAGCTGCTGCGCGACATCCGCACGACGGCGAACGTCAGCACCCGCACCACCGTCGTGCTGTCCACCTTCTACGAGGACCGCCCGCCCGTCTGAGCTCCCGGTGGTGGTCGCCGACGCCGTTGCTCTCCGTACGACCGTTATCCCCAACATTGCGCCGACTTCGTCGATGCGGGGGAAAACGCGTTTGCCGGGGGAGGGGCGCGCCGACTGGACACCTGCGTCGAACGTGTGTTCGCATGGGTCCCGTGCGGTGGGAGGGGCAGCGGCTCGACGCCGACGACGGCGGGCTGCTCCCGGGTATGCCGAGCGCGCGGGGCCTGCTGCGCAGCGTCCAGGTGCCGGAGTTCCCGGGTGTGACGCTGCACGAGGTGCTGTCCCGGTCGGCGCTGAACAAGGTGCCCGACGGTTCGCGGATGCCCTTCGGCTACACGATCAACCCGTACCGGGGCTGCCTCCATCAATGTGTTTATTGCTTCGCTCGCAAGACGCACGAGTGGCTGGACCTGGACAGCGGCCGCGACTTCGACACCCAGATCGTCGTCAAGACCAACCTCGTCGAGGTGCTGCGCCGGGAGCTGGCGAAGCCCTCGTGGCGGCGCGAGCACGTGGCGCTGGGGACCAACACCGACCCCTACCAGCGGGCCGAGGGCCGCTACCGGCTCATGCCCGGGGTCATGCGGGCCCTGGCCGACTCCGGGACACCGTTCTCGGTCCTCACCAAGGGCACGCTGGCCCGCCGTGACGTCCCGCTGCTGGCCTCCGCCGCGCGCGACGTGCCCGTGGGCTTCGGCGTCTCGCTGGCCATCTGGGACGACGACCTGCACGCGAGCCTCGAGCCGGGCGTCCCCTCGCCGCGCGCCCGGCTCGACCTGGTCCGCGCCGTCACCGACGCCGGCCTGCCGTGCGGGGTGTTCCTCGCGCCCGTGCTGCCCGGCCTCACCGACCGGCTGGCCGACCTCGACGCCGCCCTGGAGGCCGTGGCCGCCGCCGGCGCCACCGGGGTGACCGTCGTGCCGCTGCACCTGCGCCCCGGCGCCCGGGAGTGGTTCTCGGCCTGGCTGGCCCGCGAGCACCCAGCGCTCGTCCCGCGCTACCGGCAGCTCTACCGCGGCGGCGCCTACGTGCCCGCGGAGTACCGGACGTGGCTGGCCGAGCGGGTGGCGCCGCTGCTGCGCCGCCACGGCCTCGACGGGCACTCGGGCGGCCGGGCGCGCGGCGTGCCGGGGGAGGCGCCGTCCGGGGTCCCCGGCGACGACGAGGCGAGCTTCCCGGCCGGCAGCCTGCCCGCCGCCCGCCCCGCGGCACCCGCGCCCGCCCGGCGGGGGAGGGGACGGGCGCCCGCGCGCGACGACGCCGTCCCGGGGCAGCTCGCCCTGATCTGACGCCCGGCGCGGCTCAGCGCCCGGGCGCCGGCGAGGCCGCGGCGGCCTTGTTCGCCCGCGCGGCCCGCTCGGCGCGCACCGCGCCGCGGGCGGCCACGGGCTCGGCGCCCCCGGCGAGCGCCAGGCGGCGGAAGGAGTCGTAGGACAGCGTCTCGTAGACGGCGGCCAGCGCGTCCGCCCGGGCTCGCCCGCCGCCCGTCGTCGTCCCGCGCAGGTGCAGCGCGGTACGGACGGCGTGCTTGGCGAAGGTCACCTGCAGCGCCTGGCTGGACAGCCGGCCGCCCACCTCGGAGGAGAACCCGGGGCCGCGGCGCAGGGCCGGCAGCACCCACGGGCTGCGCTCCAGGGCCGGGAACCGGTTGCGGACGTCCTCCCAGGCGTGCCAGGCCCGCAGCGCCCCGGGCACCGACCACTCGCCGTCCTCGGTGCGCACCACCAGCCGGCGGGCGGTCGGGTGCACCTGCTCGCGGCGCAGGTCGCGGAACGTGCCCACCGGAGCCGGCCAGTGCAGGGCGATCGCGCACCAGACGACCGTGCGCAGGTGCTCGGGCTGCTCGCTGCGCACCTCGCACAGGGGCCTCAGGTCGAGCGTGCGGGGATCGGGCTCCGGCGTCGGCGGGGTGGGCAGCGGGACGCCGCCGTAGCGGGCCACCTTGCTGTACAGCGTCACGGTCGCGGGCTTCCACCCGCGCGCCGCGGCCACGTCGTCCATGCCGCCGGTGGCAAGCTCCTCCGGGCCCAGTCCCAGCTCCAGCGCGGCGTCCACCAGGCGGCGCCACTGGACGGCGTAGCCCTCGGGCGGCACCAGCCGCTGCCACGCACGGGCCGCCGGGACCGACGGCATCTCGGGGAGCGGGCCCTGCCAGGTGCGGCTCACGGCGACCATCCTACCCCGTTATCCCTAACAAAATGCGTGCCCACTTTGGTGGTCGGACCCGCAGCGGCGCCTCCGGCGCCGGGAACACCGACGACACCGGGGAGCGAGGGCGACCGGGCGCGGTGAGGATGTCCCGGTGCGCACGGTCGGGGTCGAGGAGGAGCTGCTGGTCGTCGACCCGTCGGGGAGGCCGGTGCCGCGGGGACCCGAGGCACTCGCGGTGGCCTCCCGCCGGGGGGAGGGGCAGACGCCCGAGGAGCACGACCGCGACGACGGCCCGGGAGAGCGGCCCGGCCACCTGGTGCCCGAGCTCAAGCAGGAGCAGGTGGAGCTCGGCACCCGGGTGTGCACCGGCCTCGACGAGGTGACGCGGGAGCTGCGCTTCTGGCGCGGCCGGGCCGACGCTGCGGCGCGCGCGGTGGGCGCCCGGGTCGCGGCGCTGGCGAGCTCCCCGGTCGCCGTCGACCCCGAGCCGACGCCGGGCGAGCGCTACGCCGAGATGGAGGAGCGCTTCGGGCTCATCGCCACCGACCAGCTCACCTGCGGCTGCCACGTGCACGTGTCGGTCGACGGCGACGAGGAGGGCGTCGCCGTCCTCGACCGGATCCGCGTGTGGCTGCCGGTGCTCACGGCGCTCACCGCCAACTCCCCGTTCTGGCTGGGGCGTGACAGCGGCTACGCCAGCTACCGCTCGCAGGCCTGGGACCGGTGGCCCTCCTCGGGTCCCACGGAGCTGTTCGGCGACGCCGCGACCTACGCCCGCGTCGTCGACGACCTGGTGGCCACCCGCACGATCGTCGACGCCGGCCAGGTCTACTTCGCCGCCCGCCTGTCCCGCAGCTGGCCCACGGTGGAGGTCCGGGTCGCCGACGTGGCGCTGCGGGTGGAGGACGCCGTCACGCACGCCGGGCTGGTGCGGGCGCTGGTGGACACCGCCGCGGCCGAGTGGCGGGCCGGGCGGCCGGCCCCGGCGGTGCGCGGCGAGGTGCTGCGGGTGGCAGCCTGGCGCGCCGGCCGCTCGGGCACCACCGGCGAGCTGGTCTCCCCGCTCACCGGGCGGCCCGCGCCCGCCGCGGACGTCGTCGCCGCGCTGCTGGCGCACGTCGGGGAGGCCCTCGATGCCTCCGGGGACCGGCGGCGGGTCGAGGAGGGCGTGCACGCGGTGCTGGAGCGCGGGACCGGCGCCGACCTGCAGCGCCGCGTCCACCGCGAGACCGGGGACCTCGCCGCGGTGGTGCGGGCGGCGGCGGACCTGACCGTCGTCCGCTGACCGCCCAGGTACCGCCCAGGGGCGCCGGTTATCGTCCCGCCATGTACACCGCGAGCTGGCGTGACGTCGTCCGGCGCGACCTGTTCGGCCCCCGGCCGGAGCGCGGCGACGGGCCCTACCGCCTGGTCGTCCGCGTCACCCTGGTCATCTTCCGGCTGCTGCGGCTGCGGTTCGACGTCCGGGGCTCCGAGCACGTGCCCACCTCCGGCGGCGCGGTGATCTGCAGCAACCACGTCAGCTACCTCGACTTCACCTTCCTCGGCCTCGGCGCGCTGCCGCGGCACCGGCTGGTGCGCTTCATGGCCAAGGCGTCGGTGTTCGGCCACTGGTTCGCCGGGCCGTTCATGCGCGCCATGCGGCACATCCCGGTCGACCGCAAGGCCGGCGCCGCGGCCTTCGACGCCGCCGTCCGGTCGCTCCGGGACGGACAGGTGGTCGGCGTCTTCCCGGAGGCCACGATCAGCCAGAGCTTCACCGTGAAGGAGCTCAAGGCCGGCGCCGCCCGCATGGCCCTCGACGCGCAGGTGCCGATCCTCCCGGCCGCAGTGTGGGGCGGGCACCGGGTGGCCACCAAGAAGCGCCCCGTCGACCTCACCCGCGGCCGCGCGGTCACCGTGCTGTTCGGCGAGCCGGTCGTGCCCGAGCCCGGGGAGACGCCCCCGGCGCTGCTGGCCCGCACCAAGGTGGCCATGGAGGCGCTGCTGGACGAGGCGCAGCGCACCTATCCGCAGCAGCCCGACGGCCCCGACGACACGTGGTGGGTGCCGGCCCACCTGGGCGGCACCGCGCCCACGCCGCAGGAGGCCGCCGAGCGCGACAGCGCCGACGCCGCCGGGGCCCGGGTGCGGGCGCGCACGTCGCGCCGCGCCCGGCTGCTGGCCCGCCTGCCCGGGCGCCGCCGGCCGCGCGCCGCGGGGTCTCCGGCACCCGGGCGCCCGTCGCCGGAGCGGCCGGACCGGGCCGCCTGAGCGGCTAGTCGACCACCGGCGGGGCCATGAGCCGGAAGGCCTCGAGCTCGACGTCGTACCAGCGGCGCATCCGGCCCAGCGGCGCCATGCCCAGCCGGCGGCACACCGCCAGGGACGGCTCGTTGCCGGGCCGGACGACGGCGTAGACCTCGGGCAGCCCGGCGCCGAAGGCCCGCTCGACGACGGCGCGCGCGGCCTCGGTGGCGTACCCGTGGCCCCAGCACTCGGGGTGCAGGTGCCAGCCGACCTCCACCTCGCCCACGCCGTCGGGCAGCGGCTTGAGCAGCACGGTGCCGGCGACGACGGGCGGGTCGGCGCGCACCTCCACCGCCCAGCACCCGAAGCGCGGGTCGGCGCGGTTGACCTCCGCCCACCGGGCGACCAGCTCCACCGGCCCCACCGACGGGCTGCCGCCGAGCCAGCGGGTCACCTCGGGGCGGCCGTAGATGTCGGTGAGCCGGGCCAGGTCGTCGCGGCGGGTGGTCCAGGCGCGCAGCCGCAGCCGGGGGGTGAGCAGCTCCCCGTCCGCCATCGGTCCTGCCTACCGCCGCGGCCGGTGCGCGGCCACCCGGGAACGGGCGGGCCGGGGGGCGCCGTCATGCTGCTGCCGTGGACCTGCTGATCACCGACGTGACCGTCGGCGACCGCCCCGGCCGCGCGGTGGCCGTCGCCGACGGCGCGATCGCCTGGCTCGGCGACACCGGCGACGCGCCGCGGGCCGACCGGGTGCTCGCCGGGGACGGCGCCCTGCTGACCCCGGCGTTCGTCGACGCGCACGTGCACGCGACGGCGACCGGCCTGGCGCTCACCGGTCTCGACCTCCACTCGAGGTCGAGCCTCGCGGCGGCGGTCGCGGCCGTCGCGGCCGCGCACCGCGCCGCCCCGTCCGGGGTGCTGCTCGGCACCGGGTGGGACGAGACCGGCTGGCCGGAGGGCCGGGGGCTGACCCGCGCCGACCTGGACGCCGTCGTCGGGGACCGCCCGGTGTACCTGGCGCGGGTCGACGTGCACTCGGCCACCGTGTCGACCGCGCTGCTGGACCGGGTGCCCGGCGTCCGGGACCTGCCCGGCTTCGCCGCGGACGGGCAGCTGCGCCTCGACGCCCACCACGCCGCCCGGCAGGCCGCCTACGGCGCGGTGAGCGCCCCGCAGCGGGCGGCGGCGCAGGCCGCCACCCTGGACGCGGCCGCCCGCCTCGGCATCGGCACGGTGCACGAGATGGCCGGGCCGGAGGTGTCCGGTGCCGAGGACCTGCGCGCCCTGCTCGCACTGGCCGCCGGGCGGCCCGGCCCGCGCGTGCTGGGCTACTGGGGGGAGCTGGCCGAGCGCGGCGGGCTGGACCTGGTGCGGGAGCTCGGGCTGGCCGGGGCCGGCGGCGACCTGTTCTGCGACGGCGCTCTCGGCTCGCACACCGCCGCGCTGTCGGCGCCCTACCGCGACCGGCCCGACACCTCCGGGGCGCTGCGCTTCGAGACCGCGCAGCTGGTGGAGCACGTGCGCGCCTGCACCGCCGCCGGGATCCAGGCCGGGTTCCACGTCATCGGCGACGCCGCCGTCGACCAGGTGCTCGACGCCGTCGGCGCGGTCGTCGACGAGCTCGGCGTCGCCGCCGTGCGGGCGTGCCGGCACCGCCTGGAGCACGTGGAGATGACCGGGCCGGAGGCGGTCGAGCGGATGCGCGCGTGGGGGATGGTGGCCAGCGTGCAGCCGGCCTTCGACGCCGCCTGGGGCGGGGACGCCGGGATGTACGCCGAGCGCCTCGGCGTGGAGCGGGCGCTGGGCGCCAACCCGTTCGCCGACCTCGCCGACGCCGGGGTGGCCCTGGCGTTGGGCAGCGACGCCCCGGTGACGCCGATGGACCCGTGGGGCGGGGTGCACGCCGCCGTCGACCACCACGAGCGCGCCTCGGGGCTGCGCCCGTTCGACGCCTTCGACGCGGCCACCCACGGCGGCTGGCACGCCGTGCGGGCCGAGCACCCCGCCGGCCCGCTGGCGCCGGGCGCGCCCGCGGATCTCGCGCTCTGGGCCACCGCGGACACGCTCTCGGCCGTGCTGGCCGGCCGGGTCCGTCCCGGCTGCTCCGGCCTGGTCGTGGCCGGCCGGGTGCTGCCGCTGTAACCGGCCGGCGCCCGCGCGGGTGCGGTCGCCGCACCGGCGGGGGACACCGCGGGCGGGGCGGCCGGTCCCGCCGCCGGGGGTGGGAGACTGTCCGGCGGGCCACGTCGTGGTCCGCGCACGCACAGCCGCGGGCGCCCACTGCAGCCCGGACCCGGTCCGCGGCGCGACGTCGCGGGGAGGCCGGCGGTGCCACCAGCAGCCGCGACGGACACGCTCGACGCGGTCCCCGACGCCGCCGGGCGGCCGTCCGGGAGCCGGTCCCGGCAGTGGTCCCGGCGGCTGCCCTGGCGGACGGCGCTGGCCGCCGCGGGCGGGGTCGCGCTGTTGTCCGCCTTCCCCGGGTGGTCGCTGACCGGGCTGGCCGTCCTCGGCCCCGCTGCCCTCGCCCTCGCCGTCCACGGGCAGCGCGCCCGCTCCGGGGCGTGGCTGGGGCTGGTGCTCGGCCTGGCGTTCTTCGTGCCGCTGCTGTCGTGGAGCGGCACCTACGTCGGCGCGTTCCCGTGGCTGGCGCTGGCGGTCTCCCAGGCGCTGTTCCTCGCCGCCCTCGGCGCGGCCACCGCGGCGGTCTCCCGGCTGCGCCTGTGGCCGCTGTGGACCGCGGCGCTGTGGGTGCTCGACGAGGCGCTGCGCGGCCGGCTGCCGCTGGGCGGGTTCCCGTGGGGCCGGCTGGGGTTCAGCCAGACCGACGGGCCGTTCCTGTCGCTGGCCGCCTACGGCGGGGTGCCGCTGGTCGGCTTCGCCGTCGCCCTCACCGGCGCGCTGCTGGCGGCCGCCGTCCTCGCGCTCGTGCGGGCCCGACGGTCGGCGTCCCCCGGGGGACCGTCCCCGAGGGCGGCGGCCGCGCTGGTCGCCGGCGCGCTCGCCGTCCCGCTGGCCGGCGCCGCCGCGTGGCTGCCCCTGCCGGGGTCCTCGCTCACCGACGGCGGGCCGGCCGTCACCGTCGCCGTCGTGCAGGGCGACGTCCCCGAGGCGGGCCTGGAGTTCAACGCCCGCCGCCGCGCGGTCCTGGACAACCACGTGCAGCAGACCCTCGACCTGGCCGCCCGGGTGGCGGCCGGCGACGAGGCGCAGCCGGACCTGGTGGTGTGGCCGGAGAACAGCTCCGACATCGACCCCTACACCAATGACGACGCCGCCCGGGCGATCAGCCGGGCCGCCGGGGCGATCGGCGCGCCGATCCTGGTGGGCGCCGTGGTCGAGGGGCCCGGGGAGTACCTGAGCAACACCGGCATCGTCTGGGACCCCGACAGCGGCCCCGGCGACACCTACGTCAAGCGCCACCCCGTGCCGCTGGCCGAGTACGTGCCGGCGCGCGCCTTCTTCCGGTTCTTCAGCGACAAGGTCGACCTCGTCCGCCGCGACTTCACCCACGGCACCGAGGTCGGCGTGCTCGACATGGGCGGCGCCCGGGTCGGCGACGTCATCTGCTTCGAGGTGGTCTACGACTCCCTGGTGGCCGACACCGTCGACGCCGGCGCGGAGCTGCTCGTGGTGCAGACCAACAACGCCACCTTCGGTTACACCGACGAGAGCGCCCAGCAGGTGGCCGCCGCCCAGGTGCGCGCGGTCGAGTTCGGCCGGTCGGTGGCGCTGGCCTCCACCAGCGGCATCTCCGCCGTCATCGCGCCCGACGGCTCCCTGGTGCGCTCCTCGGGGCTGTTCACCTCCGCGGTGTTCGTCGAGGACATCGCCCGGCGCGACGGCGCCACCCTCGCCCAGCGGCTGGGCGCCGGCCCCGAGTGGGCGCTGTCCGCCCTGGGCGCCGGTGCCGTGCTCGCCGTCGCCGTTCCCGCCCTGCGCGCCCGCCGGAGCCGGCGGTGAGCGCGGGGCAGCGGGTCCTCGTCGTCATCCCCACCTACGACGAGGTGGAGAACCTCGAGCCGATCCTCGACCGGCTGCACGCCGCCGTCCCCGACGCGCACGCCCTGGTGGTCGACGACGGCTCCCCGGACGGCACCGGCGAGCTGGCCGAGAAGATCGCCGCCCAGGACCCGCGGGTGCACGTGCTGCGGCGCACGGAGAAGTCCGGTCTGGGCCCCGCGTACGTCGCCGGGTTCCGCTGGGGCCGCGCGCACGGCTACGACGTGCTGGTCGAGATGGACGCCGACGGCTCGCACCACCCCGAGCAGCTGCCGCTGCTGCTGGCCGGGCTCGAGGACGCCGACCTGGTGCTCGGGTCGCGGTGGGTGCCCGGCGGCCGGGTGGAGGACTGGCCGCGGCGCCGGCTGCTGCTGTCCCGCCTGGGCAACCGGTACACCCGCTGGGCGCTGCGGCTGCCCCTGGCCGACGCCACCGGCGGGTTCCGGGCCGTCCGCGGGGAGCTGGTCGACCGGCTGCCCTTCGACGAGGTGGCCAGCCAGGGCTACTGCTTCCAGGTCGACTGGGCGTGGCGGGCGGTCCGCGCCGGCGCCCGGGTGGCCGAGGTGCCGATCACCTTCAGCGAACGCGAGTTCGGCAGGAGCAAGATGACCGCCTCGATCGTTGAAGAGGCGTTGGTGCGGGTCACGTGGTGGGGCCTGCAGGACCGGCTGGCCGACCGCCTGCCGGGCCGGGTCCCCCGCGCCGTACCAGGACGGGTCCGCGACGGCGGGCGGTCCAGCGAGGTCCGGTAGGCGGACCCGGGCCGCCCGCGAGGCCGGACCGGGGAGAGCTGTGGGTCGACGCATCCGGGTGCTGGCGGGGCTGTGGGCCCTCGCCGAGATCGCCGTGTTCGTGCTGGTGGCGAGCTGGATCGGCGTGGGTGCCACCGTGCTGGCGGCGCTGGCCACCACCGTGCTGGGCTGGGCGCTGATGGCGCGCCAGGGCACGCGCGCGCTGGAGGCGCTGCGGGAGCGGGCCGTGGCGCACCGGCCGCCGGGGCGCGCCGCGTCCGACGCGGGCCTGGGCGCGGTCGGCGGGGCGCTGATGGTGCTGCCGGGCTTCGTGTCCGACGCCGTCGGGCTGCTGTGCCTGCTGCCGCCCACCCGGCCACTGGTGCGCGCCGCCGTGGGCCGCGGGCTGGCCGCCCGGCTGGGGCTCTCGGCCGCCGGCCCGGTGCGGGTGCACAGCACCCGGGTGCCCGGCGCCCCGTCCGGTGCCACCGCGTCCCGTGCCTCCGCGTCCGGAGCCTTCGGCGCCCCGGTGCGGGTCATCGAGGGCGAGGTGGCCGGCGACGTGGTCGACAGCGGCCCGCGCCCGTCCTGAGCACCCCGGGGGCCGGCGTCCCCGGCCCCGGACGCGGAACGGCCCCGGTGGGGGAGTCCCACCGGGGCCGTCCTGCTGCGTGCTGGGGTCAGCTGGCGCGGGTGCGCCGGCCGCGGAGCACCTCGAGGCGCTCGGCCAGGACCTCCTCGAGGTCCTCGACGGAGCGGCGCTCCAGGAGCATGTCCCAGTGCGTCCGCGGGGGCTTCACCTTCTTGGGAGCCGGCTCGGCGCCGCCGACCAGCTTCGCCGCCGCGCCGTCGAACTTGCACTCCCAGGTGTCGGGCACCTCGGCGTCGTCCGCGAACGGCACGGTGAACTGGTGACCCGAGGGGCACTTGTACTCGACGTACTGCCGCTCGATCGGCGCGGTGTTCCGCTCGGTCTCGTAGCTCACGCTGCCCAGTCGGCTGCCGCGCAGGGAACGCTCGCCCATGGCACACCGTCCTCTCGTGCTGGTGGTGTCGGTCAGGACTCCTCGCTGCAGGGGGTACCCACTGCAGGAGGGAGTCAAGGAGACCAACGGCGGATTTCGCGGAGAGATTCCGCTGAGTCGGTTCCCCATCATCGCATGGAGTGGTATCGGGGCGCCCGCCGCCCCTCCCAGGGGTGAGCGACGCCACCCCGGCGGGGGAGGTCAGGGCAGGGCGAGCTGCCCGGGACCGGCCGCCCCGGGACCGAGCAGGCCCAGGACGTGGTGCCGCCGGCACAGCACCTGGTAGTGCGTCTCCGGCACCGTCGTCGACGCGTCGGGGGCGACGCTGTCCGGCGCGGGGGTGGGGGCGGTGTCGGCGACGACGACGGTGGCGCCCTCGCGCACCATCTGCCCGTCGACGACGCGGGCGTTGAGCAGCCCGGGCGCCCCGCACCAGCACAGCACCTCCACCTGGATGCGCTGCACGTCGTCGGCGACCTCCAGCAGCCGCTGGGTGCCCGGGAACAGGCGGGCGCGGAAGTCGGTGGTCAGCCCGAAGGCGTAGACGTCGACGTGCGACGCGTCGACGAGCTCGGCGAGCTGGTCGACCTGGCCCGGGGTGAGGAACTGCGCCTCGTCGACGATCAGGTAGTCCACCCGGGTGCCGTCGGCCCACCGGGTGCGCACCAGCAGCAGCAGGTCGGTGCCGGCGTCGACCTCGACCGCCTCGCGGGCCAGCCCGACGCGGGAGGTGATCCGCGGCCGGGCCGACCGGTCGCCCTGGGTGAGCAGCAGCCCCGAGCGGCCCTGCCGGCTCTGGTTGTGGTCGACCTGCAGCGCCAGCGTCGACTTGCCGCAGTCCATCGGGCCGTGGAAGAAGCGCAGGTGCGCCGGTGCCGGGGCGCGGCGCCGGTCGCCGGCCGCGGGCACCGACGCCGGCAGCCCCTCCGCGTCGCTCACAGCCGCTCCGGCGGGGTGTTGCCGGCCGCGACCACCGCCCGCCGCATGGGCAGGCGCAGCAGCAGCAGGAACCCGGCGACGAAGAACACGACCAGGCTGATGATCGCGTACCGGTAGGACCCGGTGAGCTGGTAGGTCAGGCCGAAGGCCAGCGGCCCGAGCCAGCTGGTCCCGCGGTCGCTGATCTCGTAGAAGCTGTAGTACTCCGCCTCCCGGCCGGCCGGGATGAGGTGGCTGAACAGCGACCGCGACAGCGCCTGGGTGCCGCCCTGCACCAGGCCGATGACGGCGGCCAGCGCGTAGAACTGCGCGACGGCGCCCTCCTGCAGCGTGTAGGCGGCCACGAGCACCGCCGTCCAGGCCACCAGGCAGCCGAGCACGGTGCGCTTGGCGCCGTAGCGGGCGGCCACCCGGCCCAGCCCCAGGGCGCCGAAGACGGCGACCACCTGGACCATGAGGATCGCGCCGGTGAGCACCGACTGCGACAGGCCCAGCTCCTCGCTGGCGTAGGTGGCCGACAGCGAGATGACGGTCTGCACGCCGTCGTTGAACAGCAGGTAGGCGCCGAGGAACCACAGCGTCAGCGGGAACGCCCGCATCCCCTTGAGCGTCGACCACAGCTGCCGGAACCCGCTCGTGCCGGCGCCGTGCGCGGCCACCGGCGGCCGGTCGCGCAGCAGCGTGACCGTGACCAGGGTGAACAGGCCCCACCACAGGCCCGCCGTCGCCAGGCAGATGCGCACCGCCTCGCCCTCGGTGAGCCCCAGGGACTCCGCCCCGAGGAACAGCCCCAGGTGGACGGCGAGCAGCAGCGCGCCGCCGACGTAGCCGAACGCCCACCCGCGGCTGGAGACGGCGTCGCGCTCGTCGGGGCCGGCGAGGTCGGGCAGCCACGAGTAGTAGACGACGGTCGCCGCGCCGAAGGCCACGTTCGCGACGACGAACAGCGCCGCGCCGAGCAGGTACCGGCCGTCGGCGACGAAGAACAGGCAGGTGGCGGCCAGCGCGCCGAGCAGCGCCAGCGCCCCGAGCAGCTGCTTCTTGCGCCCGCTGCGGTCGGCCACGGCGCCGGTGAGCGGCAGCACGACGACCTGCACGACCACCGAGAACGACAGGACGTAGGAGAACCAGCTGCCCGGCGGGATGGACAGGCCGAGGAACGGCAGCCGGCCGTCGGCGCCGGCGGCGTCCTGGGCGACGCTGGTCAGGTAGGGCCCGAGGAAGACCGTGGTGACGCTGGTGTTGAACACCGACATCGCCCAGTCGTAGGAGTACCAGCCGAAGCGCTCGCGGCGCAGCGCGCGGTCGGCGGGGCCGGGAGCGGCCTGGAGGTCGGGCGCAGTCACGGCCGCAGGGTGCCAGCCGCGGGTCGGCACTTCCAGCACCGGCCCGTCACGGGATGTCCTCGGGCACCACGCCGCCGGGGAACGCCGCGGCGCCCGTCGTCGGCCGGGTGGGGTCGGGACGCAGCGGGGCGGCGGCCGCGCGCAGCGGCACCAGCCCGCGGGTGATCGCCGCGGCGATCCGCATCCGCGCCCGGTTGGCGTCGCCGACCCGGCCCGGCCGCAGGTCCTCCAGGTACACCGGCGGGCCGACGTGCACCCGCAGCACCGGCCGCCGCACCAGGGAGCGGGCGAGGGTGCGCAGCTTGCCCCAGTCGTTGCCGTACTGCAGCACGTCCTGGGCGCCCCACTGGCTGACCGGGATCACCGGCACGCCGACACCGAGCGCCAGCCGGGCCAGCCCGGTGCGGCCGCGCTCGGGCCACCAGTCCGGTGACAGCCCGACCCGCCCCTCGGGATAGGCGACGACGTGGCCGCCGTGCACCAGCGCCACCTCGGTCACTCGTACCGCGTGCCGGGCGACCTCGGTGCCCCGCTCCACCCGGATGCCGCCGGCGCGCTCGAGCACCGGCCCGACGACCGGCGCGGACATGATCCCGCCGGTCGCCATGATCCGCGGGACGACGCCGAGGCGGTGCAGGGCGACGGCGATCAGGAACGGGTCGAAGTCGCCGACGTGGTTGGCCGCCAGCAGCAGCGGGCCGCGGCGCAGCTCGTCGGGGATCCCGCCGGTGATCTCCACCCGGCCGAACAGGTCGACCAGCCAGGACAGCCGCCGCAGCGCGAGCAGCCAGCCGTCCCACGGCGGCGCCGCGGCGATCGCCAGCTCGCGGGCGAACCACTCGGGGTCGGTGTCGCGCAGCACCGGCTCGAGGTGGTCGGGCAGCGGCGGGGGAGCCGGCCGCCACTCGCGCAGCCGCCGCACCCGGTCGCTCAGCGGCCGGCCCACTGGCCCCGGGCCTCGAGGATCTCCTTCAGCATCGCCGGGCGGTCGGTCATGATGCCGTCCACGCCGAGGTCGAGCATCGCCGTCGCCTCCTCGGCCGTGTCGACGGTCCACACGTGCACCTGCAGCCCGCGGGCGTGCGCGGCGGTGACGAACCGCTCGTCGACCAGCGCGCGGCCACCCAGCTGCAGCGGCACCTGCGCGCAGCCGGCCTGCATCCGCACCAGCCCGGCCGCCCGCGGCGAGTACGACGACAACCGCAGCGCCGCCACCCCGCGCGGGCCGAGCGAGGTGCACACCGTGGGGCCGAGCAGCCGGCGGGCGGCGGCGACCCGGGCGTCGGAGAACGAGCCGAGGCAGACGCGGTCCAGGACGTCCATGCGGCGCAGCACCCGCACCAGCGGCGCGAGGACACCGGCGGCCTTGATGTCGAGGTTGAACCGGACGTCGGGCCAGGCGCCGAGCAGCTCCTCGAGCCGCAGGACCGGCTCCCGCCCGCCGATGCACGCCTCGGCGACCTCCGCCCACGGCAGCTGCTCGATCCGCCCGGTGCGGTCGGTGACCCGGTCGAGGGTGGGGTCGTGGAAGACGACCGGCACGCCGTCGGCGGTCACCCGCACGTCGGTCTCCAGGTAGCGGTAACCCATCGCCACGCAGGCCGCGAAGGCCGGCATGGTGTTCTCCAGGTGCTCGATCGCGCCGCCCCGGTGGGCCATCGCGAGAGGGGTCGGCCCCTCGAGGAAGGCGAACCGGGCGGGGGGCACGGGCGACACGCTAGTGCGGGCCCCCGACACGCCGACCGGCCCCGTCACGAGGCGCCTCCCGGGCGTGTCTCGCCGGACTGTCGGTGGGGGCGTCTAGCGTCGCGGCCGTGGCAGAGCAGCAGGTCCGCGGCGCCGCCGCGGGAACGGTCGAGAGGGCGGTCAGGACGTCGGGGAAGCGCGACACCGGCGAGCAGGGGAGCGGCACCGAGCGCCGGTGCGGCTGGTGCCGGCGGGTGCTCCCGCAGGCCGGGTCCGTCGGCCGTCCGCGCCTGTACTGCGGTCAGGCGTGCCGGCAGCGCGCCTACGAGCAACGCTCGGCGACGGCCAAGGCCGGCCTGTCCGACGACGTCGTCCTCGTCAAGCGCGCCGAGCTCGACGGGCTGCAGGACCGGCTGTTCCAGCTGCGTTGTGCCCTCGAGGACGTGCAGACGCTGCTCGGCGAACGACACACCAAGGCCGAGCTCGAGCAGATGCTGGCCGACGTGGTGCGCTCGACGGGGCGGCTCGACCGGCTCTGGGTCACCGAGCGCGCCGGCTGACGCGTGCGCCGGGCCCGGTCACCGTCCCCGGGTCCCGGCGTCCGGCTCGCGCTGTCCGGTCCCGGGCGGCAGGTCAGTCCGGGTCCTGCGTGTCGTCGTCCTGGTCCTCGGGCGCGCCCGGGTCCGGGTTGCTGTTGTCCGGCAGGTTGTCCTGCGACTCCTCCGACGGGTCGTTGCCGCTGGAGTTCTCGCT
The DNA here is from genome assembly GCF_054049995.1 of Geodermatophilus sp. SYSU D01106. Lineage (NCBI taxonomy): Bacteria > Bacillati > Actinomycetota > Actinomycetes > Geodermatophilales > Geodermatophilaceae > Geodermatophilus > Geodermatophilus sp. SYSU D01106. The sequence goes on along the minus strand of NZ_JBJGYM010000029.1, from coordinate 21,625 downwards.
GTCGTCGGTCGTGCCGTCGTTCTGGGTGTCGCCGGCCGCGTTGCAGGCCGTGAGCGTGGCGCCGCCTCCGAACAGCGCCAGCGCGGTCATGAGTGCTGCGATCGGACGTCGGAGTTCCATGCGTCGACCCTAGGCAGGCACCGGGCGGGCCGCCCGTCGAAGCACGGACATCACCGTTCTAACGTCACAGTGACGAAAAGACGGTGGTGTCGCGGGCACCGGGGAGGGGCGGGTGGTCGGCGGCAGGAGCGGCTCGTCGCCGCCGTCGATGATCATCGGGACTCGGGGGACAGCCGGGCGGGACGGGCCGGGCGGCGATGCGGCCGGAACCGGGTGGCCGGAGGCCGGCGACCGGGTGCCGGGCCGCCGGGGAGATCGCCAGTGGACCGAGGAGGCGTCGGAACGGCTCGGGCGCGCGGGAACGTCGCGGTGCACGAACCTGGGTCGGCGGACGGCCTCGACGAGCGCCGGCGACGACCCGCCGAGGGTCGCCGGCGTCCGGCACATGCATCGTCGTCGAGGTGACGTCGGAGCGGACGTCGGCGTCGAGCGGTCCAGGCCTGTCAGGCAACGAGCTGCGGGACCCGGTGGCGAGCCGGATCGACCCCTTCTCGCGCCCGGATCCAGTGCGCCGATAATGCACATTATGTCAACTAGTCCGGAGAGGACCCGCTCCCCGCGCCACCGACGGACCCCGTGTGAGCGCGTCCTCAGGACCGCACCCGCACCCTCGGGTCCACCGCCGCGGCCGCGACGTCGGCGAGCGCGTTGGCCACGATGACCGCCGCGATGACGACCGTCGTCAGGCCGACCAGCATCGCCCGGTCCCGCCCCTGGATCGCCCCGAGGATCGCACCGCCGACGCCCGGCATGCCGAAGACGCCCTCGACGACGATCAGCCCCACGAACAGCTGCCCCAGGTTCGCCGCCACGTAGGTCACCACCGGCGTCAGCGCCGGCCGCAGCGCGTGCACCCCGACCACCCGCCACGGCGGCAGGCCGCGGCCCCGGGCGGCCAGCACGAACGGCGAGCGCAGCGTCTCCCCCACCTCCACCCGCGCGATCAGCGCGACGTAGCCGGTCGACAGGGCGGCCAGGGCCAGCACCGGCAGCAGGTAGGCCGCGGGCTCCCCGGTGCGCCCGTTGACCGGCGCCCACCCGAGCTCGGAGACGAAGACGAACCGCAGCAGGTAGGCCGCCACCACCACCGGCGTGCCCACCAGCAGCGTCGCGACGGCGTAGACCCCCGTCCCGGTCCACCGCCCGCCCGTGGCGAGCGCGCCGGCCACCACGCCGACGACCAGCTGCACCAGCACCGCACCGCCGAGCAGGACCGCGCTCACCGGGGCGGCGACCGCGACGACGTCCAGGACGGCCGGCCCGGGCACCACCGCGTCCCCGCGCAGGCTCGGCAGGCCGCGGCCCCAGTCGCCGGTGAGCAGGTCGCGCAGGTACCGCCCGTACTGGACGGCCACCGGCTCGTCGAGGGAGTAGTCGCTGCGGATGCGGGCGTAGAGCTCGGGGGGCGGCGGGCGGAAGCCGAACAGCGCCCGCACCGGGTCGCCCGGCAGTTGCGTCACGGCGACGAAGACCAGGGTCACCGCCGCCCAGATGCTGACCAGTGCCTGCCCGGACCGGCGGACGGCGAAGGCGAGCACGCGGCCCATCGTGGCAGGACGGTGATCACCCGGTCGACCGCGCCGGCCGGCCTCGGGCACACTCCGCCCGTGCCGCCACCCCTGCCGTCCGCGGACACCCCGACCGGGCGGCGCCGGTGGAACGCCCCGCTGATCGTGGCCACGCTGCTGCTCGCCCTGTTCGCGGCGATGGCGCTGGTGCCGGCCGCGCTCGCCCCGGCCGACCCCCGCGCCTGCGACCTGGCCGACTCGCTCGTGCCGCCGTCGTGGGCGCACCCGCTGGGTTTCGACCTCTTCGGCTGCGACCTGGCCGCCAAGGTCGTGTACGGCGCCCGGACGTCCCTGCTGCTCGTCGTGGCCGTCGTCGCGATCGCCGGGCCCGCCGCACTGCTGCTCGGCACCCTCGCGGCCTACGCCGGCGGCTGGGTGGACGCGCTGGTCACCCGGGTCACCGACGTCTGGTCGGGCATCCCGCTGGTCCTGGGCGGCGTCATCCTGCTCAGCGCCACCGACCGCCGCGGCGTCGCGCAGGTGGTGGTCGTCCTGGCCGCCTTCAGCTGGCCGCCCATGGTACGGATCGTGCGCGCGAGCACCCGCCAGGTGCTGGCCCTCGACCACGTGACGGCGGCCCGGGCGCTCGGCGCCGGCCCCGTGCGGCTGCTCGGGCGCCACGTCCTGCCGTCGGCGGTGCGGCCACTGCTCGTGTTCACCAGCGCCTACGCGGGCTTCCTGGTCTCCGCCGAGGCCATCCTGACCTTCGCCGGCGTCGGCCTGCAGCGCCCCACCGACTCCTGGGGGATCCTGCTCGAGCAGGGCGGCGACGCGGCCTCGCGGGCGCCGCACGCGCTCGTGGCGCCGAGCGTCGTGCTGGTCGTGGCGGTGGCCGCCTTCGTTCTCCTCGGCGAGGGCCTGCGCGCCGCCGGCCGCGACGACGGGTCCCGATGAGTCCCGGCCGCCCGGCCGGTCAGGAGGACGTCGCCGCCGAACCCCGGAGGTCCCCCGTGCCGAGCACCGTCCAGCCGATCCTGGCCACCCGCGACGTCACGCGCCTGGTGCGCTTCTACACGGACGTCGCCGGCGCCGTCCCCACCCTGCGCGTGCCCGACGACGGTCCCGTCTTCTTCCAGGGCCTGCGGATCGGCGACTCCGACCTCGGGATCGTCGCCGACGACGGCATCGCGCCCGGCTCCCCCGGCCGGGTCCTGGTGAGCATCGAGGTCGACGACGTCGACGCCGCCCTCCCCCGGGTCGAGGAGCTGGGCGGCACGGTGACCGGCCCGGCGACCGACATGCCCTGGGGGCAGCGGGTGGCCCACGTCCAGGACCCCGACGGCAACCCGGTGAACCTGATCTTCACCCGGTAGCTGTTGCTTTTCCACCTTGAGAGGTGACCACCGTCTTGTTGTTTTTTTGTTGGGGATAACGGACACAGGAGATCCGGAGCGACGACGACGACGTGCCGTCCGGCGTCAGTTCGTACCGTGCCCGCCGTACCTGGCGAGTGCCGCCACGCCGTCCAGGTGGCAGCCCGGTGCGCGGACGGAGTCGGGCCGGCCGCGCCGGGGCATCCGACACCCCCATCGGCCACGAGCCGGCGGCGGACCGGGTCGATCACCGCGACGAGCGCGCGCCCGGCGGCCGGGGCGGGCGCTCACGTCGGTCGTCGAGACGGCGCCCGAGTTGCTCACCGGGCTCCCGGTCGGCTCCGCCCGCGGCGGCTCGGCCGGACGGGTCCCTCGCCGTCGCCGTGGCGGCCGAGCGCACCGCCACCACGTCCGACCACCCCTCCTCCGGGCACGCGGGGCGGGGTGCCCGCGTGCCCCACCCTCCCCTGCTGGTGCTGTTTACCTGTCCGCTTTCAACATTGAAAGATCGTTCGGGATAACGGAGATGCGGAGGTCAGCGGTCCCGCCAGGAGCGGCCGGCGAGCCACCACTGCAGGCGCCGGGTGATCCACGGGAGCAGCAGGTACGTCATGAGGGGCGTGAGGGTGAGCGTCACGACCGCCACCCGCAGGGCGACGGGCAGGCCGTCCAGCCACACCCCGAGCGTCACCGTGGCCAGCAGGTTGAGCGGGTAGAAGACCAGCCAGATCGTCGTCGCCTGCTTCCACCGCGGCGGCGCCGCCGGCCCCGCCGGGGTGACCACCTCGGTCACGGCCGGCTCGTCGAACCAGCCCTCGATACCGGTGCGCCGCTCGGTGCGGGTCACCTCGGCCAGGCCCTCGGCCGAGCGCAGCCACCAGGCCCGCTCCGCCGACGCCTCCCACGCCTCGAGCGCCGCCTGGTCGGTGAACCGGCAGAGCATGTGCCACTCGTCGGAACCGCCGCGCGGGCGCACCCACCCCGCGCCGAGGAAGCCGGGGAACGACTCGGCCATCGTCAGGCCGGCGCGGATCCAGGCGGTCATCTCGCGGGTATGCGCGGGGTCGGCGCGCCGGGTGAAGGAGACCGTGACCGGCAGCTCCCGGGCGTCGACAGCTGGCGTCGTCGTCACGCCGTCCAGGATGAGCGGGCGGCCCGGGCCTCCGCAGCCGCGGGCGGCGTGATCCTCCCCGCTCTCGCTGCTCCCCTTCCCCGGGACGCGTCCCCCGGTGATCACGCACATTAGTTGGGGATAACGGACGACACGGGGTCCTCCCGCATCCGGGCCGCTCCCAGACGCGTGCGGTTGACTCGCGGCCATGGACGTCGTGGAGCGCCTCTGGACCCGGGCCACCGCCGAGGCCCCGCTGCCGCCGGGCGTACTCGCCGGAGCTGCCGTCGTCGCCCTGCTCGTGGTGGCCACCCCCGCGCTGTGGCGACCGGCCCGCACGGTGGTGACGATCGCCCACGAGGGCGCCCACGGGCTCGCGGCGCTGGCCGCGGGACGCCGGTTGTCGGGCATCCGGCTGCACTCGGACACCTCCGGCCTGACCGTCTCCCGGGGCCGCCCCACCGGGCCGGGCATGGTCCTCACCTGCGCGGCGGGTTATCCCGGCCCGGCCCTGTTCGGGCTCGGAGCCGCGGCGCTGCTGGCGACCGGGCACGCCGCCGGGGTGCTGTGGGCGGTGCTCGCGCTGCTGGCGCTGCTGCTCCTGCAGATCCGCAACTTCTACGGACTCTGGGCGGTGCTGGTCACCGGCGCGGTGGTCGCGGGCGTCACCGCCTGGCTGCCCCCGGCCGGGCAGGCCGCCTTCGCCGCGGCCGTCACCTGGTTCCTGCTGCTCGCCGCCCCGCGGACGGTGCTCGAGCTGCAGCGGGCCCGCCGGCGGCGGTCGGCACCGGACTCCGACGCCGACCAGCTGGCCCGGCTCACCGGCCTGCCGGCACTCGGCTGGGTCGGGCTGTTCCTGCTGCTGGACGCCGGCGCGCTGGCCCTCGCCGGGTCCTGGCTGCTGCTCCCCTGAGCCCGGGACCCCCCGTCCCGCCGGCGGTCCCGCCCGTCATGCCGCACGCCAGCCCGGCGGCCACCAGGGCGATGCCCGCCCAGACCCCCGGCGCCGGCGGCGGGCCGCCCAGCGCGACGCCGGCCGCGGCCGCCGCCACGGGGGCGAGGCCGGTGAGCAGCCCCGCGCGCCCGGGCCCCATCCGGCCGACGGTGGCGTACCAGAGGACGAAGGCGGCGGCGGTGACCGCCAGCGCGAGGTAGGCGACGGCGAGCAGGTCGCCGGCGTCCAGCCGCAGGAGGGTGCCGGGTCCCTCGGTGGTCAGGCCGAGGACGGCGAACCCGGCGGCGGCCAGCCAGGTGGTGTGCACCGAGACGCCCCACGCCCCGTGCCGGGCGAGCACGGGGACGGCGAGCAGCGTGAAGGCCGCCTCGCAGAGCAGCACCACGAGCGCCCACAGCAGCCCGGTGCCGTCGGTGCGCCCCAGCCCCTGCACCGCCGCGGCGCCCGCGGTGACCACGACCGCGGCCAGCAGCACCCGCGGCGCCGGGCGCTGCCCCTGCAGCAGCGGGCCGGCGGTGGCCAGCAGCAGGGGGACGCTCGCGACGGCGACCCCCAGCACCGCGGGCTCGGCGTGCGCGGCGCCCTCGACGAGGGCCACGTTGAACAGCACCAGCCCGGCGCCGGCGACGCCCGCGAGCCACGCCCACTCGGCGCCGCGGGGCCGCAGCAGCGGCCGCCCGCCGGCCCGCGCCAGCAGCACCAGGACGGCGCAGGCGGCGGTGTAGCGCAGGGCCTGCGCGGTGGCGTCCGCGCCGCCGGGGAGCAGGCCGGAGACGGCGACGCTGCCGCCGACGAACACCATCGCCAGGGCGCCGGGCAGGGCGGTCCGGAGCGCGCCGGGGGCGACGGCGGGGACGACGGCGGGCGGAGCGCCGGGGACGGCGGGCGGGGGGACGGGGGTGGCGGGTCCGGCGGGCACGGTGCGACCCTGACGGCCGAGCGGACCGGTGGACAGGTCCGATGAGGAGCAGATCCAGTGGACCGATCCGCCGGGGCCGACTTCCTGCAGCTGCGCCGCGACGAGGCACCGCCCCACGGCCTGACCGCGTGGCTGGTCGAGCGGGTGCGCGCGGCGGTCGCCGAGGGCCGCCTGGCGCCCGGCGCGGCGCTGCCCCCGACCCGGGTGCTCGCCCGCGACCTCGGCGCCTCCCGGGGCGTCGTCGTCGAGGCGTGGCGGCGGCTGGCCGACGAGGGGCTGGTGGTCGCCCGCACCGGTGCGGGCACGGTGGTCGCCGGGACGGTGCCGGCCTTCCCTACCGCGCCGCGCCCGGCGCCCATGGTGGCGGTGAGCCCGCTGCCGCCGGCCGACGTCCCCCGGCTGCCGGCGCCGGTGCCGGAGGGCGTCGACCTCGACCTCTCCCCCGGCGTCCCCGACCTCGCCGCGTTCCCGCGGGCCGCCTGGCTGCGGGCCGAGCGGGCGGTGCTGGCCGGCGCGAGCGACGCCGACCTCGGCTACGGCGACCCGCGCGGCCACCCGCGGCTGCGGACGGTGCTCGCCGCGTGGCTGGCCCGCACCCGCGGGCTGCGCGCCGACGCCGACGCCCTCGTGGTGGTGGCCGGGGTGGCCCAGACGCTGGCGCTGCTCGGCCCGCTGCTCGACGCGGCGTCCGGCGCCGGCACGGCGGTCGCCGTCGAGGACCCCGGCTCGCGCGGCGCCCGCGAGGCGCTGGCCCACCGGGGCGTGCCCACCGTCCCGGTGCCGGTCGACGGCGAGGGCCTGGTCGCCGCCGCGCTGTCCGGCAGCGGCGCGGGCGCGGTGCTGCTCACCCCGGCGCACCAGTTCCCCACCGGCGTCGTCCTGTCCCCCGCGCGGCGCCGCGCCGTCCTGGCCTGGGCGCGGGACACCGGCGGGCTGGTGGTGGAGGACGACTACGACGCCGAGCACCGCTACGACCGGCCGCCGGTGGCCGCGCTCCAGGCCGCCGCGCCGGGATCGGTGCTGCACACCGGGAGCGTCTCCAAGAGCCTGGCGCCGGGGCTGCGGCTGGGCTGGGCGGTGCCGCCGCCGCACCTGCACGCCGAGCTGGTCGCCGCCCGGCACGCCGCCGACCTCGGCGGCCCGGTGCTGCCCCAGCTGGTGCTGGCCGAGCTGCTGGCCTCCGGCGCGCACGACCGGCACCTGCGCCGCGTGCGCACCCGCCAGCGGGCCCGCCGCGACGCCGTCGTCGCCGCCGTGCGGGCGCACCTGCCCGGGGCGCGGGTCGAGGGGGTGGCGGCGGGCCTGCACCTGCTGCTCACCTTCACCGGGCGGCCGGGGCTCGACGACACCGTGCTGGCCCGCCGGGCGCGGGAGGCCGGGGTGCTGGTGCACCCGCTGTCCTGGCACCGGGTGCGCCCCGGCCCGGCCGGGCTGGTGCTCGGCTACGCCGCGTCCCCGCCCGGCCGGCTCCAGGAGGCGGTCGCCCGCCTGGGCCGGGTGCTCGGCTGACCGCTAGTCACGCCGGCCGTTGCCGCGGCGGCGGGGGGACGCGCCCGGCGGCTGGCGCACCGGCTCCACCTCCGGCGCGGGCGGGTTGTCCAGCGTCAGCTCGGCCTCGTCGACGGTGACCCGGCGGCCGTGGTGGTGCACGTCGAGCGGCTCGCCGTCGAGCAGCCGGTAGGTGGTCCGCTCCTTCTCGATCGCCACCTCCACGGTGCGCCCCTGGTAGGCCAGCCGGAACCGCAGCCGGCTGATCCGGGAGGGCAGCCGCGGCGCGAACAGCAGCCGGCCGTCGTGGTCGCGCATGCCGCCGAACCCGGCGACGGCGACCGTCCAGCCGCCGGCCAGCGAGGCGATGTGCAGGCCGTGGCCGGCGTTGCCGTGCAGGTTCTGCAGGTCGGTGAGCGCGGCCTCGCCCCAGTAGTCGTAGGCGAGCTCGAGGTGCCCGGTCTCGGCGGCGACGACGGCCTGCTGCGCCGCCGACAGCGACGAGTCGCGCACCGTGCGGGCCTCGTAGTAGGCGAAGTCGGCGACCTTCTCCTCGTGGGTGAAGGCGTCCCCGCGCAGGTGCAGCGCCATCACCAGGTCGGCCTGCTTGACCACCTGCTTGCGGTAGATCTCGAAGTAGGGGTAGTGCAGCAGCAGCGGGTAGTGCGAGGCCGGCGTCCCGGCGAAGTCCCACTCCTCGTGGTGGGTGAACGCCTCGGACTGCATGTGCACCCCGAGCCGGGAGTCCCACGGCACCCGCATGAGCCGCGCGGCCCGGTGCCAGTAGGCGACCTCCTCCTCGGTGACCTGCAGCCGCCCGGCGACGTCGGGCTGCCGCTCGACCGCCCGCGCCGCCTCGCGCAGGTTCCGCTGCGCCATGAGGTTCGTGTAGACGTTGTTGTCGACCACCGCGGTGTACTCGTCGGGGCCGGTCACCCCGTCGATGCGGAAGCCGTCCTCGGCGTCGAAGTGCCCGAGCGAGGCCCACAGCCGGGCGGTCTCGATGAGCAGCTCGGTGCCGAAGTCGCGGTCGAACTCGTCGTCGCCGGTGGCGTGCCAGTAGCGGACGACGGCGTCGGCGATGTCGGCGTTGATGTGGAAGGCCGCCGTCCCCGCGGGCCAGTAGCCGCTGGTCTCCTCGCCGCGGATGGTCCGCCACGGGAACGCCGCGCCCTGCCGGCCGAGCTCGCTGGCCCGCGCCCGGGCCAGGTCGAGGGTGGAGTGCCGCCAGCGCAGCGCGTCGCGGACCGCGTCGGGGGCGATGTAGGTGAGCACGGGGAGCACGTAGGTCTCGGTGTCCCAGAAGGTGTGCCCGTCGTAGCCCGGGCCGGTGAGCCCCTTGGCCGGGACGGGCTGGCGCTCGGCGCGCAGCGAGGCCTGCAGCACGTGGAAGACGCCGACGCGGACCGCCTGCTGCAGCTCGTCGTCGCCCTCGATCTCGACGTCGGCCAGCGCCCAGTGCGAGTCGAGGACCTCCTTCTGCTCGCGCAGCAGCCGCTCGAAGCCGGCGAGCTTCGCCGTCGCCAGGGCGCCCTCCACCTGGTCGCGCAGCGCGGCGGCCGAGCGGCGGGAGCTCCAGCCGTAGGCGAGGTACTTGACCAGCTTCAGCGACGAGCCCTGGGGCAGGCGGGCGGCGAGGGTGAAGCGGGCGAGGTCCTCGCCGGCCTCCATGTCCTCGGTGGCGCTGTCGGGCACGTCGACGACGTGGTCCATGCCGGCGGCCATGAGCAGCCTGCTGCGGCGGGTGCGGTGCACCAGCACCGCCCGCTGGCCGCGGCCGACGGCGAGCTCGTTGACCAGCGGGCGGCGCAGCGCGGCGGCGGCGCGCGGGTCGTCGCTCTCGCTACCGCTGTCGACCGGCTCGTTGGCCAGCAGGTCCGACTGCAGCGCCACGTACAGGTCGCCGCGGTTGTCGGTGCACTCGACGGAGTACTCGATGGCGGCGATCGAGCGGCGCCGCAGCGACACCAGCCGGGTGCTGGTGACCTTGACCGTGCGCCCGTTGGGCGAGCGCCACTCGGTGACCCGGCGCAGCACGCCGCGGCGCAGGTCGAGGGTGCGCCGGTGCTCGACGATCTCGCCGTAGTCGAGGTCGAGCGGGGTGTCGCCGACCAGCAGCCGCACCAGCTTGCCGTCGGTGACGTTGACGACCGTCTGCCCCTGCTCGGGGAAGCCGTAGCCGGCCTCGGCGTAGGGCAGCGGCCGCTCCTCGAAGAAGCCGTTGAGGTAGGTGCCGGGGACGACGATCGGCTCGCCCTCCTCGAACGAGCCGCGCATGCCGATGTGCCCGTTGGCGAGGGCGAACACCGACTCGTGCACGCCGAGGGAGGCGTGGTCCAGGCCGATCTCGGTGAGCGCCCACGGCTCGACCGGGAAGCTGGGGCGGCCCTCGGTCATGCCCGGTCCCCCAGCAGCTGGTCGAGGTCGGTGACGACGACGTCGGCGCCGTTCTCGCGCAGCGCGTCGGCCTGGCCCACCCGGTCGACGCCGACGACGAGGCCGAAGTCGCCCGCCCGACCGGCGGCCACACCGGCCAGCGCGTCCTCGAAGACGGCGGCCTCGCCGGGCTCCACGCCGAGCGCGCGGGCGCCGGCGAGGAAGGTGTCGGGCGCGGGCTTGCCGCGCAGGCCCTGCACGGCGGTGACCACGCCGTCGACGCGGGCGTCGATGAGGTCGGCGAACCCGCCGGCGGCGATCACCTGCTCCCCGTTGGCCGAGGCGGTGACGACGGCGGTGGCCAGGCCCGCCTCCTTCACCGCGCGCAGGTAGGTCATCGACGCCGGGTAGACCTCGACGCCGTTCTCCGCCAGCTCGGCGAGCAGCAGCTCGTTCTTGCGGCTGCCGATGCCGTGCACCGTGGCGGCGTCGGGCGGGTCCTCCGGCGTGCCCTCGGGCAGGGTGATGCCGCGGCTGGCGAGGAAGTCGCGCACGCCGTCGGCGCGGGGCTTGCCGTCGACGTAGCGGTTGTAGTCGAGCTGGGTGAACTCGACGGCCCGCGGGTCGGTGGAGCGCAGGTACTCGTCGAAGGTGCGCTTCCAGGCGGCCATGTGGACCGTCGCCGTCCGGGTGAGGACGCCGTCCATGTCGAAGAGGCAGGCGCGGATGCGGTCCGGGAGTCCGAGCACGCGACGACGCTACCCACGGCGGCGGCGGACCGGCGCGTCGAGATCACCCGCGCGATCACCTAGGCGGTGGTCGCAGGGCGCCGGGGACGGCGGCTGCCTAGGGTCGGCGCGGGGTGGCGCGTCCGTGCGCCCCGCCCGCCCGAGCGCCCGAGGAGAGGACCGCCATGGCCGACCGGCCCGTCCCGCCGAACCCGTACGACTTCCTGCCGCCCGTGCCGTCGTTCACGGTGACGAGCGCCGACCTGACCGACGGCGAGGTCATGCCGATGCCGCACGTCAGCGGCGTGATGGGCGCCGGCGGCGAGGACCGCTCGCCCCAGCTGTCGTGGTCGGGCGCGCCCGAGGGGACGCGGGGCTACGCCGTCACCGTCTACGACCCCGACGCCCCCACCGCCAGCGGCTTCTGGCACTGGGTCGTCACCGGCATCCCCGGGTCGGTCACCGAGCTGCCCTCGGGTGCCGGCGACCAGGAGGGGGCGGGCCTGCCCGGGGGCGCCCGCCAGCTGCGCAACGACGGCGGCTTCCCCGGCTACGTCGGTGCCGCTCCCCCGGCCGGGCACGGCCCGCACCGCTACCTCGTCGTGGTGCACGCGCTCGACACCGAGGACATGGGCGTGCCGGCCGACGCCACCCCGGCCTTCCACGGCTTCAACCTCTTCGGGCACACGCTGGCCCGGGCGACGCTGGTGGTCACCTACACGCAGGAGTAGCCCCGGCCCAGCCGGAACGACACCGTCCGCCCCGGACGGGTGCGCGCGGCCCGGTGCCGGGTACCCCGGGTCCATGAGCGCTCAAGCAGTGGCGCCACCCCGTGCCGGCCGGCCGGCGCGCGCGCTGCTGGTCCCGGCCGCCGTCCTGCTGCTCCTGGGGTCCCTGCTGGGCGCCCCGGGGCGGGCGGCGGCCGGGCCGCCGGCGGCCGAGGTCGTCCCCGCGGTCGCCGGAGCGTGGACGGTGCCCGGCACGCTGGCGGTCGCGCTGACCGTCCAGGCCGAGCCCTCGGCGGGCCTGACCCGGCGCGCCCTGGACGCCGGGGACGCCCGGACGGGCCGGCGCACCGCCGACAACGGCGCGGCCGCCGACCGCCCGTTCCCCACCGCCTCGATGGTCAAGCTGTTCCTCGCCGAGGACCTGCTGCACCGCGCCCGGGCCGGCTCCGTGGCCCTCGACGGCCGCGACTGGCGGCTGCTGCAGGAGATGATCCGCAGCTCCGACGACCCCGCCGCCTCGGAGCTGTGGGTGCGCTTCGACGGCCCGCGGATGGTGCGCGACGTCGCCGCCCGCTACGGCCTGACCGGCACCGCTCCGCCGGCCGACCCGTCGCAGTGGGGCGAGACGACGACCACCGCCCGGGACCTCGCCCGCTTCCTCGCCGAGCTGCCCCGGGTGGCCGCTCCCGCCGACGCCGCCACCCTGCTCGCCTGGATGCGCACCGCCACGCCGCTGGCCGCCGACGGCTTCGACCAGCGCTTCGGCGCCTTCGGCACGCTGCCCGGGATGCCCGCGGTCAAGCAGGGCTGGATGTGCTGCGTGGACGGCAACCGGCACCTGCACTCGGTCGCGGTGAGCGGCGACCGGGTGGTGGTGCTGCTCAGCGAGGTGCCGCGGTCGGTGTCCTACGACCAGGCCCGCGCGGCGCTGTCGGCCGCCGCGGCCGCGCTGCCGCCGCCCCGCGCCTGAGCTCCCGGCGGCTCAGGGACCCGGCGGGCGGGCCGCGACGCCGGTGGCGCCGAGCCAGGCGAAGCCGACCCGCTCGTACACCCGCGCGACGTCGTCGTCCCCGGCGGTGAGGAAGACCAGCTCGGCGGTCTCCCGGGCCTGCGCGACCAGCGCGGAGGCCAGCGCCGCGCCCACGCCCCGGCCGCGGCGGCGCGGGGAGCTCGCCACCCCGACGATCTCGGTGATCTCGGTGCCGTCGACGTCGACCGGCGAGTGCGAGCCCACCCCCACCGGCTGCCCGTCCTCCAGGGCCACCATCACGACGGTGCGGCCGGTGGCCACCCGCTCGCGCAGCACCTCGGCCCGCGCGGCCGAGGGGCCCTCGAGGTCGTCGGGGTGGGCGTCGTCGGCGTGCGGGGCGAAGCCGGTCTCCAGCAGGTGCTGGTAGTGCGGCAGGGCCGGGTCCTCGGAGCCCACGAGGTAGAGCCGCACCCCGGGGGGCAGCAGCAGCTCCACCGGGTCGTCGACCACCAGCAGCGGGAACTCCGACACCACGAGGCCCGCCTCGCGGGCGGCAGCCCCGAGCGACGGCGTCCGCTGGGTCACCCACTCGACGGCGGCCGGCAGCCCGGCCTCCTCCTGCAGCTCGACGGCGGCGCGGACGTCGGCGGCGGTCACCCGGCCGACGCCGCGGCGCGGGCGGGCCGGGTGGGGCCAGGCCGCCGAGCCCACCGGCACGTCGAGCCCGCCGACCGGGACGACGCGCGTGTCGGGCAGCGGCGCGGCGGCGGCGTACCGCTCGACGCAGTCGAGCAGCCCTCGGCGGGTCGGCACACCGGAACCCTAGACGCGGCGGCCCGTCCCGGCCCCCGGCGGACCCGGGATCACACCCCGGTGCGCCCGGGCGGGTGACCCGCCGGTCGGGGTACCGGCCCACGGGCGGCACGATGGGCCGCGTGACGGCAGGGACCCGGCCCCAGATCTCGCCCTACGCGGCGTTCGACCGCGAGGCGTGGCGCGCCCTCGCCGGCTCCGGCACCCTCCCGCTCGACGAGGCCGAGCTGCGCGCGCTGCGCAGCCTCGGCGACCGCATCGACCTCGACGAGGTCGCCACCGTCTACCTGCCGCTGGCCGAGCTCCTGCGCCTGCACGTCACCGCCAGCCAGCGCCTGTGGGCCGCGCAGAGCCGGTTCCTCGGCGACACCACAGCCAAGGTCCCCTACGTCATCGCCGTCGCCGGCAGCGTCGCCGTCGGCAAGTCCACCACCGCCCGGCTGCTGCAGACCCTGCTCGCCGCCGGGCCGGACTCCCCCCGCGTCGACCTGGTGACCACCGACGGGTTCCTCTGGCCCAACGCCGTCCTCGAGCAGCGCGGGCTGATGTCGCGCAAGGGCTTCCCGGAGAGCTACGACCGGCGGGCGCTGATCCGCTTCCTCGCCGACCTCAAGTCCGGCCGCGGCGAGGTGAGCGCGCCGGTCTACAGCCACCAGTCCTACGACGTGCTGCCCGGGCAGCGGCAGCTGGTCGACCGGCCCGACATCCTCGTGCTCGAGGGGCTCAACGTGCTGCAGGCCGGCCGCCGCGACGACGGCCGGGTGCCGGAGGTGTTCCTGTCGGACTTCTTCGACTTCTCCGTCTACGTCGACGCCGGCGAGTCCGATATCCAGCAGTGGTACGTCGAGCGGTTCCTCGCCCTGCGGCGCACCGCCTTCGCCGACACCTCGGCCTACTTCCACCGCTACGCCGACCTCAGCGACGACGACGCCCGCGCCACCGCGCTGTCGATCTGGGCGGCGGTGAACGGGCCGAACCTGCGGCAGAACATCGCGCCGACGCGCTCGCGGGCCCGGCTGGTGCTGCAGAAGTCCGCCGACCACTCGGTGCGGCGCATCCTGCTCCGCAAGCTCTGACCCCTCTCCCTCGTTGCCCGTCCCGTTCTCGTGGCGGCTGTGGCTATGAGTTGGGGATAACGGACTGAGCGGGCCGTCGGCGGGGCGTGCAGGCATGGCGAGGTGTGACGACCCGGGCGGGTGACGTCGTGAGTTCCGTCACCTGACGGGCGGCGGGAGCGGGCGCACACTCGGAGACGTCCGGTCACCGGACGACCACGAACCGTCACACCGCCGCCGTCCGCGGCGGACAGATCGGGAGCCTCCGATGTGCGTACACCCCACCCCCTGCCCCGACGCGACCAGCGACGCCCGTGACCTCGCGGCCGTCGTGAGCGGCCACCCCGAGCAGGGCTGGAGCCTGCTGTGCAACGGCGTCGTCCTCTTCGACGACGACGGCGAGCTGCTGCCCGACGGCCGCGCGGTCGCCGACCACCACCAGTGGCGGACGGCGGGCCTCGTCAGCGCCTGACCCTCCCCCGGGGCCGGCGCGGGAGGTCAGTCGAACGCCGCGCCGGCCGCGTCGGTCAGCAGGGCGGTGAACGCCGCCGGGTCGGGGTCGGCCGCGTCCGGCGCCGCCGACTGGGCCAGCAGCAGCCCCCGCGTGCCGTCGAGGACGACGCCGACGAGCACGTTGCGCGGGTCCCGGCCCTCCGCGTCGACCGTCACCCGGACGGCGGCGCTCTGCTCCCCCAGCGCGGGCGCGTCGAGGGCGGCCACCTCGGCCGTCGCGCTCCAGCCCCACGGCCCGCTGGTGGTGACCGACGCGCAGTCGGCCAGCAGCCGGTCGAGCGGGAGCTGCAGGTCCGCCAGGGCCGGGGACTCCCCGATCGCCTCCACCGTCTGCGTCGACGGCGTCCGGGCCACCTGGGCGGCCACGCTGAGCGAGTCCTCGAGGCCCTCGAGCGCGGGCAGCGCGTCCAGGGCGGCGGCGCACTCCGGCGGCTCCACGGTCACCGCGTCGGACCACTCGTCCCACCGGTCGCCGTCGCCGTCGGTGTCGTCGTGCCAGGGGCCGTACCAGCCGCCGTACCAGCCGCCGTACCAGCCGCCTCCCCACCCTCCCCAGCCGCCGCCGGCGGTGCCGAGCTGGTCGGTGGTGACGGTGACGACGGTGGCGTCCGCGCCGAACGCCTCCGCCGGGAGCAGCCGGTCACGCAGCTCGCCGCCGCCGGCCGGCTCCTCGGCCGGGCTCGGGGACGGCGTCGGTGAGGGGGCGGGCGCGGTCTCGGACGGCGTCGGGGACGGCGTCGCGGACGTCGTCGCGGACGTCGTCGACTCCTCGGTGGCCGCCGCCGGGGCGAGCGGCCCCGGGTCCCGGGCGCCGACGCCGGCGCAGCCCGCCGTCAGCAGGGCACCCGCGGCCAGCGCCGCCCCCGCCGTCCGGACCCGCCGCCTGCTGCTCGACCGCGACACTCCCATGGGCCGATGGTCCTCCCGGCCGACGGCGGCGTCACCGGCCACAGGTCGGAACCGGACCGCGCCTCTGGTCGTTTCCGGACGGTCCGCCGCCGCTCCCTCCCCCGGAGGTCCCCGTGCCGACCACCTCGCTCTCCCTCCCCCCGGTTCCCGCCCAGGCCGACCGGCTGGTCGCCCTCGGCCTGCACGAGCGCGCCGGGCTCACGGCCGCCGAGCTGCGGTCGGCGGCCGAGGCCGCTGCCCTGACCGCCGCCGCGAGGGACGACGCGCTGCTGGTGCTCGACCCCGCGTCGGTGCCTCCGTCGGCGCTGGTGCCCGGGGTGCGGTGGGGGGACCGGCCGGCGTTCGTCGTGGTCGACATGACCGACCTCGACGACTTCGCGCCGGTCCCGGGCGCCGAGCCACCGCCGGGCCCCGCCTACCTGCTGTGCGGGCCCGACCGCGGCGACGAGTACCTGGACGTGACACCGGACGAGGCGCTGCCGCGGATCCGGGCGGCCGGGCGCTCGCCGCTCACGCTGGCGGAGGGCCTCACCTGGCTGCTGCAGTGCCCCGACGTGCTCGAGCGCAACGCCTGCACGATGACCGTCGGCTCGCGGCTGCGGCGGGCGAACGGGTCGCTCGACGCGCGCACCCCGGCGCTGTGGATCAGCAACGGCACCGGCCGCGACGGCCGGGAGCGCCGCAACGCGCCCAAGGTCGGCTGGTGCTGGGCGGGCAACCGGCACACCTGGCTCGGCATCGCCTCGGCGTCCGGACGGGTCGCCCTGCCCTGACCCCGCCGCCCTGATCGACCAGATCGGCGATGTGGTCGCCACCGGAGTCCGGTGGCGACCACACCGCGGATCTCGCCGGCGTCAGGCCGGGGCTCCCACCACGTCGGCGGCGGTACCGAGGTCGTCGGGGGCGCCCTCGCCGCGGTCGGGCACCTGCGTCCGCGGCGCGGAGGCGGGCTCCGGCTCGGCGAACGCCTCCGGCGGCGGGCAGGAACAGACCAGGTTGCGGTCGCCGAAGGCCTGGTCGATCCGGCGCACCGGCGCCAGGTAGCCGCGGGTGGTCAGCGAGGACACCGGGAACACCGCCGTCGACCGCGGGTAGGGCCGCTCCCACTCCCCGGCGAGCATCTTCAGCGTGTGGGGGGCGTTGCGCAGCGGGTTGTCCTCGCGGTCGTACTCCCCGCTGGCCACCCGCTCGATCTCGCCGCGGATGGCCACCATCGCCGCGACGAACCGGTCGAGCTCGTCCTTGTCCTCGCTCTCGGTGGGCTCGACCATCAGCGTGCCGGCCACCGGGAAGCTCATCGTCGGGGCGTGGAAGCCGAAGTCGACCAGCCGCTTGGCGACGTCGTCGTTGGTGATCCCGGTGGCCCGGGTGAGCGGCCGGATGTCGAGGATGCACTCGTGGGCGACCAGCCCGTTCTCCCCGGCGTAGAGCACGGGGAAGTGCTCGCGCAGCCGGGCGGCGAGGTAGTTGGCGCCCAGCACCGCGTGCTCGGTGGCGCGCTGGAGCCCGTCGGGGCCCATCAGCCGCAGGTAGGCCCAGGAGATCGGCAGGATCCCGGCCGACCCGAACGGTGCCCCCGAGACCGCCGGGCCCTGCCCGCCGGTCTCCACCAGCGGGTGCCCGGGGAGGAAGGGCACCAGGTGCTCCCGGACGCCGATCGGGCCGACGCCGGGCCCGCCGCCGCCGTGCGGGATGCAGAACGTCTTGTGGAGGTTGAGGTGGCTGACGTCGGAGCCGAACCGGCCCGGCCGCGCCAGCCCCACCATCGCGTTGAGGTTGGCGCCGTCGACGTAGACCTGGCCGCCGGCGTCGTGCACCGCGGCGCAGATCTCCCGGATCTCGGTCTCGAACACCCCGTGCGTCGACGGGTAGGTGATCATGATCGCCGCGAGCCGGTCGGCGTGCTGGTCGATCTTCGCGCGCAGGTCGGCGACGTCGACGTTGCCGGCCTCGTCGCAGGCCACCACGACCACCCGCATCCCGGCCATGACGGCGCTGGCGGCGTTCGTGCCGTGCGCGGAGCTCGGGATGAGGCAGACGTCGCGGTGGGACTCGCCGCGGGAGGCGTGGTAGCCGCGGATCGCCAGCAGGCCGGCGAACTCGCCCTGCGAGCCGGCGTTGGGCTGCACGCTGACCGCGGCGTAGCCGGTGATCTCCGCGAGCCAGGTGCACAGCTCGTCGATCAGCTGCCGGTAGCCGCGGGCCCGGTCGGCCGGGGCGAAGGGGTGCAGCCCGGCGAACTCCGGCCACGTGATCGCGGCCATCTCGACGGCGGAGTTGAGCTTCATCGTGCAGGAGCCCAGCGGGATCATCGTGCGGTCCAGCGCGAGGTCCTTGTCCGACAGCGAGCGCAGGTAGCGCATCATCGCCGTCTCCGAGCGGTGCGCGGAGAAGACCGGGTGCGTGAGGAACGGGGTGCGCCGGCGCAGCTCGTCGGGCAGCGCGTCGGGGCCGTCGTCGTCCAGGGCCACGTCCACGTCCACGAGGTCCGCCGCCACCCCGAAGGCCTCGGCGACCAGGCGCAGCACGTCCGGCGTCGTCGTCTCGTCGCAGGCGACGGCCACGGTGTCGGCGTCGACCAGGCGCAGGTCCACGTCGCGCTCGGCGGCCGCGGCGACCACCTCGGCGGCGCGGCCGGGGACGCGGGCCTGCACGGTGTCGAAGAACGACCCGTGCACGACCTCGACGCCGCCGGCGCGCAGCCACGCGGCCAGCGCCAGGGCGCTGCGGTGCACGCGGGCGGCGATCGCGGTGAGCCCCTCGGGCCCGTGGTAGACGGCGTAGGCGCCGGCCATCACGGCCAGCAGCACCTGCGCGGTGCAGATGTTGCTCGTCGCCTTCTCGCGGCGGATGTGCTGCTCGCGGGTCTGCAGCGCCAGCCGGTAGGCGACGTCGCCGTCGGCGTCGACCGAGACGCCGACCAGCCGGCCGGGCAGCTGGCGGGCCAGGCCCTCGCGGACCGACAGGTAGCCGGCGTGCGGGCCGCCGTAGCCGAGGGGGACGCCGAAGCGCTGGGTGCTGCCGCAGGCGACGTCGGCGCCCCACTCGCCCGGCGCCTCCAGCAGGGTGAGGGCGAGGACGTCGGCGGCGACGACGACCGAGGCGCCGGCGGCGTGCGCGGCCTCGGCGAGGGCGCGGTGGTCGCGGACGGCGCCACTGGCCCCGGGGTAGGACACGAGGACGCCGAACGCGCCGGCCTCGGGCAGGTCGGTGGGCCAGCCCCGGCTGAGGTCGGCGACGTGCAGGCCGATGCCCAGGGGCTCGGCGCGGGTCTCGAGGACGGCGAGGGTCTGCGGCAGCGTGTCGGCGTCGACGACGAAGACCGCGCCCGCCTTGGCCCGCCCGGCGCGGCGGACCAGCGTCATCGCCTCGGCCGCGGCGGTGGCCTCGTCGAGCATCGAGGCGCCGGCGACGGGCAGGCCGGTGAGGTCGGCGACCATCGTCTGGAAGTTCAGCAGCGCCTCGAGCCGGCCCTGGCTGATCTCGGGCTGGTAGGGCGTGTAGGCGGTGTACCAGGCGGGGTTCTCGAGGATGTTCCGCTGGATGACCGCCGGGGTGACGGTGCCGGAGTAGCCGAGGCCGATCATCGGGACGGTCACCCGGTTGGCCGCGGCCCGCTCGCGCAGCTCCGCGAGGACGGCGGCCTCGTCGGCGGCGGCGGGGAGGCTCAGCGCGTCGCGGTCGCGGACGGTCTCGGGGACGGTCGCGTCGACCAGCGACTGCAGCGAGTCGTACCCGACCGCCTCGAGCATCGCGGCGGTCTCGTCGGCGCGTGGGCCGATGTGACGGGCCGCGAACGAGCCCGCGGGGCTCAGCGACCGGAGTGACGGGAGAGGGCCAGCGACTGCGTCCGCCATTGTCACGACGCTACCAGCGGCTCTCGGACACCCGTCCCGCCGTGGCCGCGACGCTTGTCGCATGGCGGGGTCTCCCGCCCAGGCCCCCGGGGCGTCCTCCGGCGGTGGTCCGGACGAGCGGGGGCCCGGAGGGTCCCCCGAGTCGGGACGGGACGCAGGACGAGGACCGCGGGACGCGAGCCGCCCTGCGAGGTCGGCGAGCCGAGCGGGGGCCGGAGGCCTCCCGAGGCACGCCGAGGAACGGCTCCGCGCCTGTGGGGCACGGCACCGGGCCGCGGTGCGGTCCGGAGGACCGCGATGTGTCAGGCGGGCTGGGCGCGGCGCCGGCGACGCATCGCCAGCTCGTCGTCGGCGGCCACCAGCGGGGCGCCGTCGAGCCGCTCGGCCGGGAGCTCGGCGAGCTCCCCCGACAGCTCGCGCAGCGCACCGGAGACGGCGATGCCGAAGACGCCCTGCCCGCCGGCGAGCAGGTCGACGACCTCCTCGGCGGAGGTGCACTCGTAGACCGTGGCCCCGTCGCTGAACAGCGTGACGTTGGCGAGGTCCTTGATGCCGCGGTTGCGCAGGTGGTCGACGGCCTTGCGGATGTTCTGCAGCGACACCCCGGTGTCGAGCAGCCGCTTGACCACCTTCAGCACCAGGATGTCCCGGAACGAGTACAGCCGCTGCGTCCCCGAGCCGGTCGCACTGCGGACCGATGGGGCGACCAGGCCGGTACGGGCCCAGTAGTCCAGCTGGCGGTAGGTGATCCCGGCGGCGGCACACGCCGTCGGGCCGCGGTACCCGACGAGGTCGGTGTCGACCTCGTCGTAGTCCGTCACCCCCACGGCGGCGTCGCTGAAGAGCTGACCCTGGGAGCCCTCGCTCTGGTCGCTCACGACAGCGGTCCTCCTTCGCGTGCCGTCGCGGGCGCGACGGCCACTCCGGTCCGATCCGCTTCCCCTCGGATCACACCGGTGTCGTCCGCGACCGTAAGCCGGGCCACCAGGGCGGTCAACTGACGCGGGCGGCGTGTCGCCGCAACCACCCCGGTCGGGGGGTATCGGCAGGTGCGTGCGGCTGCTGTAGCCGGCGCGGTGCGGGTGGGACCCGTGTGACGGGCGAGGCGCCCGGGGTCCCACCCGTCCCGTGCGCTCAGGCCGACCCGGAGCCGGCGCCGAAGTCCTCGGGCGAGATCTGGTCGAGGAACTCGCGGAACTTCTCGACCTCGTCCTCCTGCTCGTCGGGGATCTCGATCCCCACCTCGTCGAGCAGGTCCTCGGCCCCGTAGATGGGCGCGCCGGTGCGGACGGCGAGGGCGACGGCGTCCGACGGGCGGGCGCTGACGACGCGGTCGTCACCGAAGACGAGCTCGGCGATGTAGATGCCGTCACGCATCTCGGTGATGTTGACCGCCTCGAGGGTGGCGCCCAGCGTGCGGACGACCTCGCGGAGCAGGTCGTGCGTCATCGGCCGCGCCGGCCGGACACCCTGCTGCTCGAACGCGATGGCCGCGGCCTCGACGGCGCCGATCCAGATGGGCAGGTAGCGCTCGCCCTGCGTCTCCTTGAGCAGCAGGATCGGCTGGTTGCCGGGCAGCTCGACCCGGACCCCGACGACTCTGAGTTCCTGCACGGTGGGGCTCCCTCAGCTGCGGCGGTACGGGTGGTCACCGGTGCGGCGCGGACGGGCGGGCCTCCCGGGCCTGTCCACCGTACGCCGGACTCAGGAGGGCAGGAGACCCCGGAGGCGCGCCTCCAGCAGCCCCCGGTGCAGCTGCACGGACAGCGCCGAGAGCTCGGCCAGCTTGGCCGCCGCGCGGTCGCGGGCGTCCTCCGCGCGGGAGCGCAGGACGGGGGCGAGCAGCTGCTCGACGAGGTCCGCCTCGCGCTCCGCGGCGGTGCGGAAGAAGCGCAGGTGACGGGCCTCGATGCCGTGCCGGGCGAGGCCCGCGGCGGCGCGCGCGACCGGCAGGTCGGCCGCCGGGTGGCGGCCGTCGGCGTCGGGCACGAGCAGCCCGTACTGGACGCAGTCGGCGAGCTGGCCCGGGTCGAGTCCGGCCGCCGCGGCGAAGGCGTCGGCGTCCATCGGGCCGGACACGCCGCCGTCGCCCGCCGGGCCGGCCGGTGGCGCGGGCGACGGAGCGGGCGGCGGCTCGGGCGGCGGGGCCGCGGCCCCGGGGGCGGCCGGCGGCGGGCTGCCGGCACCGGGTGCCGGCAGCCC
>NZ_JBJGYM010000028.1:0-52536 GCF_054049995.1 Geodermatophilus sp. SYSU D01106 | reverse complement strand
GAAGCTAAGCCTCTCAGCGCCGATGGTACTGCCCTGGAGACGGGGTGGGAGAGTAGGACGCCGCCGGACAACTCCTCACAGGAAGGGCCCCCACCACCCGGTGGGGGCCCTTCCTGCATTTCCGGGACCATTCATCCGGAACGGTCGCGGAATGGGCAACGGCCCCGGTTCCGTCAGGACGGAACCGGGGCCGCGGGCGTCAGTCGTGCGCCGTCAGGGGACGACCCGCCGGAGGCCGGCGAAGGACAGTGCCGCTGCGACGGCCGCCAGGGCCACCGGGATGGCGACGGCCGTGGTGAGCGTCGACTGGTCCACCAGCCAGGTGCCCACGTCGCCCCACCAGCCGCGCCAGGAGACCAGGACGGCCAGGCCGCCGAAGACGACCATCGCGCCGATCACCAGGCCCCAGATGCCGTACTGGCCCCAGCGCTTCATCACCACACCGATCGCCACACCGAGGAAGGCCGCGGCGAGCATCGGGGCGCCGGAGACGAGCACCTGCAGGGCGACGTTGTCGACGTCCATCTGGCCGGGGGCCCAGAAGTTCAGCCGGATCCCCCAGCCGCCGGTGGCGTCCTCGATCGCGACGAGCAGCGCCACGGCGACCCCGTAGACCAGCGCCGCGACCAGCGCGGCCAGTGCCGTCCCCAGGTAGAAGGTGCGCCGGCTCAAGCTCATCCCCATCGCGAAGGGCATCACCTGGGTGACCGACTGGATGAAGACCACCAGGACGGTGATGTAGAGGGACGCGACGCCGCCGGTGATGCCGCCGCCCGGCTGCGTGCCGGCGTCGGTCAGGGACCACACCGCCAGGTTGATGACGAAGCTGAGCGAGACGACGCCCCAGGGGATGCCGACGGTCAGCAGCGGGTTCATCGCGTGCAGCCGGGCGGACGCCAGGACGCGGTTCATCGGGTGGTTCCCTCGTAGGGCGTGGAGGAACGGGCGGTGCGGGCCGCGGCGGCCGCGGAGGGCGTCCCCGCGGCGCGCGTGCTCAGGGCGACGACGAGCTGCTGCAGCGGCGTCGGCTCCGCCGTCAGGCCGGACGCCGCGAGGTCGGCCGGGTCGAGCGGCCGGCCGAGGCGCAGGACGGCGCGCGTCGACCCGCCCAGGGCGTCCCGGGTGAGCACCTCGTGCTCCCGTGCCAGCGCCTCGACGCGCCCGGTCGGGCCGGTGACGGTGAGGGCGGAGGCGCGCAGGGTCTCGACGTCGTCGTCGAGGAGCACCCGGCCGCCGTCGAGGAGGACGACGTGCTCGAGCAGCCCGCTGATCTCCTCGATGAGGTGCGTGGACAGGACGATCGTCCGGGGCTCCTCGGCGTAGTCGGCGATCAGCCGGTCGTAGAAGAGCTGGCGGGCGACGGCGTCGAGGCCCAGGTAGGGCTCGTCGAAGAAGGTGACCGGCGCCCGGGAGGCCAGGCCGATGGTGATGCCGACGGCCGACACCATCCCGCGGGACAGCTTGACCACCGGCCGGCGGGCCGGGAGGTCGAAGTCGGCCACCAGCGAGCGGGCCAGGTCCTCGTCCCAGGTGGGGAAGAGGGTGGCCGCCGCCGCGAGGGCGTCGCGCACCCGGAAGTGGTCGGGGTAGCGCTGGCTCTCCTTGACGAAGCAGATCTGCTGGAGGACGGCGTCGTCCTCGTACGGGTCGGTGCCGAGCACCCGCACCTGGCCGCTGGTGGGCACGCGGTGCCCGGCGAGCAGCTGCATGAGCGTCGTCTTGCCGGCGCCGTTGCGGCCCAGCAGGCCCGTGATGCCGTCGGTGGCGAAGGAGGTGGTCACCGCGTCGAGGGCGGTGTGCTCCCGGTACCGCATAGTGACGTCGGTCAGCGCCGCGGCGGCGGTCATCGCTCGTCCTCCCAGCGGTCGATCATGCGGGCCAGCTCGGTGGTGGAGATGCCGAGCTTGGAGGCCTCGGTCATCAGGGGGCGGACGTACTGGTCGGCGAACTCGCTGCGGCGGCGCTTGAGCAGCTGCTCCCGGGCGCCCGTGGCGACGAACATCCCGACTCCTCGTCTCTTGTAGAGGACCCCGTCGGTGACGAGCTGGTTGAGGCCCTTGGCGGCTGTCGCGGGGTTGATGCGGTGGAAGGCGCTGAGCTCGTTCGACGAGGGCGCCTGGCTCTCCTCGGGGAGGGAGCCGTCGACGATCGCGTTCTCGATCTGGGCCGCGACCTGCCGGAAGATCGGGCCGGCGTCCTCGTTCACCCGGCGCCCCGGTGTCCCGCCGGCCCGTCCCGGTGCCGGGGTTCATTACTCATGTAGTGAACCGTAGGGGTGGTGGAGCCCGACCGTCAAGAGCGGCTACGGTCGCGCCGTGGACGACGCACTGACGCCCTTCACCGTCGACGTCCCCGTGGAGGAGGTGGACGACCTCCGCCGCCGGCTGCGCGGCACCCGCTGGCCCGACGCCGCGACGGTCGCTGACTGGTCGCAGGGCGTGCCGCTGGACTGGCTGCGCGAGGTCTGCCGGTACTGGGCCGAGGAGTACGACTGGTCCGCCTGCCAGGCCCGGCTGGACGCCGTCCCCCAGCTGACGACGGTCGTCGACGGGCTGGCGGTCCACCTCCTGCACGTCCCCTCGCCGCACCCCGGCGCGCTGCCGCTGGTCCTCACGCACGGCTGGCCCGGGTCGGTGCTCGAGTTCCTCGACCTCCTCGGCCCGCTCACCGACCCCGAGGACCCGCGCGACGCGTTCTCCGTCGTCGTGCCGTCGCTGCCCGGCTACGGGTGGAGCGGGCACCCGGAGGCGCCCGGCTGGGGTCCGGCGCGGACCGCGGACGCGTGGGCGGAGGTGATGCGCCGGCTCGGGTACGAGCGCTTCGGGGCGCAGGGCGGGGACATCGGCTCGTTCGTGTCGGCCAACCTGGGCGCGCGCCACCCCGACCGGGTGGCCGGCGTGCACCTCAACATGGTGGTGACCGAGCCGCCGCCCGGGCAGACCGAGTTCGACGAGCGCGAGCAGCGCGCCCTGGACCGGATGCGCACCTTCCGCACCGACGGGTCGTCCTACAGCCACCAGCACCGCACCCGGCCGCAGACGCTCGGCTACGGCCTCACCGACTCCCCGGCCGGGCAGGCCGCGTGGATCCTCGAGAAGTTCGCCGCCTGGACCGACAACGACGGCGACCCGACCTCCGCGATCGCGCTCGACCGGCTGCTGGACGACGTCTCGGTCTACTGGTTCACGCGGACGGCGACGTCGTCGGCGCGGATGTACTGGGAGATGGCCCGGGCTCCGGAGGAGCGGGCACCGCAGGTGGACGTGCCGTCCGGCGTCTCGCTGTTCCCGCACGAGATCTTCGTGCCGCCGCGGGCGTGGGTGGAGCGGCAGCTGACCGACCTGCGGCTCTGGCGCGAGCACGACAGCGGCGGGCACTTCGCGGCGATGGAACGGCCGGGCGAGCTGCTGGCCGACGTCCGGGAGTTCTTCCGCCCGCTCAGGTAACCGCCGCGACACATCCGGCGGTTAGCGTCCGGGCTCCGCCGACCCCCGGAGGACCCCGCGTGCACCTCTCCCCGCACGAGCAGGAGCGCCTGCTGCTCTCCTACGCCGCCGAGCTGGCACGACGACGGCGCGCGCGGGGCCTGCGGCTCAACCTGCCCGAGGCGACGGCGATCGTCACCGACCACGTGCTCGAGGGCGCCCGCGACGGCGTGCTGGTGGCCGAGCTCATGCAGTCCGGCCGCACGGTGCTCACCCGCGACGACGTGATGGACGGCGTCCCCGAGCTGCTGGAGGAGGTGCAGGTGGAGGCGACCTTCCCGGACGGGACCAAGCTGGTCACGGTCCACCACCCGATCCCGTGAGCGTGGGGCCCGTGGTCCCGGGTGAGGTCATCCCCGCGGAGGGGACGATCGAGACGCTGCCCGGCGTCCCGCGGATCGAGCTCGAGGTGACCAACACCGGCGACCGGCCGGTGCAGGTGGGCTCGCACCTCCACTTCGCGCAGACCAACCGCGCCCTGGCCTTCGACCGAGCCGCGGCAGCCGGCCACCGGCTCGACGTCGCCGCCGGCACCGCCGTCCGCTTCGAGCCCGGCATCACCCGCGCGGTGACGCTGGTGCCGCTGGCCGGCGCGCGCGTCGTCCCCGGCCTGACCGCAGAGGGAGGGCTCGGCTGATGGTGCAGCTGTCCCGCGAGCGCTACGCCCAGCTGTACGGCCCCACGACGGGCGACCGCATCCGGCTGGCCGACACCGACCTGCTGATCGAGGTCGAGGAGGACCGTTGCGGCGGCCCCGGCCGCGCCGGCGAGGAGGCGGTCTTCGGCGGCGGCAAGGTGATCCGCGAGTCGATGGGCCAGGGCCGCGCCACCCGCGCGCAGGGCGCACCCGACCTGGTCATCACCGGCGCCGTCGTCCTGGACCACTGGGGGATCGTCAAGGCCGACGTCGGCATCCGCGACGGGCGGATCGTGGCGCTGGGCAAGGCCGGCAACCCCGACACCATGGACGGCGTCCACCCCGACCTGGTGATCGGCCCGGGCACCGAGGTGATGGCCGGCAACGGCCGGATCCTGACCGCCGGCGGCATCGACTGCCACGTGCACTTCATCTGCCCGCAGATCGTCCCCACGGCGCTCGGCTCCGGGGTCACCACGCTCATCGGCGGCGGCACCGGACCGGCCGAGGGGTCGAAGGCCACCACGATCACCCCGGGTGCCTGGTACCTGGCCCGGATGCTCGAGGCGATGGACCCGTGGCCGGTGAACGTCGCGCTGCTCGGCAAGGGCAACACGGTCTCGCTCGAGTCGATGGAGGAGCAGCTCCGCGCCGGTGCCAGCGGGTTCAAGTTGCACGAGGACTGGGGCTCCACGCCCGCGGCGATCGACGCCTGCCTCACCGTGGCCGGGCGCAACGGCGTCCCGGTCGCGCTGCACTCGGACACGCTCAACGAGGCCGGGTTCGTCGAGGACACCCTGGCGGCGATCGCCGGCCGGTCGATCCACGCGTACCACACCGAGGGTGCCGGGGGCGGGCACGCGCCGGACATCATCACCGTCGCCGGGCACCCGAACGTGCTGCCGTCGTCGACCAACCCGACCCGGCCGCACACGGTGAACACCCTCGACGAGCACCTCGACATGCTCATGGTCTGCCACCACCTGGACTCCTCCGTGCCGGAGGACCTGGCCTTCGCCGAGAGCCGGATCCGGCCGACGACGATCGCCGCCGAGGACCTGCTGCACGACATCGGCGCCATCTCGATGATCGGCTCCGACGCGCAGGCCATGGGCCGGGTGGGCGAGGTCGTGATGCGCACCTGGCAGACGGCGCACGTGATGAAGCGCAAGCGCGGGTCGCTGGCCGGCGACGGCGCCGCGGACAACCTGCGGGCGCGCCGGTACGTCGCGAAGTACACGATCTGCCCGGCGGTGGCGCACGGCATCGACGGCGAGGTGGGCTCGGTGGAGCCCGGCAAGCTCGCCGACCTCGTGCTGTGGGACCCGCGGTTCTTCGGCGTCCGCCCGCACGCGGTGCTCAAGGGCGGGATGGTCGCGTGGGCGCAGATGGGCGACGCCAACGCCTCCATCCCGACGCCGCAGCCGCAGCTCCCGCGGCCGATGTTCGGCGCGTACGGGAAGGTGCCGGCGCTGACCTCGGTGCACTTCGTGGCGCCGGCGGCCCTGGAGGCGGGGCTCGGCGACCGGCTGGCCATCGACCGGCGGCTGGCCGCGGTCACCGACACCACCCGGCTCACCAAGGCCGACATGCCGGAGAACACCGCGCTGCCGGAGATCCGCGTCGACCCGGACACCTTCACGGTGACCGTGGACGGCGAGGTGTGGGAGCCCGAGCCGGTGCGCGAGCTGCCGATGGCGCAGCGGTACTTCCTGTTCTGATGACGGCCTCCCTGCTCACGCTGGCCGACTCGCGGCTCCCCGCGGGCGGGCACACGCATTCCGGCGGGGTGGAGCAGGCGATCGCGGCCGGGCTGGTGCGCGACCCGGCGTCGCTGGCCGCCTTCCTGCTGCGCCGGCTGGTGACGTCCGGCGCTGTGGCGGCCGGGCTCGCTGCAGCGGCGTGCCGTGGAAGGAACCTCCCGGTGCTCGATGCGGAGGCCGACGCGCGGACGCCGTCGCCGGCGCTGCGGGCCGCCTCCCGGCAGCAGGGCCGCGGGCTCGTGCGGGTGGGCCGCCGCGCCTGGCCCTCGCCGCTCTGGGACGCCCTGCCCGCCGCGCCGCACCACCCCGTCGCGCTCGGCGTCGCCGCGGCCGCCGGCGGGCTGACGCCCCGCGACGCCGCCGCGGCCGCCGCCTACCTGTCGGTCAGCGGCCCGGCGACCGCGGCCCAGCGGCTGCTCGCCATGGACCCGCTCACCGTCGCCGCCGTCACCGCGCGGCTCGCGCCGGAGATCGACGCCGTCGCCGAGGACTGCCTCTCGCGCGCGGACGGCGAGCTGCCCGCCGACACCGACCCGCTCCTCGACCTGCTGGCCGAGGTGCACGCCACGAGAGGGGACCGCTTCTTCGCGTCATGATCACCAACCGGAGGACACATGCCACCTGACCACAACCTGGACGACTACGTGGACGCCTACGAGCACGGACACCGGCACGGCGGGCCGCTGCGCGTCGGGCTCGGCGGCCCGGTCGGTTCGGGCAAGACGGCGCTCGCCGCCGCGCTGTGCCGCACGCTCGGCGCCGAGTACGACCTCGCCGTCGTCACCAACGACATCTACACGACCGAGGACGCCGACTTCCTGCGCCGAAACGCCGTCCTCCCCGACGACCGGATCGAGGCGGTGCAGACCGGCTGCTGCCCGCACACCGCCATCCGCGACGACATCACCGCCAACCTCGACGCCGTCGAGCTGCTCGAGGCCCGCCACCCCGGCCTGGAGCTGGTGCTCGTGGAGTCCGGCGGGGACAACCTGACGGCGAGCTTCAGCTACGGGCTGGTCGACGTGCAGGTGTTCGTCGTCGACGTCGCCGGCGGGGACAAGGTGCCGCGCAAGGGCGGGCCCGGGGTCACCGCGAGCGACCTGCTCGTGGTGAACAAGACCGACCTCGCGCCGCTGGTGGGCGCCGACCTCGACGTCATGCGGCGCGACTCCGCGGTGGTGCGCGGGGACAAGCCGACCCTGCTCATCTCGCTGCGCGAGGACCCGGCCGCCACCGAGGTGGCCGAGTGGGTGCGCGCACAGGTGCGGGCGCGGCAGCTGCAGCAGGCGTGAGGACACGGGTCGAGGTCGTCGCGCGGCGGGGGCCCGGCGGGCGCACCGTGCTGCCGGTGGTCCGCGGGAGCGGGCAGCTGGCGGTGCGCCGGACCGGTCCGTCCGCCGTCCACCTCGTGGCGACGGCGTTCGGCCCGCTCGGCGGCGACGACGCCGAGATCCGGCTGGTGGTCGAGGAGGGCGCCGTGCTCGCGGTGCGCTCGGTGGCCGCCGCCGTCGCGCTGCCCGCCCGCGACGGCGACCGGCCCTCGGTGCAGCGCGTCCTCGCGGAGGTGGCCGGGGAGCTCGACCTGCGGATGGAGCCGACCGTCGTCGCTCGGGGCGCGCACCACCGCGCCGGGCTGACGGCGGAGCTCGCGGCGGGCGCCGTGCTGACCGCCACCGAGCAGGTGCTGCTCGGCCGCACCGGCGAGGAGCCCGGCCGGTGGACCGGCACCACGCGGGTGGTCGCCGACGGGCGGCCGCTGGTGCACACGACCGTCGGTCTCGGCCCGGGAGCGCCGGCCTGGCTGCCGCCGGTCGCGCCGCGTGCCTACGCGTCCACGGTGCACGTGGGGCAGGCTGCCGGGGTGCTGACCGCCGGGGACGCCGTCCGCCTGCCGCTGGACACCGGGTGGGTGGCCACCGCCTGGGGCGCCGAGCTGCACACCGTGGTGCGCGCGGTGGAGGCGGTGGCGTGAGCCTCGTCGTGCGGGCGCGGCGGGTGGTGCTGCCGGGCGGCGAGCGTGCCGCGGCCGTGCACACGCGGGACGGCGTCGTCACGGCGGTGACGGCGTTCGACGACGTCCCGCCCGGCGCGGTCACCCTCGCCGACGACGAGGTCCTGATCCCGGGGCTGGTCGACAGCCACGTGCACGTCAACGAGCCGGGCCGCACCGAGTGGGAGGGCTTCGCCAGCGCCACCCGGGCCGCGGCCGCCGGCGGGATCACCACGATCGTGGACATGCCGCTGAACTCCGTGCCGGCGACCACCACGCTCGACGCGCTGCGGGTCAAGCGGGAGGTGGCGGCCGGGCAGGTCGCCGTCGACGTGGCGTTCTGGGGCGGCGCGGTGCCCGGCAACCTCGCCGAGCTGCGGCCGATGCACGAGGCCGGCGTCGTCGGGTTCAAGTGCTTCCTGCTCGACTCCGGGGTGCCGGAGTTCCCGCCGCTGGACGACGCCGGCCTGCGCGCCGCGCTGGCCGAGCTGGCGGCGTTCGAAGGGCTGCTGATCGCGCACGCCGAGGACGAGGCGGTCATCGACGCGGCGCCGGAGCCAGCGGGCGCGAGCTACGCGGCGTTCCTCACCTCCCGGCCGCCCGCGGCGGAGGAGACGGCGATCGGCCGGCTGGTCGCGGCCACGCGGGACACCGGCGCGCGCAGCCACGTCGTCCACCTGGCCGACGGCGACGCGCTGCCGCTGCTGCGCGCCGCCCGTTCTGACGGCGTGCGCGTCACCGTGGAGACCTGCCCGCACTACCTGACCTTCGCCGCCGAGGACGTGCCCGACGGCGACACCGCCTACAAGTGCTGCCCGCCGATCCGCGAGGCGGCGCACCGGGAGGCGCTGTGGGCGGCGCTGGCGGCCGGCGACGTCGACCTGGTCGTGAGCGACCACTCGCCGTGCACGCCCGAGCTCAAGCGGCTCGACGTCGGCGACTTCGGGCTGGCCTGGGGCGGCATCGCGGGCCTGCAGGTGACCCTGCCGGCGGTGTGGACCGGGGCGCGGGCCCGTGGCATCCCGCTCCCGCAGGTGGTCGGGTGGATGGCGGAGGCGCCGGCGCGGCTGGCCGGGCTCCCGGGCAAGGGCGCGATCGCCGTCGGGCGGGACGCCGACCTGGTGGCCTTCGCGCCCGACGAGCCGTTCACCGTGGGCCGGCTGCAGCACCGCAACCCGGTGACGCCCTACGCCGGGCGGGAGCTCACCGGCGTCGTCCGGCGGACCTGGCTGCGCGGGCGGGAGGCCGACGGCAGCCCCCTCGGCCGGTTGCTCAGCCGAGGGGACCGCTGATCAGGACTGCTGCTCGCCCTCCTCGCGGGCGGCGTCGTCCATGATCTTCGGGTCGTCGGTGGAGCCCCCGGCGGGGTCGGCGTTGCCCAGCGCGGTCTCGGCGGGCATCTGCCGGACGTGCTCGCGGGCGCGCTCGCGCAGGTCGTCGGTCGGTTCGGACACGGGTCCTCCTCGGGGTCTGGTGGAACACCGGACCCCTACCCCGCCCGTGACACAGTGACCCCCGCCGACCCCGGAGGAGAGCCGTGAGCGACCCGTTCGACCTGCCCGACCTCGCCGTGCGCACGCAGGGCGGTGCCGTGGTCGCCGCCAACGACGAGTTCTTCGCCGGCAAGGAGGCCCTCGTCCTGCCCGGCCCGGCGCGCGCCCGCGACGACTTCGGCGCCCGCGGCAAGGAGTACGACGGCTGGGAGACCCGGCGGCGCCGCGAGCCCGGGCACGACGAGGCGGTCGTGCGGCTCGGCATGCCGGGGGTGGTGCGCGCCGTCGTCGTCGACACGGCGTTCTTCCTCGGCAACTACCCGCCGCGGGCGTCGCTGGAGGGTGCGGCGCTGGAGGGGCACCCGCCGGCGTCCGCGCTGGCGGGCGCCGACTGGGTGCCGCTGCTGCCCCTGTCGGACCTGGCCGGCGGCACCGCCAACCGCTTCGCCGTCGAGCCGGGGCCGCGGGTGACGCACGTGCGGCTGTCGATCCACCCCGACGGGGGCGTCGCCCGGCTGAGGGTGCACGGCGAGGTCGTGCCCGACCCGCGTCTGCTCGACGCCGGCCCGTGCGACCTCGCGGCGCTGGAGAACGGCGGGCGGATCACCGGGGTGAGCAACGCCTTCTACGGCAGCCCGCACCAGCTCATCGGCCGCGGCGAGGCCCGGTCGATGGGGGAGGGCTGGGAGAACGCCCGCCGCCGCGACGACGGCAACGACTGGGTCGATGTCGCGCTGGCCTGCGAGGGCACGGTGACCCTCGCCGAGCTCGACACCTCCTGGTTCCTCGGCAACGCGCCCGGCGCGGCGTCGCTGACCGGCCGGACGGCGGACGGCGCCGAGGTGGAGCTGCTGCCCCGCACGCCGCTGCAGCCCGACACGCGGCACCGCTTCGTGCTCCCCGGCGACGCCGCGGTGACCTCGGTCCGGATGGACGTGTTCCCCGACGGCGGCATGGCCCGGCTGCGGCTGTGGGGCCGCCCGACCGGTGCCGGCCGCGCCGCCCTGCAGCAGCGGTGGGAGGCCACGGCCAGGCGCTGAGGGGCCGAGCGTGTGCGCCGGCGCGGCATCCCGGGGTCCGGAACGCGGCGTCGCCGCACACGCTCCGAGGCGTTCTCTCGGGAACGTCCCGGGGATGGCACGCGGAGCAGCGGGTAGGTGGCGCCCGTGGCGACGATCGCGATCACCGGCTCCACCGACGGCATCGGCCGGGCGGCCGCACGGCAGCTGCTGGGCGACGGGCACACCGTCGTCCTGCACGCCCGCAGCGAGGCCCGCGGCGCGCCGGTCGCCGAGGAGCTGGGGCGGCTCGGCGAGGTGCGGCTGGTCACCGGCGACCTGGCCGACCTCGGCGAGGTGCGCGCGCTGGCCGACCGGATCGGCGAGGTGGACGCGCTCGTGCACAACGCCGGCGTGTGGCCGGCCGACGGCGCGGCGCCCAGCGCGCAGGGCCACGAGATCGCCTTCGCCGTCAACGCGCTGGCGCCGCACCTGCTGACCGCCCTCCTGCGCGACCGGGTGCGCGAGCGGCTGGTCTTCCTCGGCAGCGGCATGGTCGGCTCGGGTCGCGTCGACCCCGACGACCTCGGCACCCCGCGGGACTCCCGTCGGGCCTACGCCGACTCCAAGGCCCTCGACGTCGTGCTGTCCCTCGGCTGGGCCCGCCGCCTGCCGCACCTGCGGGTGGGCGCCGTCGACCCCGGCTGGGTGCGCACGAAGCTCGCCTCCGCGGGGGCGCCGGGCGACGTCGAGGACGGCGGCGCGCGGGTGGCGCTGGCCGCGGCCGGCGACTGGCCGGGCGGCTACACCGCCGGTCGCCGCCCTGCCCGGACGCCGGGCACGCTGGAGGACCCCGGCCTGCAGGACCGCGTGCTGGCCGCGATGGACCGCCTGGCCGGCATCTCGGGCTGAGAGGCCCCTCATCCCGCCAGGGGCGGGACGAGCTGCTGCGCCATGGCGGTGACGACCGCCGCCTGGCCGGCGTGGAACCCACGGCCGTCGCACCCGGACACGTTCCCGTCGCCCTCGGTCAGGAGGACGACGACGTAGCGGTCGCCCGCCAGGAGCCCGGTGCTGTTGACCACCGCGTCGCCCGCGTCGTCGGCGGAGCCGTTCGCCCACCCCTGCTTGACCGCGGCGCCGGGCGCGACCGACTGCAGGCCGAAGCCCTGGTCGGTGCCGTCCGCGGCCCGGGCCCGCACGTCGTGCAGCGCGGCGCCGAGCCAGGGCCAGACCACCGGGTCCGCACGCAGGGCCGCGTAGAGCCGCGCCAGGCCGAGGGGCGTGACGTGGGTGTTGCCCCAGCGGCCGGTGATCCCGTTGGGGGAGCCCAGCTCCGGCAGGTCGTAGTGCTCCTCGATCCACGGCTCGAGGTCCGGGCCGCCGGCCCGCTCCCACAGCACGTTCGCCGCGGCGTCGTCGGAGAGGCTGACCATCGCACGGGCCAGCGCCTCGGTCTCACCGGTCAACGCCCCCTCGGTCAGCAGCCGGGCCGCGACCATCACCTTCACCACGGAGGCGGTGGCGAACTCACCGTCCTGGTCGCCGGCCACCAGGCAGGCGCCGGTCGCGGTGTCCACCACGGCGACGCCCACCCGCAGCCCGGCGTCCACCCCGATCCGGGCTGCGGCGTCCACCGCCGCGGCCGGGAGCGCCGGGTCCTGGTCGCAGCCACCCACCGCGTCCCGGACGGCCGGCACCACGACGACGGCCGCGGCGACGGCGAGGCCGAGCACCACCAGCCGGGTCGCGCGGGGGCGGCGCCTCCGCACGGGGCGCCCGCCGCGGCCGTAGCGGGTCGGTGCCCGGCCCGGGACGACGGGGCGCCCGGACCGGGCAGGGGCGG
The DNA here is from genome assembly GCF_054049995.1 of Geodermatophilus sp. SYSU D01106. Lineage (NCBI taxonomy): Bacteria > Bacillati > Actinomycetota > Actinomycetes > Geodermatophilales > Geodermatophilaceae > Geodermatophilus > Geodermatophilus sp. SYSU D01106. The sequence continues at coordinate 40,324 of NZ_JBJGYM010000028.1, read as the reverse complement.
GCCGGGCAGGAGCCGGGCAGGTCGGGGCCATGGGAGGGCTCCTCGGCGGGGCGATCCAGGCCGGCGGTGCGTGCGCCGGCTCTCCGGATCGGGGCGGTCGGGTCGGCGACCACCCTCGTTCCGGACGCCGTCCCCCCGCGTCGGAGCAGGAGCCGATCCCGGGCCGCCCCCCGGTACCCCCGGCGGCCTACGCCGTCGTCACCCTCCGGGCTGAGCGCACGCTCACGTCCCGGTGAGGTGCTCCGGGCGGACCGGCACGCGGGTCAGCGGCAGGCCGGTGGCCTGGCGGATCGCGGCGAGCACCGCCGGGCCGGAGGAGATGTTGGGCGCCTCGCCGACGCCGCGCAGCCCGTACGGGGCGTGCGGGTCGGCGTACTCCAGGACCTCGATGCGCATCGGCGGCATGTCGAGCACCGTGGGGATCAGGTAGTCGGTGAACGACGGGTTCTGCACCCGGCCGTCGCGCACCAGGATCTCCTCCATCACCGCGAGGCCGAGACCCTGTGCGGTGCCGCCCTGGATCTGCCCGATCACCGCCTGCGGGTTGATCGCCTTGCCCACGTCCTGGGTGCAGGCCATCTCCACGACCTTGACCAGGCCGAGCTCGGTGTCGACGTCGACCACGGCGCGGTGCGCGGAGAACGCGTACTGCACGTGCGCGAAGCCCTGGCCGGTCTCCGGGTCGATCGGCTCGGTGCGCCGGTGCCGCCACTCCAGCGTCTCCTCGACGACGTCGTCGCCGAGCACCTCGGCCAGCGTCAGCGCGACGCCCTCGCCGTCGGAGACGACCTTGCCGCCGTCCAGCCGCAGGTCGGGCACCGCCCGGCCGACCAGGTCCCGGGCCCGGGCGAGCACCCGCTCCCGCACCGCCTCGCACGCGGCCTTCACCGCGCCGCCGGTGACGTAGGTCTGCCGCGACGCGGAGGTGGAGCCGGCCGAGCCGACGGCGGTGTCCTTCGGGGCGACGACGACCCGCTCGACGCCGAGCTCGGTGCGGGCGATCTGCTGCTCGACGGTGACCAGGCCCTGCCCGACCTCGGCGGCCGCGGTGTGCACGGTGGCCACCGCCTCGCCGCCGACGACCTCCAGCCGCACCCGCGCCGTCGAGTGGTCGTCGAAGCCCTCCGAGAAGGCGACGTTCTTGTAGGCGACGGCGTACCCGACGCCGCGCCGCACGCCCTCGCCGTGGGTGGTGTTGGAGACGCCGCCGGGCATGTCGCGCAGGTCGACGTCGGCGCCGGTGGCGGGCGCCGGGGGCAGCGGCATGGCCTCCAGCCGGCGCAGCAGCTCGACGACCGGCGCCGCGCTGTCGACCACCTGCCCGTTGGGGGTGACCGAGCCCTCCTCCATCGCGTTGCGGCAGCGCAGCTCGACCGGGTCCATGCCGAGCTCGGCGGCGAGGGCGTCCATCTGCGACTCGTAGGCGAACGCGGTCTGCACCGAGCCGAACCCACGCATGGCGCCGCAGGGCGGGTTGTTGGTGTAGGCGCCGTAGCAGTCGACGTGCACGTTCGGCACGACGTAGGGCCCCAGGCCCATGGTCCCGGCGTTGCCCACGACCGCCGGGGTGCTGGAGGCGTAGGCGCCGCCGTCGAGGTAGATCGTGGCCCGGACGTAGACGAGGTCGCCGTCGCGGGTGGCGCCGTGCTCGTAGCGCATGGTGGCCGGGTGCCGGTGCACGTGGCCGAAGAAGGACTCCTCGCGGTTGTAGGACATCTTCACCGGCCGGCCGGTGTGCAGCGCCAGCAGGCAGGCGTGCACGTGCATGGAGAGGTCCTCGCGGCCGCCGAACGCCCCACCGACGCCGGCGAGGGTTAGCCGCACCTTCTCCTCGGGCATGCCCAGCGCCGCGCAGATCTGCCGCTGGTCGACGTGCAGCCACTGGGTGGCCACGTAGAGGTCGACGCCGCCGTCCTCGGCCGGGACCGCGAGCCCGGACTCCGGCCCGAGGAACGCCTGGTCCTGCATGCCGACCTCGTACTCGCCGACCACCACGACGTCGGCCGTGGGCTCGGGGTCGCCCCTGCGGATCTTCAGGTGGCGCACCAGGTTGCCCTGCGGGTGCAGGTGGGCGCTCTCCCGGGACAGCTCGGTGACCTCCGCGGGGGTGTCGTGCACCTGGTTCCAGTTCGGGTGGCCGAGCGCGGTGCGGGCGTCGGTGACCGGCTCCCACACCTCGTAGTCGACGACGACGCGCGCGGCGGCCCGCCGGGCGGTGTCGGGGTGGTCGGCGGCCACCAGCGCCACCGGCTCGCCCTGGTAGCGGACGACGTCGAGCGCGAGCACCGGCTGGTCGGCGAGCTCGAGGCCGTAGACCTTCTCGCCGGGGACGTCGGCGGAGGTCAGGACGGCGTGCACCCCGGGGACGGCGAGAGCGGGGCCGACGTCGATCGAGCGGATGCGGGCGTAGGGGTGCGGGCTGCGCAGCGTGACGCCCCACAGCATGTCGTCCATCCACAGGTCGCTGCCGTAGGCGAACTCGCCGCGGACCTTGAGCACGCCGTCGGGGCGCTGCGCGTCGGCACCGATGCCGCCGCCGGCGCCGGTCAGGTGCGCCGGGGCGCCGCTCGGGGCGCGGGTGGGGGTGCTCATCGCGCGTCACCTGCCATGCGGTCGGCGGCCAGCCGGACGGCGTCGAGGATCTTCTCGTAGCCGGTGCAGCGGCAGAGGTTGCCGGCCAGCGCCTCGCGGATCTCGGCGTCGGCGGGCCTGCGGCCCTCGGCGCGGGTGCGGGCGACCAGGTCGTCGGTGGCCACCAGCAGGCCGGGCGTGCAGAAGCCGCACTGGACGGCGCCGGCCTCGAGGAACGCCTCCTGGACCGGGTGCAGCTCGCCGGCGGGCGCGAGGCCCTCGACGGTGCCGACCTCGCGGCCCTGCGCCTGGCCGGCGGCGACCAGGCAGGCGCAGACCGGGACGTCGTCGAGGTAGACGGTGCACGAGCCGCACTCGCCCTGCTCGCAGGCGTTCTTCGACCCGGGCAGGCCCATCCGCTCGCGCAGGACGTAGAGCAGGCTCTCGCCCTCCCACACGTCGTCGACCTCGCGGGGCGTGCCGTTGACCGAGCAGCTCAGGCGCACGTCGGGTCTCCCTTGCGGTAGTCGGCCCAGGCCCAGGTGAGGGTGCGGCGGGCCATCACGGACAGGGCGTGCACGCGGTAGGCGGCGGTGCCCCGGACGTCGTCGATGGGGGCGGCGGCCGCGGCGACCAGCTCGCCGAAGCGACCGGCGGTGGCGGCCGGCAGCTCGCCGCGGGACTCCCACAGCCCGTCGAGCTCGCCGGCGAGGAACTCCTCGGCCTCCGGCGCGCGGCGCGGGGTGGGGGCGGCCGACCCGATGCCGGTGCCGACGGCGCGGCGGTCGGGGTGCAGGGCCAGGCCGAAGGCGGCGACGGCGATGACCATCGCGTTGCGGGTGCCGATCTTGCTGTACTGCTGCGGCCCGGCCGGCGGGCGGATGCGGACGGCGGCGATCAGCTCGTCGTCGGCCAGGGCGGAGCGCTTGACGCCCCGGTAGAACTCGCTCACCGGGATCCGGCGTGTGCCGCGGACCGACGCGACCTCGACCTCGGCGTCCGCGGCCAGCAGCGCGGGGTGCGCGTCGCCGGCGGGCGAGGCGGTGGCCAGGTTGCCGCCGACGGTGCCGCGGTTGCGGATCTGCGGCGAGCCGATCGTGCGCGCCGCCATCGCCAGTCCGGGCAGCCGGCCGCCGAGCTCGGTGATCACCCGGGCGTACGGGACGCCGGCGCCCAGCCGCACCGCGCCGTCGTCGAGGCCCCACTCCTGCAGCTCGGGGACGCGGGTGAGGTCGATCAGCGTCGTCGGGCGCAGGCGGCCGAAGTTGACCGCCACCATGACGTCGGTGCCCCCGGCGATCGGGACGGCGTCGCGGGCGGCGGCCTTCGCCTCCAGCGCCTCCGCCCAGGTCGCGGGCTGCAGGAAGTCCATCGTCGCTCCCGGTGGCTCAGGGCCCCCGGGTTCCCGGGGGACGGCCACGGTAGCCCCGGTGCGTTCCGATCGGGTTGCACGCCGTCACGTGGCGACTCGCCGCGTTCACACGGGCTGGGCAGGATGCGGCGCGTGGAGACGACCGCCGACCTGCTGGTGCACGGTGCCGACCTGCTCGCCACCGTCGACGACGGCCGGCGCGAGATCCCCGGCGGCTGGGTCGCCGTCACCGGCGGGGTGGTGAGCGGCGTCGGCGGGCCCGGCGACCCGCAGCCGGACGCCATCCGCACCGTGGACGCGCGCGGCTGCCTGGTCACGCCCGGGCTGGTCAACACCCACCACCACCTGTACCAGAACCTCACCCGCTCGTTCGCCCCCGCGCTGACCGGCGGGCTCTTCGAGTGGCTGGTCACCCTGTACCCGCTGTGGGCGCGGCTGGACGAGGAGGCCGCGTACGTCTCGGCCTACGTCGGGCTGACCGAGCTCGCGCTGGCCGGGTGCACCACCTCCACCGACCACCTCTACGTGCACCCGCGCGGCGCCGGCGACCTGATCGGCGCCGAGGTGCGCGCCGCGCAGGACCTCGGGATGCGCTCGCACTTCACCCGCGGCTCGATGTCGCTGTCGGTGAAGGACGGCGGGCTGCCGCCGGACTCCGTCGTCCAGGACGACGACGAGGTCCTCGCCGAGTCGCAGCGCCTGGTGGAGGCCCACCACGACCGCTCGCCGCACGCGCTGACCCGGCTGGCGCTGGCGCCCTGCTCGCCGTTCAGCGTCTCCACGGAGCTCATGACCCGGACGGCGGAGCTGGCCGAGCGGCTCGACGTCCGGCTGCACACCCACCTCGCCGAGACGCAGGACGAGGACGCGTTCTGCCTCGAGCGCTTCGGCCGCCGCCCCGTGGACTACCTCGCCGACGTCGGCTGGATGACCGACCGCACCTGGCTCGCGCACGTGGTGTGGCCCTCGGCCGACGAGGTGACCCGGCTCGGGGCCGCGCGGGTCGGGGCGGCGCACTGCCCGTCGTCGAACATGGTGCTGGGCAGCGGGCTGTCGCCGGTGGCAGAGCTGCGGGCGGCCGGGGCGCCGGTGGGGCTGGGCGTCGACGGGTCGGCGTCGGCGGACGCGGCGTCGCTGTGGCTGGAGGCCCGCACCGCGATGCTGCAGGGCAAGCTCCGGCACGGCGCCGGCGCCTTCTCCGCCCGCGACGCCCTGGAGATCGCCACCCGAGGCGGCGCGGCGTGCCTGGGGCGCACCGGCGAGATCGGGCAGCTGTCGGTGGGCGCGTGCGGCGACCTCGCCGTCTGGCCGCTCACCGGGCCGGCGTTCGCGGGCGCCCTGTCGGACCCGGTGGAGGCGTGGCTGCGCTGCGGGCCCGTGGCCGCTCGGCACACCGTCGTCGGCGGGCGGTTCGTGGTGGAGGACGGCGTGCCGGTGCACCCGGGCCTCGACGGGCAGCTCGCCGTCCACCGCCGGGTGAGCGAGCGCATGCAGGCCGCCGTCTGAGGGGCCAATAGCGCTACAAAGGCCCCTCGGCGGGGAGCCATTGGCGCTACAAAGGCCCTCAGAGGGCGGCGGCGAGGGCCTCGAGGTCGTCGAGGGTGGCGTCCACGTGCGGCGACACCCGCAGCACCGGCCCGGTCATCTCGCCCGGCGCCCGCTCCGGGCCGGCCGCGGTGGTGACGACGCCGTGCTCGGCGAGCAGCCGCGCCCGGGTGGCCGCGACGTCGACGCCGTCCGGCGGGCGCAGCGTGGTCGTCGCGGTGGGCTCGCCCGCCGGCTCCACCACCGACCAGCCCGCCGCGCCGTCGAGCACCGTGCGCGCCGCCCGGCCCAGCGCCGCCAGCCGCTCGCGCACCCGGTCGGGGCCGGAGGCCAGGTGCTCCCCGACCGCGAGCACCAGCCCGACCCGCCCGGCCACGTGCGCCTCACCGCTCTCCAGCGCGCGCAACGGCGGCACGTCCCCGGGCGCCGGGACCGCCGGGGTGAGTTCCGCGGCCACCGCCGGGCGCACGCACAGCACCCCGACGCCGCGCGGCCCGGCCAGCCACTTGCGGGAGGTCGAGTAGACGACGTCGGCGCCGAGGTCGACGTCGACGTGGCCGAGCGACTGCGCGGCGTCGAGCACCAGCGGCACCCCGTGCGCCCGGCACAGCGCCGCCACCTCGCGGGCCGGCTGGACGACGCCGCGGTGGCTGCCTACGTGCGTGAGGTGCACGAAGCGCGGCGGGTCGGCGGCCAGCAGCCGCTCCAGCGCGGCGACGTCGACCCGTCCGTCGCCGTCGGACGCCACCGGGACCACCTCCAAGCCGGCCGCCCGCAGCAGCGCCAGGTTCGGCCCGTACTCGCCGGTCGGCGCCGCGACCCGCGCCCCGGCCGGCAGCCGCCAGGCGGCCAGCAGCGCCCCGAGCGCCGCCTGCGCCGACTCGACGAAGACCACGTCGGCCGCCGCCATGCCGGCCAGCCCGCCGATCACGCTGCGGCCCTGCTGCAGCAGGTGCTCGGCCGCCGCCTGCGCCACGTAGCCGCCGAGCTCGGCCTCGTGCCGGGCGTGCTGCGCGACCGCGCCGAGCACCCGCTCGCTCTGCCGGCTGCACGCGGCGGAGTCCAGGTGCCGGCCGGCCGCGCGGGGGCGGCCGGCGCGCCAGGCGTCGGCGAGGTCGTCGTGCGGCAGCAGCAGGTCGAGCGCGGTCACCCCGCGACGCTAGCGCTCAGGACTCCAGCAGCCCCCGGGCCACCGACTCGCCGGAGTGCGCGGGGTCGCCGTCGAGGGGCTCCACGGAGACGTCGACGACCGGGTACTCGCCGATGTCGATGCCCGGCGGCAGCTCGAACTCCTCCGTGCCGGCGCGGACCACCCCGAGCGGGACCAGCCCGGACACCGACTCGGTGAGCAGCCAGGCCTCGTAGTAGCCCTCGGCCGGCGCGTCGGCGGCGAGTTCCACCCGCAGCACCCGCGTGCCGTCCTCGCGCTCGACGACCGAGGCGGTGCCGGTGGCGTCGCTGCCGGCCAGCGGGTCGAGCTGCGCCGCCGCGACCGCGACGCCCTCGTCCTCCCGGCCGGACAGCGCCACCGCGCCGGCCCCGACACCGAGGCCCACCACGAGCGCCGCGGCGGCGGCGAGCAGCAGCCGGGAGCGGCGGGGGCGCAGCGGCACCACCGGGGCGACCGGCGGCTCGGGCGGGAGCGGCCGGGCGGCGGCCGGCCGCGGGGGGACCGGTTCCGCGGGCAGGGGTGCGAGCGGAACGGGCGGCGCGTCGGGCACGGGGCCGGCCGGCGGGGCCGACGCCGCCACCACCTGCGGGCGCGGGGCGCTGGAGACGCCGGTGGCCGCGGCGATGCCGGCCCACAGCGCGGGCGGGGGAGCGACCGGCGCCGTCGGCTCGGCCAGCTCGGGGACGGTGAGCACGTCGACGGCGCGGCGCAGCCGGCCCACCTCGTCGGTGCAGGAGGCGCAGCCGGCGAGGTGCTCGGCGGCGTCGGGGCCCAGCGGCTCGCGCAGCGCCGCCAGGCCGAGGTCCTCAGGCGTGCAGTGCGGCACCGTCCACCTCCAACCGGTCGCGCAGGCGCTCCAGGGTGCGCCGGATGTGGCTCTTGACCGTCCCCAGCGGCAGGCCGGTGCGCTCGGAGATCTGCGCGTGGGTGAGGTCGGCGAAGAACGCCAGCTCGATGATGCCGCGCTGGGGCTGCCCCAGGCGGTCCAGCTCGCCGAGCAGCAGCACGCGGTCGGCGACGGCGGCGTCGACCGGCTGCGGGCCGCCGGTCGGGCGGGCCTGGGCCTCGATGATCGCGGCCTCGGCGGCGCGGCGCTGGCGGTCCCGCTTGGCCCAGGTGTCGGCGATCTTGTGGCGGCAGACGCCGGTGAGCCACGCGGGCAGCGGGCCCTGGTCGGGGCGGTAGCCGGCGCGGCCGGTCCAGGCGGAGACGAAGGTCTGCTGGGTGACGTCCTCGGCGTCGGGGCCGGGGCCGAAGGCGCGCACCGCCATGCCGTGCACGCGGGCGGCCCAGCGCTCGTAGGCCCAGGCCAGCGCCTGCTCGTCGCCCGCGGCGAAGCGGCGCCCGACCTCGTCGTCGTCGGGCTCCGCCGCGCCCGGGGGCACCGGCTCGGCCTGGGTGGTCACGTCACCGACCCTAGGCGACCACCGGCCCGTGCGGGGCTCGAGCAGGCCGGTCACGGCGCCGGCTCCGCCACGACGACGAGGTTGTCGCGGTAACCGCCGAGGTCGGGGAGGAATGGTCCGCCGCAGGTGACGAGGGTCAGCCGGGGCGGTCCGTCGCGGCGGAACAGGTCGTCGACCGGCAGGGCGCCCTTGTCGAGCAGCTCCCGGCCGAGGACCCGCCAGCGGGTGACGGCGCCGGCGGCGTCGGTGACCAGCACCTCGTCGCCGGGCTCGGCCGCGCGCAGCGCCGCCATCGCGCCGAGGCCCTGCTCGACGTCGTCGACGTGCCCGGCGACCACCGCCGAGCCGGCCGCGCCGGGCGCCGGGCCGAAGCGGTACCAGCCTGCACGGTCGACGTCGTCGGGGATGGCCATCTGCCCGTCGTCCGCGGTGCCCACGGCGTCGACGGGGACGTCGAGGCCGCGGGCGGGCAGCTCGACCCGCACCGGCGGGACCACCTGGGCGGCGGGGGACGGCGCGGCGTCGCGGGTGGTCACCTGCGGGACGGCCGGCGACGGCGGGGGTGCCGTCGTCGGGGTCGGGGTCGGTGTCGGTGTCGGTGTCGGGGTGGCCGCAAGGGCCTGCTCGACGGGCGCGCCCGCCGCCGCCGGGGGCCGGGTCAGCTCCCACGCGGTGGGCACGCCCACGGCGAGGGCCAGGCCCAGGGCCACGCCGGCGGCAGCGGGTCGCACGGCCGTCAGGCCCGCGTGGTGGCGAGCCGGCGGGCGGCGAGGCCTGCGCCGACCAGGCCCAGGGCGGACAGGCCGAGCAGCGGCATGGGCAGGCCCTCGTCGTCGGCCAGGCCGGCGCTGCCGCCGGGGACGCCGGACGGCGAGGAGTGGCCGCCGCCGATCGTCTGGACGGCGAGCTCGTAGCCGGCCTCCTCGGAGCCCCACGCGTAGACGATCGTGGTGGCGCCCTCGGCGACCTCGAGGTCGGCCGGGCCGATGGCGACCGTGCCGGTGCCGGCCAGGACGACGTCGGCGCTCACGGTGCCCGCCGGGACCTCCAGCGACGCCTCGTTCGGGTTGGCGAGGTTCGGCACGACCACCTGGCCGCCGGCGCGGACGTCGACGGCGGGGGCGGCGGCGGTGTGCCGGACGGTGACCCGGCCCTGGCCCGCGGCCACCTCGGAGACGTCGTTGACGAACGGGGTGAGCGCCGGCTGGCCCTCGGCGGTCAGGTGGGCGACCACGGTGGCGTTCGCGCCGGACGGGACGGCGACGTCGTTCGCCGACAGCAGCGGGGTGCCCGAGCCGTCGGCGGCGTCGGCGGGGAAGAGCGCCAGGTCGTAGGAGCCGGCCGGCAGCGACAGCGGGTCGGTCAGGGTGCCGGGCTGGAAGTCGTCGATGAGCCGCTCGCCGTTGGCATAGACGTCCACCGGGGTGTCCGGGACGGCGTGCAGGACCGAGACGGTGGCGTCGGCCGCCGAGGCGGGGGCGACGCCGAGCGCCAGCAGTGCGCCGGTACCGGCGACGGTGGCGATGCCGAGGGTGCGGGTGCGGGTCACGGGGACCTCCGGGGTCGGGGTGTGCTGACACCCCCTCTTCCGGCGTCCTCCCAGGTCCGGATGCAGTCCCCGGCGAGGTCGTGCTCTGCACGCGGACGTGTGCAGAGCACGAGGTGCGCTTCGTGCTCTGCACACCGGGGTGTGCAGAGCACGACCCGGCTCAGGACACCGGCTCAGGACACCGGTGCGGGGACCGAGAGGGAGACGCCGAAGTCGCCGGCCGGGTCGGTCCACCAGTGCGTCATCGCCAGGCCCGCCGCGGCGAGCTCGGCCTCGACGCCCTCGCGGCGGAACTTCGCCGACACCTCCGTGCGCAGGTCCTCGCCGGCGGCGAACGGCACCTCCAGCCCGAGCGCCGGCACCGCCACCACCTGGTCGGTGCGCGAGCGCAGCCGCATCTCGATCCACTCGGCGTCGGGGTCCCACAGCGCCACGTGCTCGAAGGCGTCCGGGTCGACGTCGGCGCCGAGCTCGCGGCGCAGCACCGCGAGCACGTTGCGGTTGAACGCCGCGGTCACCCCGGCGGCGTCGTCGTAGGCGCGCACCAGCCGCGCCGGGTCCTTGACCAGGTCGGTGCCGAGGAGGAAGGAGTCGCCGGGCCGCAGCGTGGCGGCCAGGTCACGGAGGAAGGCCGCCCGCGGGCCCGGCTCGAGGTTGCCGATCGTGGAGCCGAGGAAGGCCACCAGCCGCCGGCCGGTGCGGGGCAGCCGGTGCAGGTCGCAGGTGAGGTCGGCGACCAGCGGCTCGACGACGACGCCCGGGTACTCCTCGCGGATCGCCGTGCCGGCCGCCGCCAGCACGGTCGGGTCGACGTCGACCGGCACGAACCGGCGCAGCGTCCCCGCGCGGGAGAGCGCGGTGAGCAGCAGCCGCGTCTTCTCCGACGTGCCGCTGCCGAGCTCCACCAGCACGTCGGCGCCCGAGGCGGCCGCGACGTCGCCGGCGTGCGCCTCGAGGACGGCCCGCTCGGCGCGGGTCGGGTAGTACTCGGGCAGCCGGGTGATCTCGTCGAACAGCTCGCTGCCGCGGGCGTCGTAGAACCAGCGCGGCGGCAGCGACCTCGGCGTCGCGGTGAGCCCGGCCCGCACGTCGGCGGCCAGCGCGTCGGCGTCGGAGGGGGTCAGGCGGTCCTGCGTGTCGGTCACGGGGCTCCTCTGCTCGGGTGGTCGAGGGGGGTCACGGTGAGGCCGTCGGGCGTCACCGCGACCAGCGATCGGTCGGGGAGGTCGGTCCAGGCCGGGTCGTCGTCCCACGGCTCGCTGGCCAGCGCCGTCCCCTCGTCGGTGACCAGCGCCGACAGCGTGTCGCCCCAGGTGGTGGCCAGCAGCCGGCTGCCGTCGGCGGCGAGCAGGTTGAGCCGGGCGGCGGGGTCGGCGGCCCCCACCTCCCGGACGACGTCGCCGAGCGCCTCGGGCCCGCGGGCGAACACCAGCGCCGCGAGCAGCGCGCTGTCGACGGTGGACTCCGCGTCGCGCACCGGCGGCAGTACCGCCCGGTCGACCCGGCCGTTGTGCGACAGCAGCCACCGCCCGTCGGTGAACGGCGCGACCGCGCTCTCCTCCAGCGGCATGCCGACGGTGGCCGAGCGGACGGCGGCCACCACGCACCCCGACCGGAGCACCGGCGCCACCGAGGCGAACGACGGGTCGCCCCACAGCGGCCGGGCCGATCGCCACCGCGCCGGGCCCTCGCGCCCCTCGGCCCAGAAGCCCACGCCCCAGCCGTCGGCGTTGACGGTGCCGTACCGCTGCCGCCGCGGCGCCCACGACTGCACGAGCAGCGACGACGGCGGGTCGAGCACCAGCGACGCGAGCGACCGCGGCCGGCCGAGCCAGGCGAGGTGGCGGCACACGCCTACGCGTCCCAGGCCAGCCGGAGCCCGCTGAACACCTGCCGGCGCACCGGGTGGTCCCAGTTGCGGAAGCTCGGCCGCAGGATCGAGGGCTCCACCGACCAGGCGCCGCCGCGCAGCACCTTGTAGTCGCCGCCGAAGAAGGGCGCGGAGTAGTCGGCGTAGAGCATCGGGCGGAAGCCGGGCCAGGCGGTGAAGTCCGACGACGTCCACTCCCAGACGTCGCCGATCATCTGCTCGGCCCCGCACGGGGAGGCCGACGCCGGGTAGGCGCCGGCGGGCGCGGGCCGCAGCGCCCCGCCGCCGAGGTTCGCCACCGCCGGCGTCGGGTCGGCGTCGCCCCACGGCCAGCGCCGCCGCCCTCCGGTGGCGGGGTCCCAGACGGCGGCCTTCTCCCACTCCGCCTCCGTGGGCAGCCGGGCGCCGGCCCAGGCGGCGTACGCCTCCGCCTCGAAGAACGTCACGTGCTGCACCGGCTCGTCGGGCGGCAGCTCCTCCAGCACGCCGAAGCGGGTGCGCACCGTGCCGTCGGGGCTCCAGTTCCGCGGCCCGGTGAGCCCGGCCTCCTGCCGGTGCGCCCAGCCGCGCGCCGACCACCAGCGCGGGGTGTCGTAACCGCCGTCGGCGACGAAGGCGGCGTACTCGGCATTGGTCACCGGCACCCGGCCGATGCGGAAGGCGGGCACGTCGACCACGTGCGCCGGCCGCTCGTTGTCCAGCGCGAACGGCTCGTCCGCGGCGTCGACGCCGAGCACGAACGGGCCGCCGGGCACGGCCACCGACGTCCCGGCCACGCCCGGCCGGCCCGGCGGTAGCGGGTCGCCGTCGCCGAGCAGCGGCGGGCCGGTGCGCAGGCCGAGGGTCTGCAGCATGGTCTCCGCGTGCTGGGCCTCGTGGCTGACCACCATGGCGACGTCGAAGGGGTCGTCCTCCGGCCCGAGGTGCTCCAGCCGGTCCAGCACCTGCCCGCGCACCTCGCGCACGTAGGCGCGTGCCTCCACGGGCGGCAGCAGCGGCAGCCGGTCGCGCACCGCCCGGGGGTGGGTGAAGGCGTCGTACAGCGCCTCGACGGCGGGCGGCAGCAGGCCCGGCCGGCGGGCGTCGCCGCCGCGCAGCAGCCACAGGTCCTCCTGCTGGCCGACGTGCGCGAGGTCCCACACCAGCGGGCTCATCAGCGGGCTGTGCTGGCGCAGCAGCTCCGGGTCGTCGTGGTCGGTGAGCAGCAGGGTGCGCCGGCGGGCGGCCTCCAGCTCCCGGGCCAGCCGTTCGGGAGTCGCGGTCACGGCAGGTCCTCCGGGCCGGGGATCGGGAGGGTGGCGGTGAGCAGGGCGGCGACGGGATCGGGGGGCAGCAGGTCGCCGGGGGACCGCCCGGACTCCGCGAGCGCGGCGAGCGCCTCGGCCTCCGGGCGCAGCGCCGCGGGGACGGCGGGCACCGCCGCCGCCAGGCAGGCCACCGCGGCGGCGCGCAGCGCGGGGTCGGCCAGCCCGTCGCGGGCGGCGCGGGTCCAGGCGCCGGCCACGGGCGCGGTGGCGTCGGCCGCGGCGTCGGCGGCCCGCGGGTCGTCGAGCAGCGCGGTGGTGACCGCGGCCAGCGCCGGCCACCACGGCTCGGGGGCGGCGTCGAGGTAGCGGATCTCCAGGTAGCCACGCGGGCGGACCGGCGGGAACAGCGTGGACAGGTGGTAGTCGAGGTCGGCCGCCGTCGGCCGGCGCCCGCCCAGCGGCGCGGCGCCGGTGACCCAGTCGGCGAACGGCACCCGGGCGCGGACCGGCTCCGCCGCGCCGCTCGCCGGGTCGCGCACCAGCATCACCGGGGCGGCGAGGGCGTAGTCGGCCCACTCGCCGGCCGGGTCGGGGCCGCCGAGCAGCGGCCCGCAGCGGCGCTGGTCGATCGCGCCCCACACCCGCTGGCGCGCCGAGCGCCAGCCGGTGGCCCGCCCGGCGGTCAGCGGCGAGCAGGCCGACAGCGCCACCAGCACCGGGCCCACCCGGTGGGCCAGTGACACCCGCGCGCCCCAGCCCTCCCGCGGGCCGGCGTCGAGGTTGACCTGCAGCGACGCGGTCGCCGTCATCATCGCGGCGCCCGCCTCGCCGCAGCCCACGGCGGCGAAGTGCCGTTCCATCGCCCGGTACCGCGGGGCGGGGCTCACCCGGGCGGGCGGCCGTAGCGGGTCGGTGCCGAGCGGAGCGAGCGCCAGCCGGTCCGCGGCCAGTGCCGACGCGAGCACCGCCCGGTCGGCCCGCAGGGCAGCCACGGCCGCGCCGGCGCCGGGCAGCGGCGGGCCGGAGAGCTCCACCTGCCCGCCGGGCTCGAGCGTCACCCGCGAGCCGCCGGGCAGCGGCGGCAGGCCGGCGACCGCGGCCGTGACGCGCTCCCACGGCACCCGGTCGGCGGGCGCGTCCAGGTCGACCAGGTTCGCCTCGAGCTCCAGGCCGACGGTGCCCACGGGCCCCGGCCGCAGCGCGGCGGCGGTGACGGCCGCGACGGCGGCGTCCAGGTCGAGCGCCGTGCACTCCTCCACGACGGGCGCCATGGCGCCCACCCCCCTCCAGGTCCGGACCGGTCGCCGGGGCGACCGCGGGTCGGTGCGGGGGCGGCCTCCAGTGCGCGGCCGTCCTCGGCTCCCATCCAGTCACGCGACGGCCGCGGTGACAACCCCCCGCGGCCGTCGTCGTCGTGCCGTCCCCCCGCGTTCGTCGCACGATCGCCGGGTGGATGTCTCCCGCGACCGTGATCCGGAGGGCCGGGCACGCAACGCCCGCCCCCGCGACGCGCTCGGCCGCCCGCTGCCGCGCGGCGCCGAGGGCATCGAGCGGGCGCCCGAGGGCGTGCCGCGCACCCCGGACGAGGCGGTGGCCGAGGCGCAGGCACTGCTCGACGCCGGCCGCCCGTTCCACGCCCACGAGGTGCTGGAGGACGCGTGGAAGGCCGCGCCCGCCGACGAGCGGCAGCTCTGGCGCGGCCTGGCCCAGCTCGCCGTCGGCCTCACCCACGCCGCCCGCGGGAACGCCCGCGGCGCCGCGACGCTGGTGGAGCGGGGCGCCGCCAACGTCGCCCCCTACGCCGCCGCACCGCCGCACGGCCTCGACGTCGCCGGGCTGCTGGCCTGGGCGCGCGGGCCGCTCGACCCGGACCGGCCGTTCCGCCTGCGTGCCCCTGGCCCGCGCCCCTGAGCCCGGGCAGACTGCGGGCGGCGGGAGGAGGCCCCATGCGCAGCTACGAGGCGGCCACGCGGATCGACGCGGCGCCGGACGAGGTGTGGCGGCACCTGGTCGACGTCGGCAGCTGGCGGGACTGGGACTCCGGCGTCGACCGGGTCGAGGGCCGCGTCGCGCTCGGCGAGCGGCTGACCCTCTACGCCACGATGATCCGCAGCCGCCCGTTCGCGGTCACCGTCACCGAGCTGCGGCCGGGCGAGGCGATGCGCTGGCGCGGCGGCCTGCCGTTCGGGCTGGCGGTCATCGAGCGCACCTACACCCTGGACCGGCAGGACGGCGGCGGCACGGTGCTCACCGTCCGTGAGGACCAGACCGGCCCGCTGGCCTGGGTGACCGAGCGGGCGACACCGGACCTCAACCCCTCGTTCCGCCAGTTCTGCGCGGGGCTCCGGGCGCGCGCCGAGCGGTCGGCCCGGCACCCGGGCTGAGGCTCAGCAGAACTCGGCGAGCAGCGCCCGCGCGCGGGCGGCGAACGGCGCGAAGCCGAACAGGTCGCACAGCTCCAGCGCCCGCTCCAGCTCCGCGGCCGCGCCCGGCTCGCCGAGCAGGCCGAGCACGCCGCCGCGGTAGAGCGCCGTCGGGCCGAGCACCGTCGTCCCGGCCCACAGGACCACCACCGTGTCGCCGTAGGAGCGCAGCGCGGGCAGCACGGTGGCGGCAAGGTCGCGGGCGCGCAGCTCCAGGGCGACGTCGGCCAGCAGGACGGTGCGCACCGGCTCGCGGGCGCCGTGCGCGGGGAAGCCCAGCCACCGCTCGACGGCGGCGCGCGACGCCCCGGTGCGGCCGGCCTGCGCGTGCGCCTGGGCGAGCACCGCCAGCCAGCCGGGGTCGACCGTGGCCGCCAGGTCGACCACCTCGGGCACCAGGTCGGGCATCCGCCGCTCGTGCCAGGCGGCGATGCCCTCGATCGTCTGGCGGGACATGCGGGTGACGTCCGCGGCGGCCGGGGAGGTGGTGGGCGCGTCGGCGACGGCGGCGTCGGCCAGCCGGCGCGCGCCGTCGGCGTCGCCGCGGGCCAGCGCCAGGCCGGCCGACCACCAGGCGTCGAGCTGCAGCAGGTCGCCGTCGCCGCGGCGGGTGGCCAGCTCGGTGAACCGCCGGCTGACCACCGCCGCCTCCTCCGCCTGCGCGGTCTCGGTGAGCGCGCAGCGCAGCAGGTGCAGCGCGGTCGCCTCGGCCGCCGGGTCGCCGGTGGACTCGCGCAGCATCGTCCGGGCCAGCGCCACCCGGCCGGCCGCGTGCGCCGGCGCCCAGTCGGCGACGAACCGGGCCACCCGCGCCCGCGGGCGCGCGGTGGGCGAGTCGCCGGCCGCGGCCAGCGCCCGGTCGGCCAGCTCGCGGCCGCCGGGCTCGCCGGAGGAGGACCGCTGCACCGCCAGTGCGGCGAGCACCGCCGAGGCGAGCGCGGGCGGCAGCTCCCCGGCGCGGGCGGCGGCCTCCTCCAGCAGCGCGACGTCGGTGGCGGCCGGCGCGCCCACCGACGCCCAGTAGCCGCCCACCCCGCCCCCGGCCGAGGCGACGGCGGCGCGGGCCAGCCGGGCGGGGTCGTCGGCGGCGCGGGCGAGGCCCGCGGCGGTGCGCAGCTCGGCGCCGCTGTCCTCCAGCAGGCCCAGCCGGCGCAGCCCCTCGCCGCGGATCAGGTGCAGGTCGGCCCCGAGCGCGGAGGCGCCGGCCGGGACGTGCGCCAGCCCCCGCCCGGCGAGCGCGACCGCCTCGTCGACGCCGGCCCGGTCGAGGGCCTCACCGGCGGCGCGGAGGCAGGCCCGGGCGGCCGGCTCGTCCGGCCCGCCGGCGGCGGCCTCGCTGCGGTGCACGGCGATGGCCCCGGCGGAGGTGGCCGCGGCCGGCCCGTCCTCCAGCGCCGCGGCGAGCCGGCCGTGGACGGCGGCGCGCTCGACCGGGCCGAGGTCGGCCAGCAGGACCTCCCGCACCAGGTCGTGTGCCACCCGCACCCGGCCGGGCGTCGTCTCCAGCAGCAGCCCGGTGCGCAGGGCCGCCGTCACCCCGGCGGGGTCGCCGGGGCCGAGCGCCGCGCCGAGCAGCGCCAGCGACACCTCCCGCCCGGCGACGGCGGCCGTGGCCAGCACGCGCTGCGCGCCGGCCGGGAGCGCGGCCACCCGCAGCCGGACGACGTCGCGCACGCCCGCCGGGACGGCGGGACCGGACGGAGCGGGCAGCGCGGCGAGCTCGGTGACGAAGAACGGGTTGCCGCCGGTGCGCGCGGTGAGCGCGGCGGCGTCCTCGGCGGGGGCGCCGCGCAGCTCCCCGACCAGGTCGGCGACCTCGTCGGCCGCCAGGCCGCCCAGGCGCAGCCGGCGCGCACCGGGCAGGCGGGCCGCGGCGCCGAGCACCCGCGACAGCGCCGCGTCGCCGGTCGCCTCCTCGCGGCAGGTGACGGCGAGCAGCACCCGGCTGTCGTGCAGCTGGGACAGCACCACCTCCAGCACGTGCAGGGAGTCGCGGTCGGCCCACTGCAGGTCGTCGAGGACGACGAGCAGCGGCGCGTCGGCCGCGAGCGCGTGCAGCCGGCGGGCGGTGTCCAGGCCGAGCGCGAAGCGGGCGCCGGTGTCGGAGCCGAGCGCCGCCTCGGGCAGGCCGCCCAGCACCTGCTGCCACGGCCAGTACGGCGGCGCCCCGCCGATCTCCGCGCAGCGCCCCCAGCGGACCGCCGCCCCGGCGCGGGCGGCGAAGGCCTCGACCAGCCGGGTCTTGCCGATGCCGGGCTCGCCGGTGACCACGACGGCGGTGCCGCGCCCGGCGGAGGCCGCCGACCAGGCGGCGCCGAGGGCGGCCAGCTCGGCGGGCCGGCCGACGAAGCCGTCCGTGGCGGGCCCCGGCGGGGCGGGCGCGGGCGGAGGAGGCGCCGTCCCGCGCGCTCGGGCGGGCGCCGGCCTCGCGCCGAGCGCGGGGTCCTGGCGCAGCACGGCGGCCTCGAGGTCGCGCAGCTCGGCGGAGGGGTCGAGTCCCAGCTCGTCGGCGATCCGCTCCCGCACGCGGCGCAGCACGTCCAAGGCGTCGGCCTGCCGCCCCGCGCGGACCAGCGCCCGGGCCAGGAGGCCGGCGGTGCGCTCCCGCAGCGGGGACACCGCCACCGCCTCGGTGAGGCCGGGCACCAGCTCCGCGCCGGCGCCGAGCGCCAGCCGCGCCTCGGCCAGCCGCTCGACGGCGACCCGCCGCAGCTCCTCCAGCCGGGCGACCACCGGGACGACGTCGTCGACGTCGGCCACGTCGGCGTAGGGGCGGTCCTGCCAGCGGGCGAGCGCCTCGGGCAGCAGCCGGGCGGCCTCCCGGTCGTCGCCGGAGGTGCCCGCGGTGACCAGGTCGGCGAAGGCGTGCGCGTCGACGGCGGTGCGCGGGAGGACCAGCGCGTAGCCGTCGCCGCGGGTGACCAGGACCTCCGCGTCGCGGGCGCCGCGGCCCGGGTCGACCAGCCGGCGCAGGCGGCTGACGTGCCCCTGCAGCGTCGTCGTGGCGGTGGCCGGCGGGGCCCCGCGCCACAGCCGGTCGGCGAGCGCGCCCGCCGGGACGATCCGGCCCTCGGCCGCCGCGAGCAGCGCCAGGACCTCGGCGGGCCGGCGCCCGCCGAGGTCCAGCCCGGCGCCGTCCCGGACCAGCCGGGTCGGCCCGAGGACGTCCAGCTGCAGCTCCACGGCGCAGGAGGGTAGGTGCTCGCGGCCCGTCGCCGGGTCAGCCGGCGACCGTGCCGCCGCCGGGCGCCCGCCGCAGCGGGGCGACCCGCCACCAGGCGAGGGCGGCCAGCAGCAGGGTGACCGCGCCCATGGCGCCGGTCTCGGTGGAGAGCCACTCGGTGGGCCCGCTGTCGGCCGTGAGGGGCGCGAGCACGTGGTAGAGCAGCGCGTTGAGCACCGCGTGCGCCAGCACGCCCGGCCAGATGCCCCAGCGCAGCTGCATGCTCGCGAGCACCGCGCCGAGCGAGGTCGTGCCCAGCGTCAGGCAGGCCAGCGCGAAGACCACCGGGACACCCGCGGGCGCGCCGCCGACGAAGAGCACGAGCGGCCAGTGGAACAGCGACCACGCCAGCCCGCTGACCAGCACGACGGTGCGCGGGCCCGCCACCTGCGCCAGGCGCTGCACGAGCAGGCCGCGCCAGCCGACGTCCTCGGCCAGCGCGAGCGCCACGTAGGGCAGCACCAGCACGGTCAGGCCGAGCGGCAGCACCGGGCCGACCGCGCCGGAGGCGAAGCCGGCCAGGCCGGTGACCCACAGCAGGACGCCGGCGGCCAGCGTGGGCAGCAGCGCCCACAGCCACGCGGTGCCGAGGCTGCGCAGCGACGTCCGGCGGACGCCCCAGTCCGGCCGGCGCAGCGTCCCGGTGGCGACCAGGCGGGCGACGACGGCGGCCAGCAGCGGGATGAGCGCCTGGCCGAACAGCAGCGCCTGGACCAGCGGCGGCGCCTCGTCGACGCGCGTCACGTCGGCGCCGGCGGCCGCGGCGACGGAGGTGGTGACGGAGAGCAGGACGGCGACCGTGGCGAGGAAGACGCCGATCTCCCGCCACGGGGACGGGCGGACGGCGGGCGCCGGCGCGGTGGCCGGTGCAGTGGCCGGTGCGGTGGCCTGTGGGGTGGCCGCCGCCGGGGTGGACAGCGAGGGGGAGGTCATGGCGGCCACGCTCGGTGACCGGGCTGGTCGGGTGCTGGTCGCCGGCTGGCGCGGCGCCGACCAGCGGCCCACCAGCGCGCGGGCGCACCGTGCGGGACATGGAGCCGATCGACGCCGTCCTCCCCGGCGCGCAGGTGCTGACCCTCCCGGCGGGCACCCCGGCGCACCGCTACCTCGCCCGCCGCGCCGACCTGGTGCTCGTCGTCCTGGAGGGGGCGCCGGCGCTCGCGGTCGGGGCGGGCCCGCCGCAGGCCCGCCCGGCCGGCTCGGTCGTCGTCTGCCCGCGGGGGGTGACCTGGTCGGTCGCCGGCGGCCCGGCACCCGCCCGGCTGGCCGCCGTCGGCTTCCCGTCGGGGCCGGAGCGGACGCTCGCCGCCCTCGTCGGACCGCCGCCGCTGGACGGCGCCGCTCTCGTGGCCGCCGCGGCCGACGGCGGCCTGGAGGTCGTGCTGGAGCCGCTGCGGCGGGTGCCGTGACCACTGTGACCGGAACCACGTCCGGCTCCGGTCGCGGTGTCACGATGGTCCGGTGAGCACCGACACCGCTCCCTCCACCGGCACCGCTCCCTCCACCGCCACCGGCGACAGCGCGCCCGGCGAGCCGGCCGCCGCGCCCCGCGGGCCGGTCACCTCGGCGTCCTACTCGATCACCGTGCGGCTGACCGCCGACGGCGACCCGGCGTCCATCGGCCGGATCGCCACCGCGGTGGGCACCGCCGGCGGCGCGGTGACCGCGATCGACGTCGTCGACTCCCGCTCCGACGGGCTCACCGTCGACGTCACCTGCTCGGCCGCCGACGCCGCCCACTCCGAGGAGATGGTCGACGCGCTGCGCGCCGTCCCCGGCGTGGCCGTGCGCAAGGTCAGCGACCGCACCTTCCTGCTGCACCTCGGCGGCAAGCTGGAGGTGGCCTCCAAGGTGCCGCTCAAGACGCGCGACGACCTGTCGATGGCCTACACGCCCGGCGTCGCGCGGGTGTGCCTCGCGCTGGCCGAGCACCCCGAGGACGTGCGGCGGCTGACCATCAAGGGCAACACCGTCGCCGTCGTCACCGACGGCTCGGCCGTCCTGGGCCTCGGCGACCTCGGGCCCGGCGCGGCGCTGCCGGTCATGGAGGGCAAGGCGGCGCTGTTCAAGCGGTTCGCCGACATCGACGCCTGGCCGATCTGTCTGGACACCCAGGACGTCGACGAGATCGTGCGCACCGTCGAGCTGATCGCGCCGGGCTTCGGCGGCATCAACCTCGAGGACATCGCCGCGCCCCGCTGCTTCGAGATCGAGGCCCGGCTGCGCGAGCGGCTCGACGTCCCCGTCTTCCACGACGACCAGCACGGGACGGCGATCGTCGCGCTGGCCGCCCTGCGCAACGCCCTGCGCGTCGTGGACAAGCAGCTGCCCGACGTGCGGATCGTCGTCGCCGGGGCGGGCGCCGCCGGGACGGCGATCGTGCACCTGCTGCTGGAGGCCGGCGCCGGGCAGGTGCTGGTGTGGGACCGCGAGGGCATCCTCTCGCCGGACGACGAGCGGCTGTCCCCGGCCAAGCTCGCGCTGGCGCAGCGGACCAACCCCGCGTGCACGCGCGGCGACCTGCCCGCCGCGCTGGCCGGCGCCGATGTGTTCATCGGTGTCAGCGCCGGCAACGTGCTGCCGGTCGAGGCGCTGGCCGGGATGGCCGAGCGCGCGGTGGTGTTCCCGATGGCCAACCCGACGCCGGAGGTCGACCCGGTGCGGGCGCGCCAGTACGCCGCCGTCGTCGCCTCGGGCCGGTCGGACCTGCCCAACCAGATCAACAACGTGCTGGCCTTCCCCGGCGTGTTCCGCGGCCTGCTCGACGCCCGCGCCACGGAGATCAGCACCGGCATGCTGCTGGCCGCCGCCGAGGCGCTCTCGGCGCTGGTGCGCGACGACCAGCTCAACGCCAACTACGTCATCCCGAGCGTGTTCGACCCGGCGGTGACGCCCGCGGTCGCCGCCGCCGTCGCCGACCAGGCCCGCGCCGAGCCGGGCGCGACCGCCCCCGTCACCGACCGGATGAGCTCGAGCGGCTGACGCCGGGGCTCCACCCGGGCGGGGGACGGTGATCGGCCGCGGTGTCCTCGACGAGTGGGGGCCGGAGGCTCCCGCGAGGAGCGGACGAGGGGGCTCCACCCGGGCGGGGGACGGTGATTGGCCGCGGTGTCGTCCGGAGGACGACGATGTCACCGTGCCCGAGTTGCCCGAGGTGGAGGCCCTGGCGGCGTTCCTCCGCGAGAACGCCGTCGGCCGGGTGGTCGCGCGCACCGACCTGACCGGCCTCCAGGCGCTGAAGACGTTCGACCCGCCGCTGTCGGCGCTGTCCGGCCTGGAGGTCACCGGCGCCTCCCGGCACGGCAAGTTCCTCGACCTCGAGGTCTCCGGCCTGCACCTCGTCGTCCACCTGGCCCGCGCCGGGTGGCTGCACTGGCGCACCGCCCTGCCCGCCGCGCCGCCCAAGCCCGGCAAGGGGCCGCTCGCCCTGCGCGTGCACCTCGATGACGGGAACGGCTTCGACCTCACCGAGCAGGGCACCCGCAAGGGCCTCGCCGTCTACGTCGTCCGCTCGCCGGCCGAGGTGCCGGGGATCGAGCGGCTCGGCCCCGACGCCCTCGAGGTCGACGGCGACACCTTCGCCCGGCTGATGGCCGGCCGCTCCGGCCAGGTCAAGGGCGCGCTGACCGACCAGACCCTGCTGTCGGGCATCGGCAACGCCTACTCCGACGAGATCCTGCACGTCGCCCGGCTCTCGCCGTTCAAGATGGCCGACAAGCTCACCGACGACGAGGTCCTGCGGCTGCACGACGCCGTCCGGGCGGTGCTGACCGACGCCCTGCAGCGCCAGGTCGGGCAGCAGGCGGCGACGCTCAAGGGCGAGAAGCGCTCGGGCCTGCAGGTGCACGCGCGCACCGGCCTGCCCTGTCCCGTCTGCGGGGACACCGTCCGCGAGGTCAGCTTCGCCGACACCTCGCTGCAGTACTGCCCGACCTGCCAGACCGGCGGCAAGCCGCTGGCCGACCGCCGGATGAGCAAGCTGCTGCGCTGAGAGCGGTCCGGCGGGGCGGCCCGACCGGGGCGGCTCAGCCGAGGATCTCCCGGGTCACCGCGGCCTGCTCGGTGAGCACGCCGCCGATCACCTGCTGGGTCTCGTTGATGCTGGCCACGACGCTGCTGATGGCCGTGAGTCCGGCGGTGACCCGCTCCACCTGCTGCTGGATCGCGGTCACCCGCGCGTCGACGTCGGTGGTCGCCCGCGCCGTCTCGGCCGCCAGCTCCTTCACCTCGTTCGCGACGACGGAGAAGCCGCGGCCCGCCTCGCCGGCCCGGGCGGCCTCGATCGTGGCGTTGAGGGCGAGCAGGTTCGTCTGGTCGGCGATGCCGCGGATGGTCTTGACGACCTTGCCGATGTCGGTGCTGGCCTCCCCGAGCCCGATCACCTGGTCCTCGGCCTCGGCGGCCAGCCGCTGTCCGTCGCCGGCCACCGAGGTCGCCGAGAGGACGTTGCGCTCGACCTCGGAGATCGACTCGAGCAGCTGCTGCCCGGCGAGCTCCAGCCGCTCGGCGACGGCGAACCGCTCCAGCGCCTGCCCGAGCAGGAAGGCGGCGCTGCGCAGGGCCGCGGCGCGCCCGGGGGCGAGCACCAGCGTGCGGGTGGCGAAGAAGTCCATCGTCCCGACCACCTCGCCGCCGACCAGGATCGGCAAGCACACGCCGCTCTTGACGCCTGCCCGCTGGGCGGCGGGTGCGCGGACGCAGTCGGTCACCTCGGCGAGGTCCTCGACGAAGACCAGGTCGCGGCTGCGCCAAGCCCGGCCGGACAGGCCGACGCCCTCGCGGAAGGACGCGCGCAGGGTGACGTCGCGGAACTCCTGGCCCGCCGTGCCCGACTCCAGGACGAAGTGCAGCGCGCGGTCGGCGGGGTCGACGGCCCAGTAGGAGCCGTAGGTCCAGTCGAAGCCGTTGCGGATGGTCTCCAGGGCGCGGGTGGTGGCCTCCTCGCGCGTGATGGCGGTGCTGATGACCCGGAGGAGGTCGCTGACCGCCTGGGTGTCCTCGGCGGCCCGCCGCTGCCGGACGGCGGCGGTCATCCGCTCGAGCGCCTGCGAGACGAGCCGGCCGACGGCGCGCAGGCTCTCCACCCGCTGCGGCGACGGGGTCAGCGTCTCGGTGGCGAAGAAGTCCATGGTGCCGGTGACGGCGCCGTCCTCGAGCAGGGGGAAGCAGATCCCGCTGCGCACCCCGGCCCGCTGGGCGGCGGGCGCCCGGACGCAGTCGCCGAGCTGCCCGAGGTCGGGGACGAACACCAGGTCGCGCGCCCGCCACGCGCGGCCGGCCAGCCCGACGCCCTCGCGGAAGGACGCCTCGCGGGTCACCCGGCGGAACTCCTCCCCGGCGTCCCCGGACTCGCGGACGACGCGCAGCACCTTCTCGCCGGCGTCGACCCGCCAGTAGGAGCCGTACGCCCAGCCGAAGTGCTCGCGCACCAGGTCGAGCGCGCGGCCGACGGCCTCCTCGACCGTCGTGGCACCGGCGAGCGCCTGGACCACCGCGGTCACGGCGGCCACGTCCGCCCGCGCCTCGGCTGCGTCGCGCTCATCCTGTCCGGGCCGTGCGGCCCGTCCGAACCGTGCCATCGCGAGTCCTCCTCGACGTCGTCAACCCCTTCCTCGGCATCGGTGGTGCGTTGTTGAGTTCGAAACAGTCCGATCGCGCCCGATCGGATGACAAGCCACAGAAACGGACATGTCTCGTTCCACCTGTCCTGGTCGGCCGTCGGGCTGGGAGCGGTCCCAGCCCGCGGAGGGGGTCCGCCGGCGCCCCGGGGGTGGTACGACGGACCCGTGGCAGAGCGGCCGCCTCCCGTGGTGACCCTGGAGCACGTCGCGCGCGCGGCCGGGGTCTCGCGCGCGACGGTGTCCCGCGCGGTCACCGGCTCCGGGCCGGTGTCGGCCGACGCCCTGCGCCGGGTCCGCGCCGCCGCCGAGGCGCTGGGCTACGTGGCCGACCCGATCGCCCGGGCGCTGGCCCGCGGCACGGGCACGCGGCTCGTCGTCGCCATGACCGGCACCTCCGACGCGGTGCTGGACTGCGCCTACACCGGCCGGGTGCTGAGCACCGCCGCCCGCCTGCTGGCCCCCGAGGGCCTGGGCGTGGCGCTGCGCCGGCTGCCGCTGCACGCGCCCGCCGCCGAGCTCGACGCGCTCGCGCGTGACCGCACCGTCGACGGCGTCGTCCTGGTGAACACCACCGCCGAGGAGCTGGCCGCGGTGCCCCGGGAGCTGCGCGGCCGGGTCGTGTCGATCGGGGTGGGCAGCGCCGTCGTCCCCTCGGTCGACGTCGACGCCGCCGCGGCGGCCGCCGCCTCCGTCGCGCACCTCGTCCGGTCGGGGCGCCGCCGGATCGCGATGGTCACCGGCCCGGAGTGGCTGCCGTGCACCCGGCGGCCGGTGGCGGCCTTCCGCGCCGCCGTCGCCGCGGCCGGGCTGCCGGTGCGCACGGTCCCGGGCGGGTTCGACGCCGCGGCCGGGGCGGCCGGCGCGGAGGAGGTGCTCGCCCGGTGGCCCGACACCGACGCCGTCCTCGGCAGCTGTGACGACGTCGCCCTCGGCGTCCTCGCCGTCCTGCGTCGGCACGGCCGGCAGGTGCCCGGCGACGTCGCGGTCACCGGCTTCGACGACGCGCCGCTCGCCGAGGTCACCGACCTGACGACGGCGACCCACCCGGTCGAGCGGATCACCGACGCGGCCGTGCGGGCGGTGCTGACCGGCGCCCCGGCGGACGGGACGCTGTTCTTCCCCTCCGAGCTGGTCCTGCGCCGCAGCGCCTGACCGTCAGCCGGCGAGCAGCGAGGTCAGGCGCGACAACAGCCGGGCGAACACCGCGCCGCCGACGCCGGCGTCGTCGTCGGCGGTCCGCTCCTCCCCGGCGGGGTCGACGGCGCTCCACCAGTCCTCCAGCGGCGGCGGGGCCAGCACGTCGACCCGCTGACCCGGGCGGGGCACGAGCACCGGCACGTCGGGGCCGACGGCGGCCAGCAGCCGCTGCACCGGCTCCGCCCAGCGGTGGAAGGCCAGGTTGAACGTGGCCCAGTGCACCGGCAGGAGGGCGCGGCCGCCCAGGTCGCCGTGCGCGCGCACCGCCTGCTCGGGGTCCATGTGGATGTGCGCCCACGCGTCGTTGTAGGCGCCGATGGGCAGCAGCGTGAGGTCGAAGGGGCCCAGCCGCGCGCCGATGCCGGCGAAGGCGGGCGTGTAGCCGGTGTCGCCGCCGAAGAACACGCGGTGCCGCGGCCCGGCGACCACCCAGGACGACCACAGCGTGGTGTCGCGGGTGAGGTAGCGGCCGGAGAAGTGCCGCGCCTCGGTGCAGGTGATCGTCAGGTCGCCGACCGTCGTCGCGCCGTCCCAGTCCAGCTCGACGACGCGGTCGGCCGGGACGCCCCAGTGCCGCAGGTGCACGCCGACGCCGAGCGGGACGACGAACGGCGCGTCCTGCTGCTCGACCAGGGCCCGCACGGTGGGCAGGTCCAGGTGGTCGTAGTGGTCGTGCGAGATCAGCACCGCGTCGACGCGGGGGAGGGTCTCCACCGGGGCCGGCGGCTCGTGCAGGCGGGTGGGGCCGAACACCGGCGACGGCGAGACCCGGTGGCCCCACACCGGGTCGACCAGCACGCGGGCGCCATCGACCTCCAGCAGCGCGCTCGAGTGCCCGAACCAGGTGACGGCGAGCTCGCCGGCCTCGGCCGGGATCTCCGGGCGGGCCAGCGGCACCGGGCCGGCGGGCAGGCCGACGTGCCGGTCGTCGTGCCACTGGCGCAGCAGTCCGCGGCGGGCGTTGGGCGGCGGCAGCGCCGGCGTGGGCAGCGTGTTGGAGAACCGGCCGCCCGACCACTGCGGGGAGCCGGCCACCGTCGAGCGGATCTCGCGGCGCCCGGCGCCGATCGCCGTCGGCAGGCCCCACGCGGCGCGGGCCAGGAAGCCGGCGGGCAGGGCGAGGGCGGCGGTCAGGGCGATGCGACGGGCTCGGCGCGGGGACGGCACGCCCTCCAGCATCCCAGCCGTCACCGGGTGCCGGCCGGGAGCGCCGGGGTCATGCTCACCACGTGGCGGCCGACGGAGACCGGCGGGTGCCCGTCCCCGATGACGAGGGCGGCGACCCGGCGTGCTGGCTGGCGCGGGTCTGCCCCGCGTGCGGCCGGCTCGCCGACGAGGACCCGCCCACCCGCTGCCCGGCGTGCGGCGAGGAGCTCCCCGCGGACTGACGCCCGCCTCGGCTCGCTCCGGTGACGTCCTGGCTCACCGCAGCGCGTCCTGGCTCGCGGTCGGCGGTGAGCCAGGACGCGGCACGATCAGGCCACCTGATCGTGCGGCGCGAGGTCAGCGGCCGGCGGCGAGGTCGGCGAGCGCGCGCCGCAGCGCCACCCCGGCGGCGTCGGCGCGCACGTGCAGCTCCGCACGCAGGTCCAGCGGCAGGCCCGGGCTCTCCAGCTGCGCCTGCAGGTCGAGGTCCTCGTCGAGCGCCCGCGCCTCGGCGGCCACAGCGGCGGCGACGTCGTCGGGCCCGGGCAGCGGCGCCCCGGGAGGCGCGGCGAGCAGCACGCAGGCGTGCACGCGGGTGGAGTCGGCGTCCTCGGGTTGCAGGAGGACCAGCAGCGTCCGGGAGGAGCCGTCGTCGAGGTCGGTGCGCTCCCGGAGCAGGAACGGGGCGCGGAACTCCGAGGTGACCCGCCGCCCGTCGCCCGTCCGCTTGACCGTGAACCCGCCGGGCTCCGCGGTCACCGTGCCGCCGGCGACCTCCGGCTCGCCGCCGTCCGCGTGCACGAACGGCAGGTGGGCGACGTCGAGGAGCGCGTCGGCGAGCGTCGCGGCGGGGCCGGCCGACCGCGCCGGCGGCAGCCAGCCGCGCACGAACCGCCGGTCGCCGTCCTCGGGGACCACGAGGTCGGCGCCGCGCGGCTCGGCCGGCGCCAGCCAGACGACGCCGAGCCGCTCGCGCACGCCCCACGCCGGCGGGTCGGCGATCACGCCGGCGGCGGTGCGCGACAGCGTCCACGTGCGCCCGAGCAGCCGCACCTGCAGCCAGCCGCCGGGGCGCAGCTCCCGGGACAGCGCGACGGGGTGCCAGGCGTGCTCGAGGGCGGGGTGCAGGTTGCCGAGCACCGGACCGGCCGGCGGCGCGGGGGCGGGCGCCGTCTCCGGGACGGGGGCGGCCGACGGCGCCGGGGGCAGGCCGACGGCGGTGCGCTCGGGCGCCAGCCAGACCCAGCCGTGCCGCTCCTCGACCGCCCACGGGACGGCGAGGTCCGCGCGCGGGGGCGCTGAGCCGTCGGGGCCCAGCGACGGCACGTCGACGCAGCGGCCGTCGCCGTCGAACCGCCAGCCGTGGTACGGGCACTGCAGCCGGCCCTCCACCACGGTGGCCGCCGCGAGCGGCACCAGCCGGTGCGGGCAGCGGGCGGGGAAGGCGCTCACCTCCGCGCCCGGCCGCAGCCGGACGACGACCCAGGACCGGCCGCCGGCGCCCACCGGCACCGGCGTCGTCCCCACCTCGGCGGCGCGCGCCACCGGGAACCAGCCCGCCGACCGTGCGGTCGACGGCATCCGCGTCGCGGTCATGACCCATTGCAGCGCCGCCGCGCTACCGGCGCGTTCCGCGAGGAAGAAGCTCAGGTCACGGCCCGGCCTCGAAAGTTTCGGTGGTACGCGACGCAACCTCTCGACCCCTAAGGTGAGCGCGGTCACAAGACCAGTGGCGTTCCGGATCGACGAGGGAGCAACCCGTGACAGAACCCGCCGAACGGCGGTTGCTGACGCCGGAGGAGTACCGGCAGGCGCAGGACTCGCCGGAGTTCACCGAGCTGCGCAGGCGCTTCCGGCGCTTCGCCTTCCCGATGACCGTGGCCTTCCTGGCCTGGTACCTGCTCTACGTCCTGCTCTCGACCTACGCGCCGGACTTCATGTCCACGCAGGTCTTCGGCAACGTGAACCTCGGCGTCCTGCTGGGGCTGGGGCAGTTCGTCTCCACGTTCGTGATCACCCACCTCTACGTGGCGCACGCGAACCGCAGGACCGACCCCATCGCCGACGAGATGCGCGAGCGGCTCGAGAGCCACCAGTACGCCGGCTCCGGCCGCACGGGCACCGACATCAGCAAGGGCGGTGCCACGCGTGCCTGACACCACCGTGCTCGCGGCGGACGCCACCATCGGCAGCCCCGCCGTCAACATCTCGATCTTCGGCGCGTTCGTCCTGATCACCCTGGTGATCACGTTCCGCGCCAGCCGCAACAACAAGAGCGCGGCCGACTACTACGCCGCCGGCCGCAACATCAGCGGCACGCAGAACGGCCTGGCCATCGCCGGCGACTACCTGTCCGCGGCGTCGTTCCTGGGCATCGCCGGCGCGATCGCCGTCTACGGCTACGACGGCTTCCTCTACTCGATCGGCTTCCTCGTCGCCTGGCTCGTCGCGCTGCTGCTCGTCGCCGAGCTCATGCGCAACACCGCGCGGTACACGATGGCCGACGTCCTGGCCTTCCGGATGCGGCAGGGCCCGGTGCGCACCGCGGCGGCGATCTCCACGCTCGCGGTGTCGCTGTTCTACCTGCTGGCCCAGATGGCCGGCGCCGGCGGGCTGGTCACCCTGCTGCTCGGGGTCACCGGCGAGGCGGCGCAGGCGCTCGTCGTCGTCCTGGTCGGCGCCCTGATGATCATCTACGTGCTGGTCGGCGGCATGCGCGGCACCACCTACGTGCAGATCATCAAGGCCACGCTGCTCATCGCGGGCGCCCTGGTCATGACCCTGTGGGTGCTGACGGAGTTCGGCTTCAACCTCTCCTCGCTGCTCGGCGACGCGCAGTCGGTGGCGGTCGAGGGCCGCGACGTGCTCGCCCCGGGTGCGCAGTACGGCGCCACCGGCACCTCGAAGCTCGACTTCGTCTCCCTGGGCCTCGCCCTGGTGCTCGGCACGGCGGGCCTGCCGCACGTGCTCATGCGCTTCTACACCGTGCCGACGGCGAAGGACGCCCGTCGCTCGGTGGTCTGGGCGATCTGGCTGATCGGCGTCTTCTACCTGTTCAGCCTGGTGATCGGCTACGGCGCGGGCGCGCTCGTGGGCCCCGAGCGGATCCTCGGCGCCCCGGGTGCGGTCAACTCCGCCGCGCCGCTGCTGGCCTTCGAGCTGGGCGGGACGATCCTGCTCGGCATCATCGCCGGCGTCGCCTTCGCGACGATCCTCGCGGTGGTCGCCGGGCTGACGATCACGGCCTCGGCCTCCTTCGCGCACGACGTCTACGCGTCGGTGATCAAGAAGGGCCAGGTGTCCCCGAACGGGGAGGTGAAGGTCGCCCGCATCACCGCGATCGTCATCGGGGCGATCTCGATCGGCCTGGGCATCCTGGCGCTGCAGGCGGGCCTGAACATCGCCTTCCTGGTGGCGCTCGCCTTCGCGGTGGCCGCCTCGGCGAACCTGCCGACGATCCTCTACACGCTGTTCTGGAAGCGGTTCACCACCCAGGGCGCGCTGTGGTCGATGTACGGCGGCCTCATCGCGTGCATCGTGCTGATCGTCTTCTCGCCGGTCGTGTCCGGTGCCCCGGTCAACCCGGCCACCGGGCTGTCCCCGTCGCTGTTCCAGGACGTGGACTTCCACTGGTTCCCGCTGAACAACCCGGGCATCGTGTCGATCCCGCTGTCGTTCTTCCTCGGCTGGCTCGGCTCGATCCTGTCCAAGGAGAAGCCGGACCTCGACAAGAACGCCGAGCTCGAGGTCCGCTCCCTCACCGGGATCGGTGCCGAGAAGGCCGTCCAGCACTAGCGGAAGGACCCCCTGGCCCCCCACCCCTCGCTCCGCTCGGGGCGGGCCCCTGCCAGGGGGCCGGTTCCAGCACCTCACCGGCCGAGGCGCGCGTCCCCACCCGGGGGCGCGCGTCTCGCGCGTCCGGGATCAGGCGGCGCGGACGGCGGGGACGGCGTCGGGCAGGGGGGCCGGCAGCGCGTCGGGCAGGGCGTCCGGCAGCGCGGCGTCGACCGCGGTGACGGCCGAGCCGGTCGAGCGGGCGGCGCGGCGCGAGCGCTGCACCGCGAACCGGGTGCCGAGGGCGGCGGCGACGACGAGGCCGGCCAGGGCCTCGCGGACCGAGCCGGTGGCGGCGGCCGCCACGGCGACGGCGAGCGCCGCGGCGTAGACCGCCGTCAGCAGGACGGCGGGGGAGGGCAGGTGCACGGGGGACCTCCGGGGGACTGCCGGTCGAGCGGGGGACGCGCCCGCCGGGCCGGCGGCCGGGCTGCGGACAGCCCGGCCACCGGCGCGGCCGCGGCGCGGGGTGCGAGGTCAGCGCCTCACTTGAGCAGGTCCTTGGCCTTCTGCAGCATCGTGTGGGCCTCGGTCTGCGGGGTGCTGTACAGCCGCGGGTCGCCCGGGGGGAGGACCGGGGCGTCGGCGGTGGCCTCGATCGCCGCGGCGCGGAACTCGCTCCGGCCGTCGATCGACGGGCCGGAGGCCCAGCGGCCGTTGGCGGCCTCGGGGCCGTCGGAGGCCTGGATGAAGGTGTAGCCCAGGTCGCCGATCTCCTCGTCGAGCGGGAAGGCCTCCGGCACCGGGAGGCCCTCGATGCCGTCCTCCTTGAGCTGCTCGACCGCGGCGAGCCACTGCTGCTGGTGCATGTGGTCGCGGGTGATCAGGAAGCGGAGCATGTCCTTGACGCCCGGGTCGTCGGTCATGTTGTAGAGCCGGGCGACCTGCAGCCGGCCCTGCATCTCCGCCGTCGCGTTGTACATGAAGTCGGCGTAGAGGTTCCCGCTGGCGGTCACGTACGCGCCGGTCCACGGGTTGCCCATGCTGTCCATGTAGGACGCCGCCTGGCCGTTCTGGATCAGGTGCTGCGGGTTGTGCTGCCCGTAGCCGGCGGCGGCCTCCTTGGTGCGGTCGGCGGCGTCGGGCTTGAGCGGCGCGTGGTCGAGCAGCCGGTCGATCATCGTGATGATCATCTCGACGTGGGCCAGCTCCTCGGTGCCGATCGAGAGCAGCATGTCCTTGTACTTGCCGGGCAGTCGGCAGTTCCAGCCCTGCAGCAGGTACTGGGTGGCGACGGTCATCTCGCCCCACTGACCGCCGAGGATCTCCTGCATCTTGCGGGCGAAGTCCGGGTCCGGGCCGTCGGGCTTGGCCTCGTACTGCAGGGCGTGGGTGTGCGTGAACACGGGCTCTCCTCGGGGCGTCGTCGCGTCGCCGCCGCTGCGGTGACACCTCCGTTCTGCCCCCGCCCGCTGGCCCACCCGTGCCGTCCCGTGGCCCCCCGGTGCCAGATCGTCCGGAACCCCCTCAGCGGTCCGGGAGGTCCACCCGGAGGGTCAGGCCGGCGCCGGTCACCGCCCAGACGACGGTGCCGCCGAGGTCGTGGGTGTGCCGCTGCACCGACCACAGCCCCAGGCCGGTCAGGTCCACCGGCGGGACGTCGCGGCGCAGGTACTGCACGACGCGGTGCGGGTGCGCGACGTCCTGGGTCAGCGACAGGCGCACGACGCCGCCGCGGCTGGTCACCGCCAGCACCACGGGGGCGCCGTCGCCGTGCCGGTGGGCGTTCTCCAGCAGGTTGGTGAGGATCCGCTGCACCCGGGCGTCGGCCACCCGGACGTCGGCGGCCCGGTCCTGCAGGGCGAGGCACAGCTGCCCGGCCGGCAGGCCGGAGGCGGACACGGCGGCACGGACGACGTCGCCGAGCAGCCGGCCGCCCGTGCGACGGGTCGCCCCGCCGGTGGCGTCGGCGGTGCGCAGCATCGACGACAGGTGCGCGGTCTGCGCGCGGGCGAGCTCCAGCAGCTCCGGACGGTCGGCGGGGACGCGGTCGAGCGTGCCCAGCAGCGCCTCCAGCGAGGCCAGCGGGCTGCGCATGTCGTGGCACATGGCCCGGAGCAGCGCCGTCTCCGGGGTGGGGGGCAGCTCCTGCTCCGGGCGCCGGCGGCGGGTGGCGCGCACGACGTGGTCGCGCACCACCCGGGCGAGGTCGGGCAGCAGCCCGCTGGGCCGCTGCGTGCGCGGGGTGTCGGGGGCGAGGGTCACGGGCACCTCCGGGGTGCGTGCGGCCGGCGGAGCCGGCCGCGGAGGACGGGAGGGTCGTGGGGTCGACCGACGCCGGGGCTGGGCGCCACGGGCAGATGGGCGGGCACGTGGACGTGGTGGTCGTCGACGACCACCCGCTGTTCAGCCGGGGGCTCTCGCTGCTGCTGCCCGGGGTGAGCGAGGGCCGGGTGCGCGTCGTGGCCACCACCGACGACGCCTCGGCCGCCGCGGCCATGGTCAGCCGGCACCACGCCGACGTCGCCGTCGTGGACCTGCACATGCCGCCGCCGGGCGGGGTTCGGGCGATCGCGGCCATCCGCCGCGCCGACCCGATGGTGCGCGTGGTGGCGCTGTCGGGGCTCGCCGAGGCCGACGCGGCGCTCGAGGCGCTGCGGGCGGGCGCGGCCGGCTTCCTGCCGAAGACCGCCGACCCCGAGCACCTCGTCCGCCCGCTGCTGGCGGTCCTCGACGGCTGGTCGGTGGTGCCGGAGGCGCTGCTGCGCCAGCTGCTCGACGAGGCCGCGCCGACCGGTGAGCAGACCGTCGCCGACCGGCTCACCAGCGACGAGCGCCGGCTGTGGCGGCTGGTCGCCGACGGCACGAGCACCGTCGACATCGCCACGACGCTGCACGTCTCGGAGCGCACCGCCAAGCGGCTCGTCGCCTCGCTGCTGCGCAGCCTGGGCGTGGCGACCCGCGTGGAGGCGGCGGCACTCGCCGGCCGCGCGGGCCTCCGGAAGGGGACCGACGGGCCGGGCTGAGCAGGAGCCGGCTGTGCGGGGGGCATCGCGCCCCCGCTACCCGGGCGCATGATCGACACGCCCGCGTTCCGGAAGGTGGCCCCGACGGGCCAGCGGGACGCCGGGTCAGCCGGCGGCCGGCGGGGCGCCGTCGCCCGCCGCGGCGGCCCACGGGCCGGACGCCGCCACGGTGAACGCCGCGACCTCGGCGGCGGCCATGTCCACGGCCGCGTAGCCGCCGGCCCCGGCGCCCACGCAGGCGGTGACCGTGGCCAGCCCCGCCCGCCGCTGGAAGAACGTCTGCCGGACCGTCCAGCCGACGACGGCGCGGCGCTGCAGCACCGCCTGCTCGCGCACGAGCAGGCCGCTGCGCACGCTGAACGACCGCGGCCCGGCGGCGTGCCCGAGCGCGGCGTAGCGCCCGAGCCCCAGCGGCACGCCGAGCACGGTGAGCGCGATGCCGGCGGCGAGCAGGCCCCAGAAGCCGGTGCCGGCCGACAGCCAGGCCCCGCCCGCGGTGACGACGAGGCCGGACAGGACCGCGCGGAACACGGCCCGCCGGCGCGCGGCGGGCGGGTGCGGCCGCAGCGGGCCGGGGTCGTCGACGAGCACGCCGAGCAGCCGCACCGCCTCCGGCCGCGGGCCGAGCGGGAACAGCTGCCCCCGCCGGTTGGCCGCGCCCAGGCCGGTGACCAGCGCGTTCACCCGGGCCGCACGCACCAGCCGCATGCCCAGGCCCTCGGCCAGCGTGCCGCCGCGGACCCGGTCGACCTCCAGCTCGGTGTGCCGGCGGGTGAGCAGCCCGCGCACGGCCACCAGCGACCCGCCGCGGCGCACCAGCCGGAAGCCCCAGTTGACCACCGCCGCCCCGAGCACCGCCCCGACCGCGAGCAGCGCCAGCCCGGCCACCACGGCGACGGCCACCACGCCGCCGGTCAGCTCCGGGCCGTCGAGGTCGGGCCGCAGGTCGCGCGGCAGCTCCTGCAGCAGCCGCGACAGCGCCCCGACGGCGGCCAGCGGCACCGCCAGGTAGCTCGCGACCAGCGGCGCGTACAGCAGCCAGCGCGGGTCGAAGCGGGCGAGCTCCTCCTCGGGCGGCTCCTCGAACGGCGCCTCCGGGTCGGCGCCCGGGGGCACGGGCCGGGCCGAGCGGCGGTGGGTGAGCACGGAGACGCGCAGCCGGTCGCCCTCGGCCCGCGGGACGCCGTCGACCACCACCTCCTCGTCGCCGTCGGTGCCCACCCCGGCCGCGGCGTCGATGCGCACCCGGACCAGGCCGAACAGCCGGTGCAGCGCGGGCGCCTCCACCTCGACGCCGCGGATGCGGTCGTTGGGGACGGTGCGCACCGAGCGGGCGAGCAGGCCCCGGGTGACCACCACCGCGGCGGGGGTGTCGGCGTAGGTGGTGCGCCACCAGGTGAGCCCGGCGAACAGCAGCGACAGCGCCGTCACCGCCACCACGAGCGCGACGACGACGCCGGGCCCGTCGACCCCGACCGCGGCGACCACCGGGATCGCCGCCGGCACGACCTGCCGGGCCTGCTTGAAGGTGACGGTGTGCAGCAGCACCACGAGGGGCGACGTGCGGCGCGCGGGCGGCGGCGGGGCGGGCGGCG
Source organism: Geodermatophilus sp. SYSU D01106 (assembly GCF_054049995.1). Classification (NCBI taxonomy): domain Bacteria; kingdom Bacillati; phylum Actinomycetota; class Actinomycetes; order Geodermatophilales; family Geodermatophilaceae; genus Geodermatophilus; species Geodermatophilus sp. SYSU D01106. Next base: position 5,588 of record NZ_JBJGYM010000028.1, on the reverse strand, counting down.
CGGCCACCGACGTGGTGGGCGCCGGCCAGGGGCCGGGTCCTGTCACGTGGCCTCGTCCCGCACCTGCTCGGCCCGGCGGGCCAGGTCCTCGGCGACCCGCTCGGCCACCGCCACCTCCAGGTGCGGGACCCGGACGGTGCCCTGCGACGACGCGGTCAGCACCGCGACGCTGGCCAGGCCGTAGAGCTGCTGCAGCACGCCGCGGGTGACGTCGACGGTCTGGATCCGGGCGACCGGCACGAGCGTCCAGGTGCGGGTCAGCCAGCCGGTGAGGGTGTGCACCGTCTCGGCGGTGACCTCCCAGCGGTGCACGCGGTAGCGGACCCACGGCCGGATCCCGATCGCCACGACCGCGTAGACGCCGACGAGCACCGGCAGCAGCCAGCGCAGCACCGGCACCGGGCCGCCCACCGAGGCCGGCACCAGGAGCACGGCGACGGTCACGATCGCGCCGTAGACGAGCGTGCCGACGATCCCCTCGGTCACCCAGAGCCAGATCGCGGAACGCGAGAGCGACCAGGCCGGCTCGGACACCGGGGGCGCGGGGGCGGCGGACATCACGGCCCATCCTCCCAGGACCGCGCGGAGGGCGGCCCGCGCGTCCGGGCTGGGAGGATGGGTGCCGTGATGCCGCAGCAGGTCCCGACCGTGTCCGCCGACGAGCTGCCCGCCGACGCCGTCCTCCTCGACGTCCGCGAGGACGACGAGTGGGTCGCCGGCCACGCCGAGGGCGCCACCCACATCCCCATGGGCGAGGTGCCCGCGCGCCTCGACGACGTCCCCGAGGGCGACCCGCTCTACGTCGTCTGCCGCAGCGGCGGGCGCTCGGCGCGGGTGGCCGCCTGGCTCAACCAGAACGGCTACGACGCGGTGAACGTCGGCGGCGGGATGGGCGCGTGGGAGGCGGCGGGCCGGCCCCTGGTGAGCGAGACCGGCCAGCCGCCCTTCGTCCGCTAGTCCTCCGCCTCAGGACCTCGGCGCGTACTCCGCGAAGCGGCTGCGCAGGTCCTTCTTCGAGAACTTGCCGACGCTGGTCTTCGGCACCTCGTCGATGAACTCGACGGCGTCGGGCAGCCACCACTTGGCCACCTTCGGCTGGAGGAACTCGAGGATCTCCTGCTCGGTCGCCGTCTCGCCCTCCTTGAGGACGACGCAGGCCAGCGGGCGCTCGTCCCACTTCGGGTGCGGGATGCCGACGACGGCGGCCTCCTTCACCTTCGGGTGGCTCATGATCACGTTCTCGAGGTCGACCGAGCTGATCCACTCGCCGCCGGACTTGATGAGGTCCTTGGTGCGGTCGGCGATGCGGATCGAGCCGAACGCGTCCATCGCGGCGACGTCGCCGGTGCGCATCCAGCCGTCCTCGGTGCTGAGCACGACGCCGGCGTCGGGGTTGTAGTAGTCCTGGGCGCACCACGGCCCGCGGACCTGCAGCTCGCCGGTGGCCTTGTCGTCCCAGGCCTGGGGCTCGAGCGTCTCGGCGTCGACGATCCGCGCCTCGACGCCGAGGAACGGGATGCCGGCGCGGGCGCGCTGGTCGGCCTTGGTCTCGTCGTCGGCGTCGGCGAAGCGCGGCGGCAGGATCCCGGAGGAGGCGACCGGGTGGGTCTCGGTCATGCCCCAGGCCTGCAGGATCGGCAGGCCGACCTGCTCGCGGTAGGCCTCCGACAGCGCCTTGGGCACCGCCGAGCCGCCGCAGCCGATGTCGCGCAGCTTGTGCGGCTTGCCGGCGAGGTGGGGGAGCACGCCCTGCCAGATGGTCGGGACGCCGGCGGTGAACGTGACGCCCTCATCGACGATCAGCTTGGCCAGCGCCTCGGGCTGCATCATCGGGCCGGGCATGACGAGCGAGGCGCCGGCGGCCGGGGCGGCCTGCGCGATGCCCCAGGCGTTGGCGTGGAACATCGGCACGACCGGCATCGCGACGTCCTGGATGCCCAGGCCGAAGGCGTTGCGCTGCAGCACGCCCATGGTGTGCAGGAACGTCGAGCGGTGGCTGTAGACGACGCCCTTGGGGTTGCCGGTGGTGCCCGACGTGTAGCACATCGAGGCGGCGCTGTTCTCGTCCGTGACGCGGAAGTCGACCGGCGAGGCATCGGCGAGCAGCGCCTCGTAGTCCTGGACGCGCGGGTCGTCGGGGATCTCGTTGTCCCCGCCGTCGTCCATGACGACGACGTGCTGGACGGTCTTCATCGTGTCGACCAGGGGCCAGAACAGCGGCAGCACCGAGCGGTCGACGAACACGACCTCGTCCTCGGCGTGGTTGGCGATGTAGGTCAGCTGCTCGGGGAACAGCCGGATGTTGAGCGTGTGCAGGACGCGGCCGGTCGACGGCGCGGCGAAGTACAGCTCCAGGTGGCGCTGGCTGTTCCAGCCGAACGTGCCCACCCGGCCGTCGGCGCTGATGCCGAGGGTGTCCAGGACGCCGCCCAGTCGCCGGGTGCGCTCGGCCCACTCGGCGTAGGTCACCCGTGTGACGCCGGTGGGGCTGTTGGTCGCGATCGTCCCGTCGCCGTAGTGCTGCTCGACGTGCCGGAAGATCGCGTCGATGGTGAGGGGGAAGTCCTGCATGAGCCCGCGCATGGCGGCATCGTGCCAGTGACGGCGCTCACGATCTACCGGGGAGTACGCCGGCCCAGCTCGCGCAGGACGTCGGCGGCGACCCAGCGGGCGCCGCGGCCCCCGGAGCGCAGGCCCTCGGCGGTCGCCACGGCGCGTCCGTGCAGGCCAGGGCTGCGCTTGCCCATCTGTCGCAGCGCCCAGCTCGCCCCCTTGCGGACCACCGGCCGGTCGTCGTCGGCGTGCTCGGCGACCGCCCGGAGGAACGGCTCGAACCGGTCGTCGCCGGCCCGCTTCTCGGAGACCGCGAGGCCGGCCATGACGGCGAACCCGGCCCGCTTGACGTAGGGCTCCGGCCGCGCGGCCCACGCGAGGGCGCGGTCCCGGGCGAGCGGGGTGTGCCGGACGAGGTTCTGGCAGACCTGGTCGCACAGGTCCCACGCGTCGAACCCCGCGGCCCACGCGTCGAGTTGCGCGGCGTCGACGGCCGCCGGGTCCTCGACCATGCTCGCGAGGATCCGGGCCTCGTGGACGCCCGTGTCCCACAGCGCCGCGGCGAGCGCGGAGTCGCGGCCGAGCTCCCGGGCCAGGGCGCGCAGCTCGGTCACCGTGACGCCGAGGGTCCGCGCGCCGCCGACGCCGGTGCGCGCCATGCCGGCCAGCCGCGCCGGGTCGGCCAGCTCGCGGAGCCGGCCGAGCACCGCCGCGGCGTCGGTCACCGGGTGAGGACGACGGGCAGCTCGGCCAGGCCGCGGATGACGAACTCCGGACGGCGCCGCGCCGGGCGGGCCAGCTGCAGGTCCGACGTCCGGGACAGCAGCGCGCCGAAGGAGGCCTGCAGCTCCACGCGGGCCAGCGGCGCCCCGATGCAGAAGTGCACCCCGGCGCCGAAGGAGATGTGCGGGTTGTCGGTGCGGCCGACGTCGAGGGTGTCCGGGTCGGGGAAGACGGCGGGGTCGCGGTTGGCCGCCCCGAGCAGCGCGGCGACCTTCGCCCCCGCCGGGACGGTCACCCCGCCCACCTCGACGTCCTCGGTGGCGGTGCGCTCGAACAGCTGCAGCGGCGAGTCGAACCGCATGAGCTCCTCGATCGCCGTAGGCAGCAGCGCCGGGTCCGCGCGCAGCCGCGCGAGCTGGTCGCGGTGCTGCAGCAGCGCCAGCAGGCCGTTGCCGCTCACGTTCACCGTGGCCTCGTGGCCGGCGTTGAGCAGCAGGATGCAGGTGGTGACCAGCTCGTCCTCGGTCAGCCGGTCGCCGTCGGAGTCGCGCACGGTGACCAGGTGGGTGAGCAGGTCCTCGCCGGGCGCGCGGCGCCGCTCGGCCGCGAGCTCCCGCAGGTAGGCGACGAACTCGGCGGCGGCGCGCTCGGCGGCGTCCTCCACCGCGTCGGTGCGGCCGTACTCGTACATCTTCACGATGGCGTTGGACCACGGCCGCAGCAGCGGCCGGTCGGCGGCCGGGACGCCGAGCAGCTCGGCGATGACGGCGACCGGCAGCTCCTCGGCCATCTCGGAGAGGACGTCGACCTCCGCGGTGCCGCCGGAGCGCTCGACCAGGCCGTCGACCAGCGAGTCGGCCAACTCCTGCACCCACGGCCGCAGCCGCTCGACGTGCCCGCGGGCGAACGCCGCGCTGATCAGCCGCCGCAGCCGGGTGTGCTCGGGCGGCTCCATCTCGAGGATGGCGTTGCGGTGGATCAGGTTGAACTGCCCGAACCGCTCCTCCGGCGTGCGGTCCCGCCAGATCCGGCCGAGCCGGCGGTCGCGCAGCACGGCGTTGCTCTCGGCGTGGGTGAAGGCCAGCCACAGGCCCAGGCGCTCGTCCCACTGCACCGGCGCGGTGGCGCGGGCCGCGGCGAAGGCCGGGTAGGGATCGGCGACGACGGCCGCGTCGGTCAGGTCGAGGGGGACGGCCGGCGAGGTCACGGCGGGAAGCCTAGGGCGCGAGGTCCCTTCTCTACGCTGGGCCGCATGGCCCGTTCCGCGACCCGCCGCCGTCCCGCGCCCGCGCCCGCCGCCGGTGAGATCAACCCCAAGGCCCCCTGCCCCTGCGGGTCCGGCCGCCGCTACAAGCACTGCCACGGCTCGGGCTACGCGCCGCCGGTGACCCGCCCGTTCGAGGGCCTGCCCGGCGAGCCCGACTGGGTGGCGCTGCGCGAGCTGGTGCCCGCCGCCACCGCGCCGCTGACGACCACGGACGGTCGCGACGTCACGCTCGCGAGCGTGCTGCCCGGCGGGGCGCCCGCGCTGGTGCGCAGCAACGGCGAGATCCTGCTCGGCGTCCAGCTCACCGCCTCCTCCGACGACGTGAGCCGCGACCTCGGCACGGCGCTGGCCGCGGCGCTCGAGGCCCCGGCGGGTGCGCCGGTCGACCCGGGCCCGATCGGCGCCGCGGGCTCCGCCGGCCCCCGGCTGCAGGAGCTGCTGGACCTGGAGAAGCCGCTCGAGGTGACCGTGCACGAGGACTTCGGCTTCTGGCTCGAGGGCACCGACGCCGGCGCCGCCGCCATGGCCGGCCTGCAGCAGGCCAACGAGGCGGTGCTGCCGACGGTCCGGCTCGACGGGCACGGCGCCGCGTACTGGGTGCGGCCCGGCAGCGAGCGGGCGCACCTGCGCTGGGTGCGGCCCGAGGCCGAGGAGCCGCTGCTCGACGCGCTGGCCCGGCTGTCGGCCGCCGACGAGCTGGTGCTCGGGGAGGGCACCCGCTACGCCGGTGCCTTCCGCGCCCACGGGCTGGTCGTGCCGGTGTGGGACCTGCCCGCCGACACCCCGGCGGAGGAGTGGAACGGCCCGGCCGGGGAGTTCGCCGGCCGGCTGGAGCAGGCGCTGGCCGCCTCCGGCCCGCTGTCGGCCGACGAGCGCCGCGCCCGCGCCGGGCTGCTGTCCCGCCAGGTCACCCTGCGCTGAGCCGGGGGGGGGGGGGGGGGGGGGGGGGGGGGGGGGGGGGGGGGGGGGGGGGGGGGGGGGGGGGGGGGGGGGGGGGGGGGGGGGGGGGGGGGGGGGGGGGGGGGGGGGGGGGGGGGGGGGGGGG
>NZ_JBJGYM010000027.1:0-55778 GCF_054049995.1 Geodermatophilus sp. SYSU D01106 | reverse complement strand
CGGCACGCCCGGCGGCGGGGGCCCCCGCCGCCCGCCCCCCCCGCCGCCGGGGCGCCCCCCCGCCCCCCCCCGCCCCCCCCCCCCCGCCCCCCCCCCCCCCCCCCCTGGCCGGCCTGGCGCGGACCCTCGCCGACGAGGGCATCCGGCCGCCGGCGGTGTGGGTGGTCGGCGACGTCGTCGGGCTGGCGCCGCGGCTGGACCCGCCGACGGCGTGAGGGCGGCTGCGTGAGGGGCACGGCGCTCGCGCTCGCCCCGCTCCTGCTCGTGCAGGGCGCCGGGGTGCGGCGGCGGACGCCGGTGCTGCCGGAGGCGGCGGGCCCCCGCGCGGGCAGCGTCCCCGGCAGCGTCCCCGGGGACGGGCCGCCGCTCACCGCGGCGGTGCTCGGCGAGTCCACCGCCGCGGGGGTCGGGGTGGCCCGGCAGGAGGACGCGCTGGCCGGCCGGTTCGCCGCGGCGCTGGCCGCGGCGAGCGGGCGGGAGGTGCGCTGGCGGCTGTCGGCCCGCACCGGCACGACGGCGGCGCAGGCCACGCCGCGGCTGGTGCCGGGGCTCGCCGGGCTGCCGGCCGACGTCGTCCTGGTGGCGCTCGGCGTCAACGACACGCTGCGGCTGCGCTCGCCCGCCGCCTGGCTGCGCGACGTCACCGCCCTGCTCGACGCGCTCGCCCCGCTCACCGCGCCCGGCGGGGTCACCGTGCTCGCCGGGCTGCCCGACCTCGGCCGCTTCCCCACCCTGCCGCAGCCGCTGCGCGGCGTCCTCGCCCGGCAGGCCCGCGACCTCGACGCCGCGCTGGCCGGGCTGTCGCGGCCCGGGGTCCGGCACGCGCCGGCGCCGCCGCTGGACGGGCCGGGCCTGTTCGCCGACGACGGCTTCCACCCCGGCGCGGCCGCCTGCCGGCTGTGGGCCGACGCGCTGGCGCGCGTCGCGCTCGCCGCGCCGTCGTAGCGTTGCCACTGCGGATGTAGCAGTCCTACTATCTCGCCACCGACAGATCGGAGGCGACGATGCCCCGTCCCGACAGTCCCGACGACCCGGTGGTCGACGTCCGCGGCCTGCGGATGGCCTACGGCACGAACGAGGTGCTGACCGGCGTCGACCTCACCGTCTCCGCGGGCGAGGTGGTCTGCCTGCTCGGCCCCAACGGCGCGGGCAAGACCACGACGATCGAGATCCTGGAGGGCTTCCGCGCCCCCTCGGCGGGCACCGTCCGGGTGCTCGGCGAGGACCCGATGCGGGCCGGCGACGCCTGGCGGGCCCGGGTGGGGGTGGTGCTGCAGTCCTGGCGCGACCACGCCCGCTGGACCCCGCGCCGCCTGCTCACCCAGCTCGGCGACTACTACGCGCCGTACTCCACGCCCCAGCGGCCGCGGCCCTACGAGGTCGGCTGGCTGCTGGACACCGTCGGGCTCACCGAGCACGCCGACCGCAAGATCGTCGGGCTCTCCGGCGGCCAGCGGCGCCGGCTCGACGTCGCGGTGGGCATCATCGGCCGCCCCGAGCTGCTGTTCCTCGACGAGCCGACGGCGGGCTTCGACCCGCAGGCCCGGCGCGACTTCCACGACCTGGTGCACCGGCTGTCCGACCTCGAGGGCACCACGATCCTGCTGACCACGCACGATCTCGCCGAGGCGGAGAAGCTGGCCGACCGGATCCTCATCCTGGCCGGCGGCCGGATCGTCGCCGACGGCAGCGCCGACGAGCTGGGCCGCCAGGTCGCCGGCAGGTCGGAGGTGCGCTGGGCCTGCGGCGCCGAGCGCTTCGTGCACCCGACCGACGACGTCGTCCCCTTCGTCCGCCGCCTGTTCGAGCAACACGGCGGGGAGCTCACCGACCTCGAGGTGCGGCGGGCGAGCCTCGAGGACACCTACCTGGCCATGGTGCAGCGGTTCGAGTCCGGCGCCCGGAACCGGCCGGTGCTCGAGGAGGTCGTGCGATGAACCCGACCCGGCACGCGATCGGCCTGGGCCTGCGCCGCGGCTGGACGGAGTTCCTGCAGAGCGTCCGCAGCCCGCAGGACCAGGGCTTCTACCTGTTCACGGCGGTCGGCACGGTGCTGCTGCTGTGGTTCAACCGGGACAACGAGATCGGCGACTCGGGGATCTTCTACCCGACCTACGCACTGCCGAGCATCCTCGGCGCCCTGGTGGCCTTCGGGGTGGTCATCGGCCCGGCGTTCGCCCTGGCGATGGAGCGCGAGGACGGCACGCTGCTGCGGCACAAGGCGCTGCCGCACGGCATGCAGGGCTACGTGACCGGGCAGCTCACCTACCACTCGCTGAGCCTGCTGCCCTCGCTGCTGACCATCCTCGTGCCGAGCCTGCTGCTGTTCGACGGGCTCATGTCCGGCGGGGCCGCCGGCTGGCTGACCGTGGCGTGGGTCGTCGTCCTGGGTCTGCTGGCCACGCTGCCGCTCGGCATGGTGCTCGGCTCGGTCGTGCCCGGCACGCAGAAGGTGGGCACCTGGGGGATGCTGCCGATCCTCACGCTGACCGCGATCTCGGGGATCTTCTTCCCGCTGCAGGCGCTGTGGGGCTGGGTGCAGGGCCTCGCGCAGGTCTTCCCCGTCTACTGGATCGGCCTGGGCCTGCGGTCGGCCTTCCTCCCCGACGCGGCGGTGACCCTCGAGGTGGGCGACTCCTGGCGCACCGGGCTGACGGTGCTGGTGCTCGCCGCCTGGGCCGTGGCCGGCGCGCTGGTCACCCCGCGGGTGCTGCGCCGGATGGCCCGCCGGCAGTCCGGCTCCACGGTCGAGGCGGCCCGCGAGGCGTCGCTGCAGTGGGTGCGGTGAGCGGCGACCGCGACGCGGTCTTCAACCGGATCGCCCTCCTGCGCGCCGAGCAGGGGGTGACCCGGCGCGACCTGGCCGACGCGCTCGGCGTCCACTACCAGACGGTCGGCTACCTGGAGCGCGGCGAGTACAACCCCAGCCTGCACCTGGCGCTGCGCATCGCGGAGTTCTTCGGGCTGCCGGTGGAGGTCGTCTTCTCCACCCGGCCGTTCCCGCGGATCAGCGACGCCGCCCGCCCGGCCGATCCCCCCGCCGCGGCCGGCTGACGCTCAGACGAGGTCGGCGAAGACGACGGTGTTGTCCTCGCTGGCGCCGGCCTCCTCGTCGTACTCCCCGCTGCAGGTGACCAGTGCGAGGTCGGCGCCCTCCGGGTGGCCCTCCAGCGCCTCGGCCAGCGCCGGCGTGGCCTTGTCCAGGCCGGTCACCGGCTCGCCGAGGACCCGCAACCGGAGCACCGCGCCGCCGGCGTCGACGAGCACCACCTCGTCGCCGGCGGACAGTCCGGGCAGCGGGTCGAAGACGGCGCCGCCGTCCGCCCCGGCGTGGCCGAGCAGGACGGCCATCCGCCCGGAGCCGGGCGCGGGCCCGTCGGACCACCACGACGTCGTCCGCATCGACGCCGGGACCCCGTAGCCGTCGACGGCCTCCCCGGTGAAGGGGTTCTCGTACCGCACGGTGCCGCGGCTCTCGACGGCGGTGTCGACGCCGATGGCCGGGATGGCGATGCGCGCCGGGACGACGGGCCCGTCGGCCGGGGCGCCGGCGGCGGGGAGCGCGGGCACCTCCCCGGTCGCCGGGACGGCCGGGAGGGAGACCGCCGGCGGCGCCGCGGCGTCGGCCGCCGGGCGCCCGGTCCAGACGAACACCCCGGCCCCGGCGAGCAGCACGACGAGGAAGGTCAGCAGCGGCAGCCGCTGGCCGGAGAGCTCACGGGCGACGGATCGCACGGGACCGCACCCGGGAGACGGCGGCGCCGGTGGCGCCGGCGACCAGCACGCCGCCGCCGAGCAGCGCGAGCGGCACGCCACCGGCGTCGTCGGACCGGGAGGCCGCGACGGTCTCCACGGCCCCGTCGCCGCCGGTCGGCGCGTAGCCCAGGTACCGCACGGGGTGCTCGCCCGCCGACGCCGCGGCGGGCGCGGCCGGTGGCGGCGCCTCGTGCGCCGGCTCCGGCGCGGGCGTCCCGGGAGCGGCCGGCAGCGCGGGCAGGCAGGCCTGGAAGGCGGCGAGCAGCTCCTCGACGTCGGTGGCCACCTGCCCGGCGGCGGGACCGAGGGTGGCCGGGTCGAGCGCCGGCGGCTGCCCGGACGCGAGCCCGGTCAGCGCGCCCTGCAGCCCCGCGATCAGGTCCTGCACCGCCGCCGCCGGGTCCTGCGACAGCACCCCGTCCAGCAGGCCCCGGACGCCGTCGGCCACGCCCTGGACGCAGTGCTCCGGCACGCCGAGGGGGGTGAGCGCGGACTGCAGGCCGGACACGAGCTCCTGCGGGAGCGGCGGCACCGGGCCCTCCTCTTCCGCGGGGGCCGGTCCGGCGGGCGGCTGCTCGCCGGCACCGGCGCCGGCACCGGCGCCGGCGCCGGGCAGCGGCAGCGGCAGCGCGTCGGCGCCGGGGGCCGGCGGCGGGGCGGCGTCGTCGCCGCCCCGCTGCTCCCCGCCCTGCCCGGTGACCGCCTGCTCGAGCGTGGCGACGACCTCCTCGAGCGGGTTCGCCGGCGCGTCACCCGGTGCGGCCGCGGCCACGCCGGGCACCCCGACGACCGCGGCGACCAGACCGGTGACGAGCAGCGCCCGGCGGCCGCGCGGCCTGCGGGTCGGGGAGCGGTGCGAGGACGGCGACAACGGGACCCCCAGGGGACGTCGGGACAGGAGCGGCGCTCCCGTCCCGGGGGCAACGACCGTGACATCGATCGGTGACGGACCCCTCCGTCCTCCCGGTCCGCCGTCACGCTCCGGAGCGAACCGGTGACCCCGCTCAGATGTTGGCGCCGTCCGGCGGCGGCTCGTCCGGCAGCGGCGCGGCGAAGCCGGTGCCCCCGGCCGGGGTCGCGGGCATGCCGACCGTGTACGAGGTCATCGACAGCGAGCCGTACGCGTAGCCGTCCACGAGGACGTCCGCCGTCGTGCCCGTGGCCGCCGCGATGCCCGCCAGGTACAGCAGCGGCAGGAAGTGGTCGGGCGTGGGGACGGCGAGGTCGAAGTCGCGGTGCCCGTCGAGCCGGGTCACCGACGCGGGGTCGGTGAGCAGGCACTCGCGGGCGGCGTCGTCGAAGCGCCGGGCCCAGTCGAAGCCGGCGTCGGGCATGGCCCGGCTGACCCCGCCGAGGTTGTGCACGACGTTGCCGCTGCCGACGACCAGCACGCCGTCCTCGCGCAGCGGCGCGAGCGCCGCGCCCATCTGGAAGTGGTGGTCGGCGCCCTTGAGGGCGTTGATCGACAGCTGCGCCACCGGGACGTCGGCGTCGGGGAAGGCGTGCCGCAGCACCGACCAGGCGCCGTGGTCGATGCCCCAGCTGTCCACGTCGGCGCCCACCCAGGTGGGGGCGACGACGTCGGCCACCTGCTCCTGCAGCTCGGGCAGGCCGGGCGCCGGGTACTCGACGTCGAAGAGCTCCGGCGGGAAGCCGAAGAAGTCGTGGATGGTGCGCGGCCGCGGCATCGCGGTCACCGCCGTGGCGTGCACGTACCAGTGCGCCGACACGACGAGGATCGCGCGCGGGCGCGGGACGGCGCGGCCGAGCGCCGCCCAGGCCTCGGTGTAGCGGTTGCGCTCGAGCGCGTTCATCGGGTTGCCGTGGCCGATGAAGGCAGCGGGCATGACGGTCACTCGGCTCTCCCCCTCCGTCGTCGGCGCGCTCCCGCCCGGATCATCGCCTCCCCGGCTCCGGAGCGCGAGGGACGGCGGGGACGGCGGCCCGCCCGGCCGGGGGCAGCCGGCGCAGCAGCGGGGACAGCCGGCGGGCACCCGGGCCCTCGCGGCCGGCGACGTCGCCGGGGTTGGACAGCGCGCAGGAGCCCAGCGACAGGCAGCCGCAGCCGATGCACGACGTCAGCCCGTCGCGCAGCTGCTCCAGCGCGGCGATCTGCGCGTCGAGCCGGTCGCGCCAGTCGCGCGAGAGCCGCTCCCAGTCGCGGGCCGACGGGGTGCGCCCGTCGGGCAGCGAGGCCAGCGCCGCGCGGATCTCCGGCAGCGACAACCCGACGTTCTGGGCCGCGCGGACGAAGGCCAGGCGGCGCAGCACCGAGCGCCGGTAGCGGCGCGCGCCGCCCGGTGACCGCTCGGCACTGATCAGGCCCTCGGCCTCGTAGTGGCGCAGGGCCGAGTGGGCCAGGCCCGAGCGGGCGGCCACCTCCCCGATCGCGAGCAGCTCCACGGCGCCCCCTTGACCTCAAGTCGACTTCAGGTCAGAGCGTAGCCCCATGACACCCACCGCCCTGGTCACCGGCGCCTCCCGCGGGCTCGGCCTGGCCCTCACCGCCGCCCTGACACGCCGCGGCACGCGCGTCGTCGTCGACGCCCGCGACGCCGCCCGGCTCGCCGCCGCCGTCGGCGCCCTCCCCCACCGCGACCTGGTGACCGCGCTACCCGGTGACGTCACCGACCCCGCCCACCGCGCCGCCCTCGCCCGTGCCGCCGGCGACCGGCTCGACCTGCTGGTGCTCAACGCCTCCGCCCTCGGCCCGGCGCCGCTGCCGCGCCTCGCCGACCTCCCGCCCGCCGCGTTCGAGGAGGTGCTGCGGGTGAACGCCGTCGCCCCGCTCGCGCTGGTGCAGGCCGCGCTGCCGGCCCTCGAGCCTGCCTGCGGCACCGTCGTGTCGGTGAGCAGCGACGCCGCCGTCGAGGCCTACGAGGGCTGGGGCGGCTACGGCGCCGGCAAGGCCGCGCTGGACCTGCTCACCGCCGTCCTCGCCGTCGAGCACCCCGGCCTGCGCGTGCTCGCCGTCGACCCCGGCGACATGGCCACCGACATGCACGCCGCCGCCGATCCCGGCGCCGACCCCGCCGGCCTGGCCGATCCGGCCGACGTCGCGGCCGCGCTGCTGGACCTGCTCGACGGCGACGTCGCGGGCCCGCGGGTACGGCTGGCCGACCTGATGCCGGCGGCGCGGCCGTGACCGCCGCGGCCGCGTCGCACGCACCGGTGCCGATGGGCTCGGTGGCCACCGGGCCGCCGGAGCGCCGGGGCCTGGCCCGCGACGGCGTGCGACTGCTGGCCGTCCGCCCCGGCAGCCTCACCTCGGCCCGCTTCCGCGACCTGCCCGACCTGCTGGAGCCCGGCGACCTGCTGGTCGTGAACACGTCCGCGACGCTGCCCGCCCGGCTGACCGCCCGCCGCGCCGACGGCTCGCCGACGCCGCTGCACGTGTCGACGACGCTCGACGACGGCTCGTGGGTGGTCGAGGTGCGCCGCCCGGACGACGACGGCCCCGAGACGCGGCTGGAGCCCGGCACCGCGCTCGACCTGCCCGGCGGGGTGCGCCTGGTGCTGCGCGCGGGCTTCCCGGACCCGGGGACCCCCGGGCGGCTGTGGCGCGCGCACGCGACCCCCGCGGTGGCGGTGCCCGCGTACCTCGCGCGGCACGGCGAGCCGGTGCGCTACGGGTACCTGACGGCGCCGGTGGCCCTCGCCGACGTCCGCAACGTCTACGCCACCGAGCCCGGCAGCGCGGAGAACGCCAGCGCCGGGCGCCCGTTCACCGACCGGCTGCTCGTCCGGTTGATGGCCCGGGGCGTCCCGGTGGTCCCGCTGGTGCTGCACGCCGGTGTCTCCAGCCCGGAGGTCCACGAGCCGCCGGCGCCCGAGCGCTACCGCGTCCCGGAGGTCACCGCCCGGCTGGTGACGGCGACGCGGGACGCCGGGCGGCGGGTGGTCGCCGTCGGCACCACCGTCACCCGGGCGCTGGAGACCGTCACCGGCGAGGACGGCGTGACCCGCCCCGGCGAGGGCTGGACCGACCTCGTCCTCGGCCCGGAGCGGCCGGCGCGCGCGGTGACCGGCCTGCTCACCGGGCTGCACGCGCCGGAGGCGAGCCACCTGCAGCTGCTGCGGTCGGTGGCCGGCGGGGACCTGGTGGCCCGCGCCTACCGCGCCGCGGCCGAGGGCGGGTACCTGTGGCACGAGTTCGGCGACTCGATGCTGTTCCTGCCCTGAGCCTCACCAGAGGCCGGCGGCGTCCTCCAGCAGCAGGCGGCGGTGCTCCGGGGCCCGGGCCGGGCAGGCGGTGCACATCGGCTGCCCGGGCAGCCGGACCAGCAGGCAGCAGGAGGCCCGCCGCACGAACCGGGTGCCGCCGAGTTCGGTGTACCGCGGCGCGGGCATCGGGTGCCCGACGGCGGCGGCGACGGGCGCGGCCAGCGCGGTCACCGCCGCGACGTCGCCCAGCGCCCGGCCGAGGGCGAGCAGCCGGCCGGCCAGCGAGTCGGTGGCCACCGCCCACAGCGGCCGCTCCCGCATCCCGCCCGCCTCGGCCACCGCCGCGACCGCCGACCCGAGCGAGGCGCGCAGCTCCCCGGCGGGGTCGTCCCCGGCCGGCGCCGACGACACCCCGCCCAGCAGCACGCCGCCGACCTCGTACAGCGTCGTGTCGGCCAGCCGCGCCGACAGCGGGCGCCCGGTGGCCAGGCCCGCGGCCACCGGCGTCAGCAGCACCGCCGACGCCGAGTACCACCACACCGTGGCGAGGGCCCGCCGGTCGGCGCTGCGGTGCCGGGCGCCCAGCGCGGCCACCCGCTCCGCCGTCCACCCGGGGTCGGCCAGCAGGGCCGCCGGGACCCGGCGCGCGGCGGGTGGCGCGAGCAGGCCGAGGCCGGCCGCGCCGGGCACCCGGGCCGCCACCGCCGCCTGCGGTCCGCCGTCCACCGGGCCAGTGTCCGCGAGACCGCCACAGCCCGGCCGCACAGGGCCGCGCCGCGCGGTCCCGGGGGCCCTACGGTGTGTGCTGGCACACGCCGCCCTCCCGGCGGCGGACCAGACCCGAGACGGAGGGAGCCCCACGTGAGCGAGTCGACCGGGCCGGAGGGCCGCCGCTTCCCGGCGCCGCAGCAGCTGGCCGCCGCCGCGAACGTCGGCCCGGACGTGTACGCCGAGGCCGACCGCGACCGCCTGGCCTTCTGGGAGACCCAGGCGCGCCGGCTGAGCTGGGCGCAGGAGTGGGACGAGGTGCTCGACTGGAGCAAGCCGCCGTTCGCCAAGTGGTTCGTCGGCGGGAAGCTCAACGTCGCCTACAACTGCCTCGACCGGCACGTGGAGGCCGGCCACGGCGACCAGGTGGCCTACCACTGGGAGGGCGAGCCCGGCGACACCCGCACGCTCACCTACGCCCAGCTCACCGAGGACGTCTGCCGGGCCGCGAACGCGCTGCTCGAGCTCGGCGTGCAGGCCGGTGACCGCGTCGCCATCTACATGCCGATGATCCCCGAGACGGTCGTCGCGATGCTGGCCTGCGCCCGCATCGGCGCCGTGCACATGGTCGTCTTCGGCGGCTTCTCCGCCGACGCGCTGGCCAGCCGGCTCGACGACGCCGGTGCCGTCCTGGTCATCACCGCCGACGGCGGCTACCGCCGTGGGGCGCCGAGCGCGCTCAAGCCCGCCGTCGACGACGCCGTCGGCCGCAGCCCGGGCGTCCGCAACGTGCTGGTGGTCAAGCGGACCGAGCAGGACGTCGAGTGGACCGAGGGCCGCGACCTGTGGTGGCACGACGTCGTCGACCGGCAGTCGCCGCAGCACACGCCCGAGGCGTTCGACGCCGAGCACCCGCTCTACATCATGTACACCTCGGGCACGACGGCGAAGCCCAAGGGCATCCTGCACACCTCCGGCGGCTACCTCACCCAGGTCGCGTTCACGCACTGGGCGACGTTCGACCTCAAGCCCGACACCGACGTCTACTGGACCGCCGCCGACGTCGGCTGGGTCACCGGCCACAGCTACATCGTCTACGGGCCGCTGGCCAACCGGGCGACGTCGGTGATGTACGAGGGGACGCCGGAGACGCCGCACCGCGGCCGCTGGTTCGAGCTCATCCAGAAGTACGGTGTGACGATCCTCTACACCGCCCCCACGGTGATCCGGACGTTCATGAAGTGGGGCGAGGACATCCCCGCCGGCTTCGACCTGACCTCGCTGCGCCTGCTCGGCTCGGTCGGCGAGCCGATCAACCCCGAGGCGTGGCTCTGGTACCACGAGAACATCGGCGGCGGCCGCTGCCCGATCATGGACACCTGGTGGCAGACCGAGACCGGCGCGCACATGATCACCCCGCTGCCCGGCGTCACCGACCTCGTCCCCGGCTCCGCGCAGCACCCGTTCCCCGGCATCTCGGCGAAGGTCGTCGACGACGAGGGCAACGAGCTCGGCGACGACTCGACCGGCCTGCTGGTGCTCACCGAGCCGTGGCCGTCGATGCTGCGCACCATCTGGGGCGACGACGACCGCTACGTCGACACCTACTGGTCGCGGTTCGGGACGAACGTCTACTTCGCCGGCGACGGCGCCAAGAAGGACGCCGACGGCAACATCTGGCTGCTCGGCCGGGTCGACGACGTCATGAACGTCTCGGGGCACCGCATCTCGACCACCGAGGTCGAGTCCTCGCTGGTGGGCCACCCGACCGTGGCCGAGGCCGCCGTCGTCGGGGCGTCGGACCCGACCACCGGGCAGGGCATCGTCGCCTTCGTCATCCTGCGCGGCTCGGCCGAGGACTCCGGCGAGGACCTCGTGCAGACGCTGCGCAACCACGTCGCGCGGGACATCGGCCCGATCGCCAAGCCGCGGCAGATCATGGTCGTGCAGGAGCTGCCCAAGACCCGGTCCGGGAAGATCATGCGGCGCCTGCTGCGCGACGTCGCGGAGAACCGCGAGCTCGGTGACGTCACCACGCTCACCGACTCCTCGGTCATGAACCTGATCAAGGAGAAGCTCCCCGCGAGCAGCGGCTCCGACGACTGAGCGGGCACCGCGCCGCCCCGGCCTCCCCGCACGATCAGGGGAGGCCGGGGCGCGCGTCCGGCGATCATGGGGGACGATCACCGGCAGGCCGCCGCGCGCGGCCGCCCGCCGAGCCCCACCAGGGAGGAGCCCCCGTGGCCCACAGCGCGTCGTCCACCCAGCCCGCCGGGCGGCATGCCGGCTCCGCCGCCGACGACCCCTCGGTGGGCGCGCTCGTGCAGAGCGCCATGGCCGACGTCTCCACGCTGATCCGCGCGGAGATCGAGCTGGCGAAGTCGGAGATCGGCCGCTCGGCGAAGAAGGCCGGCGTGAGCGTCGGGCTCTTCGCCGCCGCCGGGGTGCTCCTGGCCTTCGCCGGGATCTACCTGTTCGTCACCATCGCCGAGTTCCTGACCTGGCTGGGCCTGCCCCGCTGGGTGTCCTACCTGATCGTCACCGTCGGGCTGCTGCTCGTCGCCGGGGTGGCCGCGCTCATCGGGCTGCGGATGCTCAAGAAGATCGACAAGCCCGAGCGGACGATGGAGTCGCTGCGCGAGCTGCCCGACGTCATGCACCGCGAGGCGCCCGGCGCCCGCCGCCGCGCGCTGCCCACGGTCAGCAACGGGCGCGTCGAGCGGCGCTCCCCCGACACCTACCTGGTCTGAGCGCGGCCGGCGGGCGGCCGGGCGGCGTCCCGGCCGACGAGCGGCCCGACGCCACCAGCGTCCTGCTGCCCGGCCCCTGGCTGCACCGCGACGCCTCGGCCAACGGCGTCCGGCTGCACCTCGCCGAGGCGGGGTCCGGCCCGCTGGTCCTGCTGCTGCACGGGTTCCCGCAGTTCTGGTGGACCTGGCGGGCGCAGCTGCCCGCCCTCGCCGACGCCGGCTTCCGCGCCGTCGCGCCCGACCTGCGCGGCTACGGCGCCAGCGACAAGCCGCCGCGCGGCTACGACCTGCCCACCGCGGCCGGCGACGTCGCGGCGCTGGTGCGCGCGCTCGGCGAGAAGGACGCCGTCGTCGTCGGCCACGACTGGGGCGGGCTCGTGGCCTGGACGATGGCCGCGCTGCACCCGCGGGTGGTCCGCCGGCTCGTCGTCGTCTCGATGGCCCACCCGCGGCTGCTGCGGGCGGGCCTGCGCGACCGCGCCCAGCGGCGGGCGCTGCGGCACGTGCTCGGCTTCCAGCTGCCGCGGCTGCCCGAGCGGCGGCTCACCCGCGCCGACGACGACCCGGTGGCGGAGTTCCTGCGCAACTGGGCGGGGCCGGAGTGGACGCACACCGCCGACTTCGCCGAGGCCGTCGAGCGCTACCGCTCGGCGGCGCGCATCCCGCAGGCGGCCTACGGGTCGATGGAGTACTTCCGCTGGGCCGGCCGCTCCCAGGTGCGCCCCGACGGCCTGCGCTACGCCCGCCGGATGGCCGCGCCGGTGACCGCGCCGACGCTGCAGCTGCACGGGTCGGCCGACCCGCTGGTGCTGCCGGGCACCGCGCGCGGCTCGGGCCGGTACGTGGCCGGCGCCTACGAGTGGCGGGAGCTGCCGGGCGTCGGCCACTTCCCGCCCGAGGAGGCGGCGGCCGACGTCACCCGCGCGGTCCGCGACTGGGCGCGCTAGTCACTCGCAGGGGCCGGTGTCGGCGGCCGCGGTGGCCGCCGCACCCGCCGTCGCGGCCGGGGCGACCTGCTGCGCGGTGAGCGCGTAGCCGGTGGTCGGGTCGTCGATCGCCGAGGCGAACACGACGCCGATGACCTGGCCGGCCGGGTCGAACAGCGGGCCGCCGGAGTTGCCCGAGCGCACGTCGCCGAACAGCGCGTAGACGTCGCGCTGCACCGTCCGGGTGTTGCGGAAGTCAGGGCCGCTGATCGGGCCCTGGTCGCGCACCCGGGCGGCGCCGACGAACAGCGGGCCGCCGCCGGGGTAGCCCATGATGATCGCGTCGTCGCCGGTGTCCGAGACGCCCGCGGCGAAGGCCAGCGGCACCTGCGGCAGGTCGGGGACGGCGAGCACGGCGACGTCGACCTCCTCGTCGACGTACACCGGGGTCGCCTCGTACTCCTCGCCCTCCGCCTCGACCACCGGGTCGCTGACGCCGGCGAGCACGTGGGCGTTGGTCATCACCCGGCCCGGCGCGTAGACGAAGCCCGACCCGTCGATCTGCCGCGAGCACGACGGCGCGATGCCGCTGATCTTCACGACCGAGCCGCTGACCTGGCCGACCACCGGGCTGCCGGCCAGCGCCGGGTCGGGCGCGTCGACCTCGCGGGCCTGGGTCGGGGTGAGCGGGTCGAGCACGTCGGGCAGCCCGCGCCGGTCGATGGCCTCGCGCAGCGAGTCGTAGACCGAGCGCACGCTGTCGGGCACCGCCCGGTCCACGGCCTGCACCAGCGCCGACTGGCGCACCTGCCCGGCCACCTGGGGGAACGGCGCGGTGGCCAGCGGGCTGGCCACCATCCACGCGACCAGCAGCACGGCCACCGCCGAGACGACGGCGCCGGCCACCGAGTCGAGCACCTCGGCCGGCTCCCAGGTGACCCGCCGCCGCACGGCCCGGCCGACCGCGCCCGCCAGCACCTGCCCGAGCAGCGCCCCGGCGAGCACCACGACCAGCGCCGCGAACACGCGGGTGACCGGCGTGCTGTCGAGCCGGTCGGCCACCGGGCCGGAGAGCTGGGCACCGAGCACCGCGCCGCCGAGGAACCCGAGGAACGACGTCGCGGAGACCACCAGCCCCTGGCGGAACCCGGAGAAGGCGAAGACCAGGGCGAGGGCGATGAGGAGCAGGTCGACCAGCGACATGGCTCAGCCGCGCACGGTCATGACGCCGACCTGGCCGAGCTGCACGTGGAAGCTGCACTCGAAGGGGTGCTCGCCGGGCGCGGCGACCTCGAACTCGATCGTCTCGGTGGCCCCCGCCGCGAGCAGCGGGATCTCCTCGGCGATCTCCTCGGGGCCCTGGCCGGGCGTGAAGCGGAAGTTGTGCGTGGCCTGGGTGGCGGTGCTCTCGACGGTCAGCCGCACCCGACCCGGCGCCACGGTGAAGGTGTCGGGCACGAAGACGTAGTCGTCCGGCGTCTGGATGGTGACCTCCTGGACGCCGTCCTCGGCGACGGTCACCTGCCCGAGCGAGGCGTCCGGGGTCGACGACGGCGCGGCGGCGCCGCCGTCGCCGGAACCGCAGCCGGCCAGCACGCCGGCGGCGAGCACCGCGCCGGCCAGTGCCGCGGGGGCGCGGCGCGTCCAGATCGCGGTCGTCGGCGTCCTCATCGCCGCGGAACCGTACTTGCCGGGGGCCCGTCCGCCGCGACGTCGGCGACGCTCGGCGCGGCGGCGTCCTCCGCCCCGCCCTCCCCCAGCGAGCCCGGCGCGGCCTCGGGGCGCGGCGCGACGGCCTCCAGCGGCCGCACGTCGCGCACGTCCCACGGCCGGGCCAGGCCGGTGGCCTCGAGGATCGCCTCCATCAGCCCGCCGGTGAAGCCCCACACGACCATCCCGGCGACGTCGAACGCCGGGCCGACGTAGCCCGCCGGGTGGCGCACGCGGAACCGGTTGGCCGGGTCGGTGAGGTCGGCGAGCGGCACGCGGGCCACACGTGCCACCTCGCGCGGGTCGCCGACCACGACGTCGGCGGGCTCGTCCCACCACGCCACGACCGGGACGACGAGGTTGTCGGAGTAGGGCAGGAAGAGCTCGGGCAGCGTGGCGAGCACCCGCACGCCCGCCGGGTCGACGCCGGCCTCCTCCTGGGCCTCGCGCAGCGCCGTGGTGACGGGGTAGTCCTCCCCCGCGTCGGCGCCGCCGCCGGGGAAGGCGGGCTGGCCCGCGTGCGTGCGCAGCCGGGCGGACTTCTCGATGAGCAGGACGTCGGGGCCGCGCGGCCCCTCGCCGAACAGCACGAGGACGGCCGACCGGCGCGGCGTGCCGGTGACCGACGGGAAGCGGTGGCGCAGCGGCAGGTCGGCGGAGGCGGCCAGGAGCCGCTGCAGCCATCCGGGGAGGTCGGAGGTGTCGGCGCCGGGGAGCACGCCGGTCACAGCTGCACCCCGAGGTGCTCGGCGACCAGCGCCCGCAGCTCGTCGGTCGACGCGACCGGGCCCAGCTTCACGGAGGCCACGGATCCGTCCGCCGCGAGGAACACCGTGTGCGGCAGCCCCTGCAGGCCCAGCGCCGCCGCGACCTCGCCGTCGCGGTCGAAGGCGCCGGGCAGCGTGACGCCCGAGTCGTCGGCGAACGACGCCGCCTGCGGCACGCCGTCCTGGCTGATGACCCCGAGCACGCGGACGCGGTCGCCGCCGAGGTCGGCGAGCTCCTGCACCAGCGGGAGCTCCTCGCGGCAGGGCCCGCACCAGCTGGCCCAGAGGTTCAGCACGGTGGGCACACCCGGGGCGCGGCCGAGGTCGAGCGTGCCGCCGCTGAAGCACTCGAGGGGTGCGACCCCGGCCAGGTCCCCGGTCGCGGGCTCGTCGGGCTGCTCCGGGCAGGGCGCCAGGTCGGTCTCGGTCGAGGCGACCGTCGCCCGCTGCTCCGGGGCCGGCTCGTCGGCGGAGGCGGTGCAGGCCGACAGGAGGGCGACCGCCCCGAGCAGCAGCGCGGCCGCACGCCGCCCGGCGCTCACTCGGTGTCCGACGCCGCGGGCGTCTTGACCAGCTTCAGCGCCAGCTCCGGGTCGGTGGGGCCGATGCCGTAGGAGGGGCACCAGCGGGCCAGGCCGCACGCCCCGCAGGCCGCCTTCTTGGCGTGGCAGACCCGCCGGCCGTGGAAGATCACGCGGTGGCTGAACATCGTCCAGTCGCGCTTGGGGACCAGCTCGGCGATCTCGGCCTCGACCTTGACCGGGTCCTCCTCGGCGGTCCAGCCGAAGCGGCGCACGAGCCGGCCGAAGTGGGTGTCGACCGTGAGCCCGGGGACGTCGAAGGCGTTGCCCAGGACGACGTTCGCCGTCTTGCGGCCGACGCCGGGCAGCGTCACCAGGTCGGCCATGCGGCCGGGCACCTCGCCGTCGAAGCGCTCGACCAGCGCCTGCGCGAGCCCGAGCACCGAGTTCGCCTTGGCGCGGAAGAAGCCGGTGGGCTTGAGGATCTCCTCGACCTCGGCCCGGTCGGCCGCGGCCAGCGCCACCGGGTCGGGGTAGCGCGCGAACAGCGCCGGCGTCACCTTGTTCACCGTCTTGTCGGTGGTCTGCGCCGACAGGACGGTGGCGACCAGCAGCTCGAAGGCGTTGGTGAAGTCGAGCTCGCAGTGCGCGTCGGGGTGGATCACGGCGAGCTCGCGGGCCATGCGGCGGGCGCGGCGGGTGCGCGCCAGCGGCGTCTCGTCGGGGTCGAACGGCACGGCGGCCGGACGGCGGGCGGGAGCGCGACGCGCCGCGGGGCGCGCGTAGGGCTGCTCGGATACCGGCGAGGACACGCGGTCGAGGGTAGGCGTCACCGGCGACGGTCCCGGGCGCGTGCCACCATGGCGGTGCAGGCCAGAAGCCGGCGACCCGATCGGGAGGTGACCGTGGTCGCACTGATCGTCATCCTGTTCCCGCCGATGGTCATCGCGTTCCTGCTGGTGATGGAGCGCGTGGAGGAACCGCTGCGCCGGCCCACGTCGCCGCGCGAGGTGGCCGAGTTCCTGCAGTCGGCGACGCCGGGTGAGGTCGACACGCTGGCCGCCTCCGGCATCCGCCGGGCCATGGCGCGCTGGCGCCGTCGTCGCCGCTCGCGGGTGCAGAAGAGCACCGAACCGCTGGTCTGAGGGCCGGTCCGGCCCGCGCGGGCGGGGACCGCCGGCCGCCCTCCTCCCCCCGACGGGTCACGTCGCGTCACACCGAACGGGTGACGAGTCGCACAGCCGCCTAGACTCCTCGTGGATGCGGGTGCCTTCGCCCCGCAGGTGGAGCGCGAGACGGTGGGGTGGGACGACACGTGGTGGACGAGGTACTGGCTCAGTCGGGGCTCTTCCAGGGGCTCTCGGAGGAGGCCGTCGACCCGGTCGCCAGCCGTCTGGAGACGATCACGCTGCCCCGCGGCCGGGTGGTGTTCAACGAGGGCGAGCCGGGCGACAGCCTCTACATCGTGCTGAGCGGCAAGATCAAGCTGTCCCGCCGCTCCCCCGACGGCCGCGAGAACGTGCTCGCCGTCATGGGCCCGTCCGACCAGTTCGGTGAGCTGTCGGTCTTCGACCCCGGCCCGCGCACGGCCACGGCCACCGCGGTCACCGACGTGAAGCTGGCCAAGATGCCGCAGTCGGTGCTGCGCCCGTGGATCGAGGCGCACCCGGAGGTCGGCGAGCGGCTCCTGCACGTGCTGGCCCGCCGGCTGCGCCGCACCAACGACTCGGTCGCCGACCTGATCTTCACCGACGTGCCCGGCCGCGTGGCCAAGGCCCTGCTGCAGATGGCCGACCGCTTCGGCAGCCGCGAGGCCGACGGCCTGCGCGTCAAGCACGACCTGACGCAGGAGGAGCTGGCCCAGCTGGTCGGCGCCTCCCGCGAGACGGTGAACAAGGCGCTGGCCGACTTCGTGCACCGCGGCTGGATCCAGCTGCAGGGCAAGTCCGTCGTCGTCCTGGACGAGGACCGCCTCCGCCGCCGCGCGCGCTGACGTCTGTACACGAGAGGCCCGGAACCGACTCGGTTCCGGGCCTCTCGTGTTCGGCGGTCCTAGGACGGGAGCGGCACGACCAGGCCGATCCGCGTGCCGTCGGGGAGCTCGGCGAAGCGGCCCTCCGGGGTGCGCACCAGCTCCGGCATGATCGGGTGCAGCGGCTCCGGCGGGCTGCCCGCCAGCGCCGCCGCCACGTCCGCGAACGGGGCGAGCTGGCCGAGCGTGTGGATCGTCGGCGGCAGCATCGGCCGCGTACCGGCCCGCATCTCCGCCAGCGCGACCTCCGGCGTCAGCCAGCTGGCCTCGTCGGCCTCGCCGGAGACGTCGCGCGCCTCCTGGCCGACCGGCAGCGCCGCCGCGAAGAAGCGGGTGTCGTAGCGCCGCGGCTCCGCCGGCGGGGTGATCCAGTGCGCGAAGGGCCGCAGCAGGTCCGCGCGCAGCGCGAGGCCGCGGGCCGCCAGCAGCTCGGCCAGCGACAGCTCGCGGGTGAGCAGCGCCTGCCGCTGCGTCTCCCACTCGTCGCCCGACACGTCCGGGACGACGTCGCCGCCGGGCTCGCCGGCGAGCAGGACCCCGGCCTCCTCGAACGTCTCGCGCACCGCCGCGCAGACCAGCTCGCGGGCCACCCGCTCGTCGCAGCCGAGCGCCACTGCCCACTCCGCCGGCGAGGGACCGGTCCAGGCGACGTCGGTGTCGCCGTCGCGCGGGTCGACGCCGCCGCCCGGGTAGGCGGTCATCCCGCCGGCGAACGGCATGCCGCGGGTGCGCCGCAGCAGGTGGACCTCCAGGCCCGCCCCGCCGTCGCGCAGCAGCAGGACCGTGGCCGCCGGGCGGACCGCCGCGGTCATCCCCTCAGCTCGACGGTGAGCTCGACCTCGACCGGGGCCCCCAGCGGCAGCTCCGCGACACCGACGGCGCTGCGCGCGTGCCGGCCGGCCTCGCCGAACACCTTGCCGAGCAGCTCGCTGGCGCCGTTCACCACCCGCGGCTGGCCGCTGAAGCCCTCCGCGCTGGCCACGTAGCCGACGACGCGGATGACCCGGGCCACCTGGTCGAGGCCGACCAGGTCGTCGACGGCGGCCAGGGCGTTGAGCGCGCAGAGCTTCGCGTCGGCGGCGGCGTCCTCGGGGTCGACCGACCCGCCGACCTTGCCGGTGCGGCGCAGGCCGCCGTCGACGAAGGGCAGCTGGCCGGAGGTGAACACCAGCTGGCCGCAGCGCACGGCCGGGACGTAGGAGGCGACCGGCGCGGCGACCGGGGGCAGCCGGATGCCGAGCTCGGCCAGCCGGGCGTGCCAGCTCTGGGGCTGCGCGGAGGTCATCGCGGCGGCCTCAGGACAGCGGGCGCTTGAGGTACGCGACCGGCTGCTCGGAGCCGGACGGGCCGGGCAGCACGGTGACCAGCTCCCACCCGTCGGTCCCCCACGAGTCGAGGATCGCCTTGGTGTTGTGGATCAGCAGCGGGATGGTGGCGTACTCCCACCTGCGGCGGGCCGGTTCGCTCATGGGGCCCGACGCTAGCGCAGCGGCGGGGGTCCGTCGGCCCGCCGGGCGGGCCGACGTCGCGCGGGGCTCCTAGTCTGGACCGGGTGAGCCCCGACCTGCCCGTCCGCTGTCACGTCGTGACCGGGAAGGGCGGGACCGGCAAGACGACGGTCGCCGCCGCCCTGGCCCTGGCCCTGGCCGCCGAGGGGCGGACCGTCCTGCTGGTCGAGTGCGAGGGCCGCCAGGGCATCGCCCAGCTCTTCGACACCCCGCCGCTGCCCTACGAGGAGCGCCGCGTCGCCGTCACCCGCGGCGGCGGGGAGGTGCGCGCGCTGGCGATCGACGTCGAGGAGGCGCTCCTCGAGTACCTCGAGATGTTCTACAACCTCCGCCGCGCCGGCCGGGCGCTGCGCAAGATGGGCGCGGTCGACTTCGCCACCACCATCGCCCCGGGCCTGCGCGACGTGCTGATCACCGGGAAGGTCAAGGAGGCGGTCACCCGCCGGGTCGACGGGCAGCGGGTCTACGACGCCGTCGTCGTCGACGCCCCGCCCACCGGCCGGATCACCCGGTTCCTCAACGTCACCAGCGAGATGGCCGGGCTCGCGCGCTCCGGCCCGATCAAGACCCAGAGCGACGGCGTCATGGCCGTGCTGCGCTCCCCGCAGACGGCGGTGCACCTGGTCACCCTGCTCGAGGACATGCCGGTGCAGGAGACCGCCGACGCCATCACCGAGCTCGCCGACGCCCAGCTGCCGGTCGGCTCGGTGATCGTGAACATGGCCACGGAGCCCGTCCTGCCGGAGCCGGAGCTCGTCCGGGCCGCCGAGGGCCGGCTCACCGGGGCCGACCTCGTGCCCGGCCTTACGGCCGCCGGCCTGCCCGCCGACGCCGACCTCGCCGACGCGCTCGCCGCCGAGACGGTCGAGCACGCCCGCCGCTGGGCCGCGCAGGACGCGCTGCGCGCCCGCGTCGAGGGCCTGGGCCGCCCGACCGTGGAGCTGCCGCTGCTGCCCGGGCCGATGGACCTCGGCTGCCTGTTCGAGCTGGCCGGCCGCCTCGAGGAGTCCCTCGGCGCGGAGGTGGCCGCGTGAGCGCCGCCCCCACCGACGGCGCCCGCGCCGGCCGCGCGGCCGGCACGCCGCGGCAGGCCCCGGCGATGGACCTGTCGGCCCTCGTCGACGACCCGGACACCCGGATCGTCGTGTGCTGCGGCTCCGGCGGCGTCGGCAAGACGACGACGTCGGCCGCGCTCGCCCTGGCCGCCGCCGAGGCCGGCCGCCGCGTCGTCGTCCTGACCATCGACCCGGCCCGCCGGCTCGCCCAGTCGCTGGGTCTCGTGGAGCTCGACAACGAGCCGCGGCGGGTCGACGTCCCGGGGGCCCCGGGCGAGCTGCACGCGATGATGCTGGACATGAAGCGGACGTTCGACGACATCGTGTCCGCGCACTCGACGCCCGAGCGGGCCGAGCAGATCCTGGCCAACCCCTTCTACCAGACCCTGTCCTCGTCGTTCTCCGGGACGCAGGAGTACATGGCGATGGAGAAGCTCGGCCAGCTGCGGGCGGCCGACACCTGGGACCTGATCGTCGTCGACACGCCCCCGTCGCGGTCCGCGCTGGACTTCCTCGACGCCCCGAACCGGATGAGCCGCTTCCTCGACGGCACGATGATCCGGGTGCTCACCGCGCCCGCGCGGGCCGGCGGGCGGGCCGGGTTCAAGTTCGCGAGCGCCGGGTTCATGCTCTTCACCCGCATCATCAGCAAGGTGCTCGGCGGCCAGCTGCTGCGCGACATCTCCGCCTTCGTCAGCGCCCTGGACACCATGTTCGGCGGGTTCCGCGAGCGGGCCACGGCCACCTACGAGCTGCTGCGCCGGCCCGGCACCTACTTCGTCGTCGTGGCGACGCCGGAGCCCGACGCACTGCGCGAGGCCTCCTACTTCGTCGACCGGCTCTCGGCCGAGGGCATGCCGCTGGCCGGCCTCGTGCTCAACCGCACCCACCCGCCGGCGGACACGCGGCTGTCGGCCACCCGGGCCGAGGCGGCGGCCGAGGCGGCCGAGGACGACGGGCTGGTGTCCGGCGCGCTGCGGGTGCACGCCGAGCGGATGGCCCTCGCCGCACGCGAGCAGCGGCTGGCCGACCGGTTCACCAGCGCCCACCCCGAGGTGCCGCTGCGGACCGTCGCGGCGGCGGCCGGCGACGTCCACGACCTCGAGGGCCTGCGGGTCATGGGCGAGGCGCTGACCGGCGCCGACGGCGACACGCCGACGGGCGTGCCGCGCACCCGGGTGCTGCCCGCGCGCCGCGGCTGATCACCGGTCCCGGGGCGGCGCGGCACGTACCCTTCCGGGTGATGTCCGAGGTGTCCCGTGGCCGGGTGCTGGCCAAGCTCGTCGCGATGATCGTGGTGGCCGGCGCGCTGGTCGCCGGCCTGATGCTGCCCTTCGTGGGCGGCACCGGGGTGGTGGCCCGCAACTCCGCCTCGCTGCTCGACGCGCTGCCGGTCGAGCTCACCGACGCGACGCCAGCGGGCAACTCGCGGGTGCTGGCCTCCGACGGGTCGCTGATCACGAACTTCTACGCCAACAACCGCACGGTGGTCACCTCCGACCAGATCGCCGACGTGATGAAGCAGGCCCTCGTCGACATCGAGGACTCCCGCTTCTACGAGCACAACGGCCTCGACGTGCAGGGCACGCTGCGCGCCGCGGTGACCAACCTGTCGGCCGGTTCGGTGCAGGAGGGCGGCTCGACGATCACCCAGCAGCTGGTCAAGCAGACCCTGCTGGAGACCGCCGACAGCGCCGAGGAGCGGACGGCCGCGACCGAGCAGGACGGCGTCGAGGGCCTGTCGCGCAAGCTGCGCGAGGCCCGTCTCGCCCTCGCCCTGGAGGAGACCTATCCCAAGGACGAGATCCTCACCCGCTACCTGAACATCGTGTACTTCGGGCAGGGCGCCTACGGCATCCAGGCCGCCGCCCAGCAGTACTTCAGCGTCAACGCCGTCGACCTCACCCTCCCCCAGGCCGCCATGCTGGCCGGGCTGGTGCAGAGCCCGGCCAACGACGACCCGATCACCAACCCGGAGAACGCCCAGACGCGGCGCAACCAGGTGCTGCAGCGGATGTTCGACCTCGGCCACATCTCCGAGGCCGAGCTGACCGAGATCTCCGCCCAGCCGGTCGCCGTCGCCCCCGGCGTCCGCCCGGCCAACGGCTGCATCGACGCCGCCGTCGGCGGGTTCTTCTGCTCCTACATGCAGGGCTACCTCACCGGCGTCCTCGGGATCACCCAGGAGCAGCTGGACAACGGCGGCCTGACCATCCAGACGACGCTGGACCCGCAGCTGCAGGTGCTCGGCGACCAGGCCGTCCTCAACACCCTGCCGATGGGCGCCGAGCTCGCCGGCATGTTCACCGCCGTGCAGCCGGGCACCGGCGCGGTGCTGGCGATGAGCGTCAACCGCCGCTTCGGCTGCTCCGACCCCGACTGCGAGTCCGTCGTCCTGCACACGGCCGCCAGCAAGGGCGCCGGGTCCACCTACAAGGTCTTCACCGCCGCGGCGGCGCTGGAGGCCGGCATCCCGGCCAACACCGTCATCACGACGCCGGGCAACCAGTACACCTCGCGGGTCTTCCGCGGCCCGGGCTGCGACGACGACGACCGCAACACCACCACCGCGCGCGGCATGTACTGCGTGCAGAACGCCGGCAACTACCCCGACACCCTGGACATGGTCGGCGCGCTGGTCCGCTCCTCCAACACCTACTTCCTCGCCCTGGAGGACCGCCTCGGCAGCGTCGAGGGCCCGGTGCGGATGGCCGAGCGGATGGGCATGACGTTCGACCAGCCCACCCAGAACTCCGCCGACACGATCATCGACGGCAACTTCGGCTCCTTCACCCTCGGCGCCGAGGCCACCAGCCCGCTGGACCTGGCCAACTCCTACGCCACGCTCGGCGCCCAGGGCACCCGCTGCACCCCGGTCCCCGTGGTCCAGGTGCTCGACCGCGCCGGCCAGCCGCTCACCGGGGACGACGGCCAGCCGCTGGTGCGCGGCGACAACTGCACCGCGAACGCGATCCCGGCCAACGTCGCCAACACGCTGAGCCAGATCCTCGTCGGCGACGTCGCCACCCCCGCCGGCACCGGCACCCGGGCGGCCATCGCCGGCCACCAGATCGCCGGCAAGACCGGTACCGCCCAGGGCCGCGACTCCGTCGCCTTCGTCGGGTTCATGCCCGAGTACTCCGCGAGCGTCATGGTCTTCAACCCGAAGGCCCAGCAGGACGTCGGCGGCTACGGCGGCAACTTCCCGGCGACCATCTGGCGCAACGCCATGGCGCCCTACCTGGAGACCCGGCCGACCTCGACGTTCCCGCCGGCCGACCCGGCGCTGATGAACGGCGGCCGCGGGGCCGCCACCCCCGCGCCGGACGCGGGGCAGGTGCCGACCGACCCGGGCGTGGTCGCGCCGGGCACGGCGACCGACGGCGCCCCCGCCGACGGCGGCCCCCAGGGCACCGGCGCGCAGGGCGGCGTCCCCCAGGGCGGGCCCCAGGGCGGCGCCGGCACCGACGGCGGGCGCGACGGCGGTCCTGGTTGGGGCGCGGGCGGCGGGTTCGGCGGAGGTCCCGGCGGGGGTCCCGGCGGCGGTGGTCCCGGCGGTGGCGGCGGGGGCTGACCCCGCCGCGCGGCCGGTCCGTCAGCCGAGCTGGCGGCGGACCTCCGCGGCCACCCGGCCACCCTCGGCCCGGCCCGCGACCGCGGCGTTGGCCGCGCCCATGACCCGGCCCATGTCCTTCATGCCGGTGGCCCCGGTGCGGGTGACCACGTCGGCGACGATCGCGGCGAGGTCGGCGTCGTCGAGCTGGGCCGGCAGGTAGCCCGCGACGACCTCGCCCTCGGCCCGCTCGCGGCCGGCCTGCTCGGCGCGGCCGGCGGAGTCGAACGCCTCGGCGGCCTCCCGGCGGCGCTTGGCCTCGCGGCGCAGGACGCCGAGCACCTCGTCGTCGGACAGCTCCCGGGCCTCCTTGCCGGCGACCTCCTCCGCACTGACCGCGGCGAGCACCATGCGCAGCGTGGCGGTGCGCAGCTCGTCGCGGGACTTCATGGCGGCGGTCAGGTCGGCGCGCAGCTGATCCTTGAGGTCGGACACGCCTCCAGCCTGGCACGACGCCCCCGTCCGCTCGGCGCGGGCCGGTGATCGCCACCCGTACGCTCGGCCCGTGCGCTGGTACACCGCCCTCCCCACGGCCGCCGTCGCGGCGGGTGCCTCGACCGTCGCCTACGCCTCGCTCTACGAGCGCACCCACTGGACGCTGCGCCGCTTCGACGTCCCGGTGCTCGCACCCGGCTCGGCGCCGCTGACCGTGCTGCACCTGTCGGACCTGCACATGACCGCCGGGCAGCGCTCGAAGCAGGACTGGGTGGCCGCGCTCGACGGGCTGCAGCCCGACCTCGTCGTCGACACCGGCGACAACCTCGCCGGCCACGACGCCGTCCCGGCGGTACTGCGCTCGCTGGACCCGCTGCTCGACCGGCCCGGCGTGTTCGTCACCTCGTCCAACGACTACTACGCGCCGCGGCCGAAGAACCCGTTCAGCTACTTCACCCGCACCACGAAGCGGGTGCACGGCGACGAGCTGCCCTGGCGCGGCATGCGCGACGCGTTCACCGGCCGCGGCTGGCTCGACCTGACCAACGCCCGCGGCGAGCTGACCGTCGCCGGGCGGCGGATCTCCTTCGCCGGCCTGGACGACCCGCACCTGAGGCGGGACAGGTACGACGACGTCGCCGGGCCGGCCGACCGCACCGCCGACCTGCGCATCGGCGTCGTCCACTCCCCCGAGCCGCGGGTGCTCGACCGCTTCGTCGCCGACGGCTACGACCTGCTGCTGTGCGGCCACACCCACGGCGGGCAGCTGCGGGTGCCGTTCTACGGGGCGCTGGTCACCAACTGCGGCATCGACCGCGACCGCGCCCGGTGGCTGCACCGGTGGGCCGGCCCGTCGCCGGAGCGCCCGGCGGGCACCTGGCTGCACGTCTCGGCGGGCCTGGGCACCAGTCCCTACGCGCCGGCGCGCTTCGCCTGCCCGCCGGAGGCGACGCTGCTCACGCTGACCGCGCGGGAGCCGTGACGAAGGACCCCGCTGCCCCCCACCCCTCGCACGCTCGGCGCGGGACCCTGCAGCGGGGCCGCCTGAGCTGACAGGTACAGTTCTCCTCACAGCCGGGGTGTGGCGCAGCTTGGTAGCGCGCGTCGTTCGGGACGACGAGGCCGCAGGTTCAAATCCTGTCACCCCGACCCACCACCGAGGGGCCGCCGGAAGGCGGCCCCTCGGTGCGTTCCGCGCCACGTTCCGGATGCGTCCGGTTGAGTCCGGGCCGCAGCGGGCACCCGTGCCCTGATGACCGAGTGGTTGCTCCTCCTCGCCGCCGTGGTGCTCACCGCGCTGACCGGCTTCTTCGTCGCCGCCGAGTTCTCGCTCACCACCGTCGACCGCGGCCGCGCCGAGGAGGCCGCCCGCGGTGGGGACACCGGCGCGGCCGGCGTGGTGACCGCGCTGCGCTCCCTGTCCACGCAGCTGTCGGCCGCCCAGCTGGGCATCACGCTCACCACGCTGGTCGTCGGCTACCTCGCCGAGCCGGCGATCGGCCAGCTGCTGCACGGCCCGCTCGAGGCGCTGGGGCTGTCGCAGGCCGCGGCCACCGGCGTCTCCTACGGGCTGGCCCTGGCGCTGGCCACGACGCTGCAGATGCTGCTCGGTGAGCTCGGGCCGAAGAACCTGGCGATCGCCAACCCGCTCGGCGTGGCCCGCGTCGTCGCGCCGGGCATGCGCCTGTTCACCGCCGCCACCGGTGTCCTCCTCCACGCCCTGCAGCGGCTGGCCAACGCGATCGTGCGGCGGCTGGGCTTCGAGCCGCGCGAGGAGCTGGACTCCGCGCGTGGCGCCGACGAGCTGGCCGCCGTCGCCCGCCGGTCGGCCGAGGAGGGCGACCTCTCCCCCGTCGCCGCCCGCCTGCTGCAGCGCTCGCTGGGCCTGCGCGCCAAGTACGCCACCGACGTCATGACCCCGCGGACCCGGCTGTGGACGCTGCGGGCCAGCGCCACGGCGGCCGACGTCATCGCCGCGGCCACCCAGTCCGGCAACTCGCGGTTCCCCGTGTACGGCTCCGACCTGGACGAGGTGACCGGCGTGGTGCACGTCAAGCGCGCCGTCGCCGTCCCCGAGGCGGAGCGCTCGTCCCGCACCGCCGGCGAGCTCGCCGACCCGGTGCTCGCCGTCCCGTCGTCCCTGCGTCTGGAGCGGCTGATGGACCTCCTGCGCGAGCAGGGCCTGCAGATCGCCCTCGTCGTCGACGAGTGGGGAGCCACGCACGGCGTCGTGACGCTGGAGGACATCGTCGAGGAGCTCGTCGGCGAGATCACCGACGAGACCGACCGGCCGCTGCGCACGCTGCGCCGGGTCGACGACCGCCGCTGGGTGCTGTCGGGCCTGCTGCGCCCCGACGAGGTGCTCGAGCGCACCGGCATCGCGGTGCCCGAGGGCCGGTGGGAGACGCTGGCCGGCTGGCTGGCCGAGCACCTGCAGCGGCTGCCGGAGGTCGGCGACACCGTCGAGCTGGACAGCGCGCGGCTCACCGTCGAGTCGCTGGACGGCCGCCGGGTCGCCCGGATCGCCGCCGAGCGGACCGTGGAACCCCAGTACGGCGCGACGGCGGCCTCCCGGCTGCGCGCGGAGCGGGAGGTCGCGGCGTGAGCGACGTGATCAGCCTGCTGATCCTGGTGGCGCTGCTGCTGGGCAACGCCTTCTTCGTGGCCGCCGAGTTCGCGCTGGTGTCGGCCCGGGTGGACCAGATCGAGCCCCGCGTCGACGCCGGGTCCGCCCGGGCGGCGAAGACCCTGGCCGCGATGCGCAACGTCTCGCAGAACATGGCCGGCGCGCAGCTCGGCATCACGCTGTGCTCGCTGGGCCTGGGCGCCGTCGGCGAGCCGGCCGTCGCCCACCTCATCGAGGCGCCGCTGCACGCCGCCGGCGTCCCCGACGCGCTGCTGCACCCGATCGCGCTGGTGATCGCGCTGTCGCTGGTCACCGTGCTGCACATGGTGCTCGGCGAGATGGTGCCGAAGAACATCACCATCGCCGGGCCCGACCGGGCGGCGCTCGCGCTCGGCCCGCCGCTGGCCGCCTTCACCCGCCTGCTCAAGCCGGTGATCTGGTTCTTCAACACCACGGCCAACGCGTTCGTCCGGCTGTTCGGCGCCACCCCGACCGACGAGGTGGCGGCGAGCTTCGACGAGACCGAGATCCGCTCGATGATCACCCAGTCGCGGCGGGAGGGCCTGCTCGGCACGGAGGTGAGCGAGCTGGCCGCGGGCGCGCTGACCTTCGAGCAGCACGCCGTCGAGGACGTGCTGCTGCCGATGGACACCGTCGTCACCGTGCCGCGCTCGACCACGCCCCGGCAGCTGGAGGCCGTCGTCGCCGAGCACGGCTTCAGCCGCTACCCGGTGCAGGGCGAGGACGGCAGCCTGCTGGGCTTCGTGCACGTCAAGGACGCCCTCGGCGTCACCGGCGCCGACCGCGACCGCCCGATGCCCGACGAGCACGTGACGCCGCTGGTGCCGATCGCGCCGGGGACCAAGCTGCCCGAGGTGCTGTCGGAGATGCGCGCCCAGGGCGCCCACCTCGGCGGCGTGGTGGCCCAGGAGGACGGCCGGCGGCGCACCGTGGGCCTGGTGGCGCTGGAGGACGTCCTGGAGCTGCTGATCGGTGACGTCCGCGACGCCGCCGCCGAGCACACCCGCCAGCTCGCCGACCGCGCCGCCCGCGGCCGCCGGACCGGTGCCGAGGCGGGAGCGGGCGCCGGGGGAAGATGACCGGGTGAGTGCACCCGCCCTCCCCCCGGAGGTCACCGCCCGCTGGCAGGCCCGCTTCCGCGCCCCGCGGGTGAGCCTGCCCGACTGGGCGCTGCGGGCGCCGGACCGCTCGCTGTACGCCTCCGACGTCAGCGGCGTCGTCGAGCAGTACGCCTGGGACCGCGGCACCGACGCCCACCGGCAGGCCACCGACCGGCCCAACGGCACGCTCATCGGCACCCTGTCCCCCGACGGCGAGCAGATCTGGTGGTTCGCCGACACCGACGGCGACGAGTTCGGCGTGTGGATGGTGCAGCCGTTCGCCGGCGGCGAGGACCGGGTCGCCGTGCCCGAGGTGGGCCCGGCCTACCCCGCCGGGCTGGAGATCGGCTCCTCGCTCGTGGCGATCGGCCGCTCCACCGACGACGGCAGCGAGCTGTGGCTGGCGCCCGCCGGCGGGACGCCGCGGGTGGTCTACCGGCACGAGGACCCGGCGTCGGTCGACGCGCTCACCCTCGACGACGAGCTGCTGGTGGTGTCGCACTCCGAGCACGGCGACCCGCGCTACCCGGCGCTGCGCGTGCTCCGGACGGCCGACACCACCGAGGACGCGCCCGCCGTCGTCGCCGAGAAGTGGGACGGCGAGGGCCGCGGCCTGCACGCGCTGGAGTTCGCCCCGCTGCCCGGCGACCGGCGGCTGCTGGTCGGCCACGAGCGCCGCGGCCGCGAGGAGCTGCTGGTCTGGGACGTCGCCGCCGACACCGAGACCGAGATCGTCCTCGACCTGCCCGGCGACGTGACCGCCGGCTGGTACCCCGACGGCTCGGCGCTGCTCGTGGGCCACGACCACGCCGCCCGCAGCGAGCTGTACCGCTACGACCTGGGCACGGGCACGTTGGAGCGGCTGGACACCCCGCCCGGCGTCGTCCGCGGGGCCACCGCCCGGCCCGACGGAAGCGTGGAGCTGGCCTGGTCCTCGTCGGAGCGCCCGCCGGTGATCCGCCGGGCCGACGGCCCCGTGGTGCTCGCCGCGCCCGGCGAGGAGCCGCCCGCGGCCCACCCGGTGGAGGACCGCTGGGTGCCCGGCCCGGGCGGCGACGTGCACGCGCTGCTGGTCCGCCCGGCCGGCGAGCCGCCGTACGCGACGGCGTTCCTCGTGCACGGCGGCCCCGAGTCCGCCGACGACGACAGCTACCGCGCGCGGCGGGCGGCCTACGTGGACGCCGGGTACGCGGTCGTGCACGTCAACTACCGGGGCTCCACGGGCTACGGCAGCGCCTGGCGCGACGCGCTGACCGGCCGCCCGGGCCCGACCGAGCTCGAGGACGTCGCCGCCGTCTACGACGCGCTGGTCGCCGAGGGCCTGCTCGACCCGGCGCGCGCGCTGATCACCGGCGGCTCGTGGGGCGGCTTCCTCACCCTGCTGGCGCTGGGCACCCAGCCCGAGCGCTGGGCGGCCGGCATCGCCGAGGTGCCGGTGGCCGACTACCTGGCCGCCTACGAGGACGAGATGGAGGGCCTGCGGGCCTACGACCGGGCGCTGTTCGGCGGCTCGCCGGAGGAGGTCCGGGAGCGGTACGAGCGCTCGTCGCCGATCACCTACGTCGAGCAGGTGCGCGCGCCGGTGCTGGTGGTGGCCGGCGCCAACGACCCGCGCTGCCCCATCCGGCAGATCGAGAACTACCTGGGCCGGCTCGAGGAGCTCGGCCGGCCGCACGAGGTGTACCGCTTCGACGCCGGGCACGGCTCCCTGGTCATCGAGGAGACGATCCGCCAGGTGGAGACGGCGCTGTCGTTCGCTCTGAGGCACGTACGGCCCTGACCCCCCGGGCGGGGAGCACGGCCACCACTACCAGCGTCACCAGCAGGTAGAGGTCCTCGACGAGGATGCCGACCACGCCGCGCTCGTGGTGGTGGCCCGTGGTCGCGAAGGCGAACCAGATCGCCGACGACGCCAGCACGCCCGCGGCCACCGCCGCCAGCGACCCGGCGAGCACCCGCGGCCGGGCACGCCACCACCGCGGGGCGGGCGCGGCGGGCGGCGTGCCGGCGGCGACGTCGACGAGCACGACCAGCGCCGGCACCAGCCAGACGAAGTGGTGCGACCAGCTGATCGGGCTCACCAGGCAGGCGGCCAGGCCGGTGAGCGCGACCCCGGCCAGGTCGTCACCGGCCCGCGCGGCGCGCACCGCCCGGGTCAGGACGAACGCCAGCGCCGCGGCGGCGAGCAGCGCCCAGACCAGGCGCGGCGGCTCGGCGGGGTCGGTGAGCCGCGCCAGCGCACCGAGCAGTGACTGGTTGGACGTCTTGTCCAGCTTGCCCACGCGCTCGGTCTGCCACAGCGTCTCGGTCCAGAAGCGCCACGACGTGCCGGGCACGACCGCGAACGCCAGCAGCGTGGCCGCGGCGGCGGTGCCGGTCGCCACGGCGGCGGCGCGGGTGCGACGGGTGAGCAGCAGCCAGACGACGAACAGGCCGGGGGTGAGCTTGACCGCGGCGGCCAGCCCGATGCCGACGCCGGCCCACCGCGAGCCGCGCCGCAGCGCCGCGACGTCGGCGAGCACCAGCGCCATCAGGAACAGGTTGACCTGGCCGAAGCCCATCGTCTCGCGCACCGGCTCGAGCACGAACAGCAGCGGCAGCGCGAGCACCCACGCCCACGTCAGCGGCCAGCCGTGCCGCCGGGCGAGCGGCGTGAGCAGCCACCACGCCAGCCCAGCGAGCACGACGACGTTGAGCAGCACGTGGCCGGCCGCGACCGCCGGGTAGGGCAGCAGCGCCATCGGCAGCACCAGCAGCGCCGCGAACGGCGGGTAGGTGAAGCCGTAGGGGCTGCGGCCGTAGGTGAAGTCGTAGAGCGGCTGCCCGTCCAGCCACCAGGCCACCGCGCCGCGGTAGACGCGCAGGTCGAAGAAGTCGTGCCAGGGGTCGTTGGGGACGACGACCGACACCCAGGCGACGACGCCGACCAGCGCGGCGAACAGCCCGACGCCGGCGGCGACGCGCCGCCGGTTGGTCGCGCCGGCCCGGGTGCCGGCCACGGGAGCGCTAGGCCTGGCCCCGGCGGGCGAGCAGCAGCTCGGCGATCTGCACGGTGTTCAGCGCCGCGCCCTTCCGCAGGTTGTCGTTGCTGATGAACAGCGCCAGCCCGCGGTCGCCGTCGACGCTCTGGTCCTGCCGGATGCGCCCGACGTAGCTCGGGTCCCGGCCGGCCGCCTGCAGCGGCGTCGGGACGTCGGTGAGCTCCACGCCGGGGGCCTCGCCGAGCAGCTCGGTGGCCCGCGCGACGGTCAGCGGCCGGGCGAACTCGACGTTGAGCGACAGCGAGTGCCCGGTGAAGACCGGCACGCGCACGCAGGTGCCCGAGACCCGGAGGTCGGGGATGCCGAGGATCTTGCGGCTCTCGTTGCGGAGCTTCTGCTCCTCGTCGGTCTCGAACGAGCCGTCGTCGACGACGCTGCCGGCCATGGGCAGCACGTTGTAGGCGATCGGGCGCACGTACTTCTGCGGCTCGGGGAAGCTCACCGCCGACCCGTCGTGGGTGAGCGCGGCGGCCTTGTCGACGACGGCCTTCACCTGCCCGTCGAGCTCCTCCACGCCGGCCACGCCGCTGCCGGAGACGGCCTGGTAGGTGCTGGCGACCATGCGGACGAGCTGGGCCTCGTCGTGCAGCGGCCGCAGCACCGGCATCGCGGCCATGGTGGTGCAGTTCGGGTTGGCGATGATCCCGCGCGGGACCTCGTCGAGCGCCTGCGGGTTGACCTCGGCGACCACGAGCGGCACGTCGGCGTCGCGCCGGAAGGCCGAGCTGTTGTCGATGACCGTGACGCCGGCCGCGGCGAACCGCGGCGCCTGGGCGCGCGAGGTGCTCGCGCCGGCGGAGAAGATCGCGACGTCGAGGCCGGCGGGGTCCGCGGTGGCGGCGTCCTCGACGGTGATCTCGCCGGCATCCGGGCCACTGCCCCACGGCAGGGTTCGGCCGGCGCTGCGGGCGCTGGCGAACAGCCGCAGCTCGGCGAGGGGGAAGCGGCGCTCGGCGAGGACCTGGCGCACGACGGCGCCGACCTGCCCGGTGGCGCCGACGATCCCGACGCGGAGCCCGTCGCTGGTGAAGGTCATCGTCCGGTCCCTCCGTAGACCACGGCCTGCTCCTCGTCGGTGCCGAGGTCGAAGGCGTCGTGCACCGCGCGGACCGCGAGGTCGACGTCGGTGTCGCGGCAGACCACGGAGATGCGGATCTCCGAGGTGCTGATGAGCTCGAGGTTCACGCCGGCGTCGGCGAGCGCGCCGAAGAAGCGGGCCGAGACGCCGGGGTGGCTGCGCATGCCGGCGCCGACCAGGCTGACCTTGCCGATGTGCTGGTCGAAGCGGACGTCGCTGTAGCCGACGGTGTGCTTGACCTTCTCCAGCGCGGCGATCGCGGTGGGCCCGTCGCTCTTGGGCAGCGTGAAGGAGATGTCGGCGAGCTTGCTGGTCTCGGCCGACACGTTCTGCACGATCATGTCGATGTTGATCTCGGCGTCGGCCAGCACGCGGAAGATCTGCGCGGCCTCCCCCGGCCGGTCCGGCACGCCGTAGACGGTGATCTTGCCCTCGCTGCGGTCGTGCGCGACGCCGGTGATGATCGCCTGTTCCACGCTGAGGTCCTCCATCGAGCCGGTCACCACGGTGCCGGGGAGCTGTGAGTAGGAGCTGCGGACGTGCACCGGGATGCCGTAGCGGCGGGCGTACTCGACGCAGCGGAGCATGAGCACCTTCGCGCCGGACGCGGCCAGCTCGAGCATCTCCTCGTAGGTGACGGTCTCGAGCCGACGGGCGTTGGGGACGATCCGCGGGTCGGCGGTGAACACGCCGTCGACGTCGGTGTAGATCTCGCAGACGTCGGCGCGCAGGGCCGCCGCGACGGCGACGGCGGTGGTGTCGGAGCCGCCGCGGCCGAGCGTGGTGATGTCCTTGGTGTCCTGGCTGACGCCCTGGAACCCGGCGACGATGACGATCGAGCCCTCGTCGAGCGCCGAGCGCAGCCGGCCGGGCGTGACGTCGATGATCCGGGCCTTGCCGTGGCTCGACGTCGTGATCACGCCGGCCTGCGAGCCGGTGAACGACCGCGCCTCGTAGCCGTGGGTGTTGATCGCGATGGCGAGCAGCGCCATGGAGATGCGCTCGCCCGCGGTGAGCAGCATGTCGAGCTCGCGGCCGGGCGGCTCGTCGGTGATCTGCGCCGCCTGGTCGAGCAGTTCGTCGGTGGTGTCGCCCATGGCGGAGACGACCACGACGACGTCGTTGCCGGCCTTCTTCTCGGCCACGATCCGCTCGGCGACACGCTTGATGTGGGCGGGGGAGGCGACGGAGGAGCCACCGTACTTCTGCACGACGAGGGCCACGGGTCCACAGGCTACCGATCCCGGGCCGGTCCTCCGTGATCCAGCCCGGTCCCGTCCCGTTGCGCCGCGCCGGGGCGGGCGTTGTGATCATGGGGTGACCGACCCCGTGGAGTGGCTGCTCAGCCCCGAGGAACGGGGCAACCCCGCCACCGACCTGCCGCCGTGGACCGAGGGCAACCTCGCCGTCCCGCTGGTGCACGGGGCCGCGTACTTCGACGCGCTGGTGGAGGCGGTCGAGGTGCTCGACGAGGGCGACCACCTCTTCTTCACCGACTGGCGCGGCGACCCCGACGAGGAGCTGCGGCCCGGCGGGCCCACGGTGGCGCAGCTGTTCACCGAGGCCGTGCAGCGCGGCGTGACCGTGCGCGGGCTGGTGTGGCGCTCGCACGTGGACTGGTTGTCGTTCAGCGCCCGGGAGAACCGCGCGCTCGACCGCGAGGTCGAGGACGGCGGCGGTCTCGTGGTGCTCGACCAGCGCGTACGCCGCGGCGGCAGCCACCACCAGAAGCTCGTCGTCTGCCGGCACGACCAGGACGCCACCAAGGACGTCGCCTTCGTCGGCGGCATCGACCTGTGCCACAGCCGCCGCGACGACGCCGACCACCGCGGCGACCCGCAGACGCTGCCCATGGCGGCGGCGTACGGGCCGACGCCGCCGTGGCACGACGTCCAGCTCATGATCCGGGGACCGGCCGTGGGCGCGCTCGACACGGTGTTCCGGGAGCGCTGGGACGACCCGATGGACCCCGACGAGGGCAACCCGATCGCCCACCTCATCGACCGGTTCAGCCGCAGCCGCATGTACGGCGACCCGCTGCCGCCGCAGCTGCCGCCCCCTCCCCCGGCGGGGCCGCACCTGGTGCAGAACCTGCGGACCTATCCGGCGATCCGCCCGCCCTACAGCTTCGCGCCCGACGGCGAGCGGTCGGTGGCGCGCGGGTACTCCAAGGCGATCAAGCGGGCGCGGCGGCTCATCTACCTCGAGGACCAGTACATGTGGTCGGGCGAGGTGGCCGAGCTGTTCGCCGACGCGCTGCGCGAGCACCCCGACCTGCACCTGGTCGTCGTCGTGCCGCGGGTGCCCGACCAGGACGGCGCGATCGCCGAGCGCCCGCAGTACGTGGGCCGCTGGCAGGCGCTGGAGATGTGCCGGCGGGCCGGCCGCGACCGCGTGCACGTCTACGACGTGGAGAACCACGAGGGCACGCCGGTGTACGTGCACGCGAAGGTGTGCGTGGTCGACGACGTGTGGGCCAGCGTCGGGAGCGACAACTTCAACCGGCGCTCGTGGACGCACGACAGCGAGCTGTCCTCGGCCGTCCTCGACACCACGCTCGACCCGCGGGAGCCGCGCGACCCGGCCGGCACCGGTGACGGCGCCCGCACCTTCGCCCGCGACCTGCGGCTGGTGCTCGCCCGCGAGCACACCGACCGGGCCGACGACGGCAGCGAGGACGCCGACCTGCTCGACCCCGAGGCGTTCGTCGCCACCCTCGACGCGGCCGCCGACGCCCTCGACGCCTGGCACGCGGGCGGCCGGCAGCGGCCGCGTCCGCGCGGCCGGCTGCGCCACCACCGGCCCGAGCAGCTGTCGTTCCCCACGCGCCTCTGGGCGACGCCGCTGTACCGCCTGGTCGACGACCCCGACGGCCGCCCGCTCCGCCTCCGCCGCCGCCGCGAGTTCTGAGCGGCCGGGCCGCACCCGGTCGGCCCGGCCGCACCGATCCCCAGGGAGACCGCTCCCCTGGGGGCACATGTCCTCCCGAGCCGAGTCGTGCTCTGCCCCGCCCCTGTGGGCAGAGCACGAAGGCGGACGGAACACCCACCACGGGCTCAGTCGTGCTCTGCCCCGCGCAAGAGGGCAGCCCACGAAGGGAGCCGGGTACCTACCACGGAGACGGTCGTGCTCTGCCCCGTCCCTGTGGGCAGAGCACGACCGTCCCCAGGAGGACACATGCCCTCCCGCAGGACCACCGCGCGGCCGAGCCTGGAGCCGTGGCCTTCGACCTCGCGGGCACGCTCCGGCGCATCCGCCGGGCGGCCGACGTCTCGCAGCGTGAGCTGGCGAAGGCCTGCGGTCTGTCCAAGAGCACGGTGGCAGCGATCGAGAGCGGCGACCGGGGCCTGGACGCGCGGGTGCTCGCCCGGCTCGCGGACACGGCCGGGTTGCGGCTGGCGCTGCTCGACGGCGAGGGGCACGAGGTGGCGCCGATGGACGGTGGGGCCGTGCGCGACGAGGGTGGCCGGCGCTACCCGGCGCACCTCGACGTCCGGCACGGCGACGACGGGTGGTGGCACGGCCCGCACCGCTACGACCGCGATCCGGTGACGTACACCTTCGACCGCGACCGCCGGTGGCGTGACCTCCGGCGCGTCCGCCGCGGCATCCCGGACGACCACCAGCGACCGCAGCCGGGGGACGGCCTGCGCGACCGCGCCGAAGTCCGGCGGCGCGCCGCGCTGCGGGCCTGGCGGGAGCGAGTCGACGAGGCCCGGGCGGCCGCCGCGTCCCGCCCGGATCCCGTCTGCACCTGCCCGCCGGCCTGCGACGACGTCTTCCTCGACGACCGGCCGCCCACCCCCGGACGGCTGCGGCCGCACGCGCCGGAGTGCGCGTGTGGCTGCAGCCTCGACTGACCCGCTGCTACCGTGGGCCCGTGCGCGGCAGCCTCCTGCTTACCCGCCGCGGCGAGGCCCTCTCCTAGGTCGGCCCCCTCGCCGCGGAGTCCCGCGCGTCCCCGGCGCCTGCTGACCGCCCCACCGGAGCGACAGTCCAGCCCGCGCCAAAGGAGTCAGACCACCGTGAGCAGCCCGCAGCACCCGCACGCCCGCAACCCCCAGCGCCCCTCGGGGATGCCGGTCTCCCGCTACGCCCCCTTCCAGCCGGTCGACCTGCCCGACCGCACCTGGCCCGACACCGTCACCACGGCCGCACCCCGCTGGTGCGCCGTCGACCTGCGGGACGGCAACCAGGCACTGATCGACCCCATGTCGCCCGACCGCAAGCGGCGGATGTTCGACCTGCTGGTCCGCATGGGCTACAAGGAGATCGAGGT
Source organism: Geodermatophilus sp. SYSU D01106 (assembly GCF_054049995.1). Taxonomy (NCBI): domain Bacteria; kingdom Bacillati; phylum Actinomycetota; class Actinomycetes; order Geodermatophilales; family Geodermatophilaceae; genus Geodermatophilus; species Geodermatophilus sp. SYSU D01106. The sequence goes on along the minus strand of NZ_JBJGYM010000027.1, from coordinate 19,688 downwards.
CGGCTTCCCGGCCGCCAGCCAGACCGACTTCGACTTCGTCCGGCAGCTGGTCGAGGAGGACCTGGTACCCGACGACGTCACCATCCAGGTCCTCACCCAGGCCCGTGACGAGCTGATCGAGCGCACCTTCGAGTCCCTGCGCGGCGCCCGGCAGGCGATCGTGCACCTGTACAACTCGACGAGCACCCTGCAGCGCCGGGTCGTCTTCGGCTCCGACCGCGCCGGCATCGTCGACATCGCCGTCCACGGCGCGCAGCTGGTCCGCAAGCTGACCGAGCAGATGGGCGACACCGAGATCCGCTACCAGTACAGCCCGGAGTCCTTCACCGGCACCGAGCTGGACTTCGCCGTCGAGATCTGCAACGCCGTCACCGACGTCTGGGAGCCCACCCCCGACCGGCCGACGATCCTCAACCTGCCGGCCACCGTCGAGATGGCCGAGCCCACGGTCTACGCCGACCAGATCGAGTGGATGCACCGCAACCTGGGCCGGCGCGACGCCGTCGTCCTCAGCCTGCACCCGCACAACGACCGGGGCACCGCCGTCGCCGCCGCCGAGCTCGGCTACCGCGCCGGCGCCGACCGCATCGAGGGCTGCCTGTTCGGCAACGGCGAGCGCACCGGCAACGTCGACCTGGTCACCCTCGGCCTGAACCTGTTCAGCCAGGGCATCGACCCGCAGATCGACTTCTCCGACATCGACGACATCCGCCGCACCGTCGAGTACTGCAACCAGCTGGGCGTGCACGAGCGGCACCCCTACGGCGGCGACCTCGTCTACACCGCCTTCTCCGGCTCCCACCAGGACGCCATCAACAAGGGCTTCAAGGCCCTGGAGGCCGACGCGCAGGCCGCCGGGAAGACCGTCGACGAGATGACCTGGGCGGTCCCCTACCTGCCGATCGACCCCAAGGACGTCGGCCGCAGCTACGAGGCGGTCATCCGGGTCAACAGCCAGTCCGGCAAGGGCGGCGTCGCCTACATCATGAAGACCGAGAACCACCTCGACCTGCCGCGCCGGCTGCAGATCGAGTTCAGCGCGGTCATCCAGCGGCACACCGACGACGAGGGCGGTGAGGTCACCGCCGCGCAGATGTGGACCGCCTTCAGCAGCGAGTACCTGCCCGACCCCGACGCCCCGTGGGGCCGGTTCGCGCTGGCCGGCCACCGGCACACCACCCACGGCGGCACCCTCGACGAGATGGTCGTGGAGCTGACCGACGGCGGCGTCCCCGTCACCGTGCAGGGCCGCGGCAACGGCCCGATCGCCGCCTTCGTCGACGCGCTGAAGACCCTCGACGTCGACGTCCGGGTGCTCGACTACGCCGAGCACGCGCTGTCCGCCGGCGGCGACGCCCGCGCCGCCGCCTACGTCGAGTGCGCCGTGGGCGACCGGGTGCTGTGGGGCGTGGGCATCGACCCGAACATCGTCAGCGCGTCGCTGCGCGCCGTCGTCTCCGCGGTCAACCGCGCCCAGCGGTAGCCGGGGCAGGGCCGGGCGGGCGCCTCAGACGCCCGCCCGGCCCGCCCCGTCGCGCTCGGGCGGGGCGTCGCCGGGCTCGTCGCCGCGGTGGGCGTCGTCCTGCGCCCCGGCGGCACGCAGCTCGTCGACCAGCAGCAGGTCGCGCCGGACGTGCCGGCGCCGGTAGGCCACCCGGCTGATCAGGTGCGCGCTGACCGGCGCGGTGAGCAGCTGGAACGCCGCCACGAGCAGCAGCATCCAGGCGTTCGCCCAGCCGTCGAGGCGGATCGCCGCGCCCACCATCACCAGCAGCACGCCGAGCACCTGCGGCTTGGTGCCGGCGTGCATCCGGGACAGCACGTCCGGGAAGCGCACCAGGCCCAACCCGGCGGTCAGGCACAGCGTGGCGCCGGCCACCAGGCAGGCGTAGGCGAGCACGTCGGCGAACGCGGTCACGACCGGCCCTCCCGCTCCTCCGCGGCCACCGGCAGGCCGACGTCCCGCCCGTCGTCGGTGCTCGCCCGCAGCAGCATGCCGCCGACGTAGCGCGCCACCGAGATCGAGCCGACGAAGGCCAGCAGCGACACCACCACCAGCACGGGCACGAGCGTGGGGTCGCGCACCAGGGCCGCGTGCACCGCGAGCCCCGCCGCGATGATCACCAGCAGCGTGTCGGTGGCGACCACCCGGTCGAGCAGCGACGGCCCGCGCACCAGCCGCACCAGGCACAGCAGCGCGCCCCCACCGATCAGCGCGTACAGGACCGCGTCCACGGCGATCACGGGGCCCGCACCTCCTCGCGCGCGTCCGACCCGGCCCGCTCCAGCGCCTCCAGGTCCTCCGGCGCCCCGAACGCCCGCACCAGCCGCTCCTCGACCACCAGCACGTGGGCGCGCTTGCGCTCCACGTCGGCGCGGTCGCGGACGGGCAGCAGGTGCAGGGTCATCACCCGCCGCTCCCGGTCGAGGTCGAGCACCAGCGAGCCCGGCACCAGGGAGATCGCCTCGGCGACCATCGTCAGCAGCAGGTCGGAGTCGACGCGCAGCTGCACGCGCACGATCGCCGTGCGGCGCACCCCCGCCGGGCGCAGGGTCTGCCAGGCCACCTCGGCGCCCGACACGAACAGGTCGACGACGAAGTGGCCGAGGAAGACCAGCAGCGGCACCGGCCGCACCCGCACCCCGCCGACGACGTGCGGCAGCGGCAGCAGGACCAGCACCACCAGCGCGACGACCAGGCCGGACAGCAGGTTGGCCCACGACCAGCTGCCCCACAGCAGCATCCAGACGAGCACCAGCCAGACGACGAGCGGGACCTGGTGGCGCAGCCGCGTGGCGGCCGGTTCCACGGTCACGGCACCTCCTCCTCACCGAACACCGACGTGACGTAGGGCGAGCGGTCGTACAGGTCGGTCGAGGCCCGGTCGGCCAGGCCGTAGAGCGGGCCGGCCAGCCCGGTGAGCGCCACCGTGAGGGTCACCAGCGCCGTGGTCGCGCCGACCATCGTGCGCGGCAGCGGGCGCAGCGCCCGCACCGCGCCGGCCGCCGGCGGCAGGTCCGGCTCGGACGCCGTCGCCACCGCGGTGTGCCGGCGCCAGGCGTCGCTGAACGCGGTGCGCGGCCGCCCGTCGCCATCGCCGTCGCCGGACCCCGGGGTGCCGGAGGACTCGGGCGCCTCGTCCACGGGCCGCCGGCGGGAGGTGGCGTCGGCCGCCGCGGCCGCGGCGGTCTCCTCGGCCGGGGCCTGGTTCGGCGACCGCCAGAAGGCCCGGGTCCACACGCGGGCGACGGCGAGCAGCGTGAGCAGGCTGGTGACGACCCCGCCGGCCACGAGGGTGTACGCCGCGGCGCCCCCCTGCGCGACGCCGGCCTCCAGCAGCCCGAGCTTGCCGATGAACCCCGACAGCGGCGGGATGCCGGCCAGGTTCATCGCCGGCACGAAGAACAGCACCGCCAGCAGCGGCGAGCGCCGGGCGAGCCCGCCGAGCCGGTTGACCGACGTCGTCCCGCCCTGCCGCTCGACGAGCCCCGCGACCAGGAACAGCGTCGTCTGGATGGCGATGTGGTGGGCGACGTAGAACACCGCGCCGGCCAGGCCCGCCGCCGTGCCCAGGGCGATGCCGAAGACCATGTAGCCGATGTGGCTGACCAGCGTGAACGACAGCATCCGGCGCAGGTCGCTCTGCGCGACGGCGCCGAGGATGCCGACGACCATCGTCGCCAGCGCCGCCCAGATCAGCACGTCGTCCAGCGCGCCGCCGGGGAACAGCAGCGTCTGGGTGCGGATGAGCGCGTAGACGCCGACCTTGGTGAGCAACCCGGCGAACACGGCGGTGACCGGGGCGGGCGCCGTCGGGTAGCTGTCGGGCAGCCAGGCCGACAGCGGGAAGACCGCGGCCTTGATGCCGAACGCGACGAGCAGCATCGACTGCAGCAGCACCTGGGTGCCCTCGGGCAGCTCGCCGAGGCGCACCGCCAGCTGGGCCATGTTCACGGTGCCGGTGGCGGCGTAGACCAGGCCGATCGCGGCGAGGAACAGCAGCGAGCTGGTCAGGCTGACCACGATGTAGGTGACGCCGCCGCGGATGCGCGGGGCCGTGCCGCCGAGGGTCAGCAGCACGTAGGACGCCATCAGCAGGATCTCGAAGCCGACGTAGAGGTTGAACAGGTCACCGGCGAGGAAGGCGTTGCTCACGCCCGCGACCAGCACCAGGAACGTCGGGTGGAAGATCGACAGCGGCGTCTCCTCCGACCCGTCGGCCGCGCCCTGCCCGACGGCGAAGACCAGCACGCCGAGCGCCACGGTCGAGGCGACCACCAGCATCAGCGCCGACAGCCGGTCGACGACGAGCACGACGCCCAGCGGGACCGGCCAGCCGCCCACCGACACCGCCCCGGCGCCCTCCGCGTCGGCGACGAGCAGCAGCACCACCGAGACGGCGAGCACCGCGGTGAGCACCAGCACGCTGAGCGTGCGCTGGAACGTCGGGTGCCGGGCGCCCAGCAGGGCGCCGGCCGCGCCGAGCAGCGGCAGCAGGACCGGCAGCGGCGCGAGGACCCCGATCACGAGGGGCTCCGGCCGGCCGGCACGTCCACGTCGTCGGCCAGCTCCTCGAGGTCGGCCCGCAGCGAGTCGGCGTGCATGGCCGCGCGGTCCTCGGGGGCGAGGTCGTCCGGGTCGAGCTCGTCGGCGTCGGTGTCGCGGCGGGCGGCGACCCGGCGGTCCTCCTCGTCGGTGCCGACGGCCTCGTTGCGGGCCAGCCGCCACGAGCGGTGGATGAGCGCCAGCACGAACGCCGAGATGCCGAAGGTGATCACGATCGCGGTGAGCACCAGCGCCTGGGGCAGCGGGTCGTTGATCTCCTCGGCGTCGGAGTAGCCGAGGATCGGCGCGAGCCCGGCCGGGCCACCGGTCGACAGCAGCAGCAGGTTCGTGGCGTTGCCCAGCAGCAGGAAGCCCAGCAGGACGCGGGTGAGGCTGCGGTCGAGCAGCAGGTACACGCCCGCCGCGTACAGCCCGCCGATCATCACCGGCAGCACGATCGTGGGGGTCATCGCAGCACCACCTCCCCGGGGGCGAGTTCGATCGGGTCCTCCTGGTCCTCCTGGCGGTCGAGCTCCGCGCCGAGGCTGCGCAGCACGTCGAGCACCAGGCCGACGACGATCAGGTAGACGCCGCAGTCGAAGAACAGCGAGGTCACGAGCTTGACGTCGCCGAGGACGGGCAGCGTCGTCTGCAGGATCGCCGTCTGCAGCACGTCGCCGCCGACCAGCAGCCCGGCGACGCCGGTGGCGCCCGCGAACAGCAGGCCGCTGCCCAGCAGCAGGCCGGGGGCCACCGGCGCGGCCTCGCCCAGCTCGTACCGGCCGCCGGCGAGGTAGCGCAGCACCAGCGCCAGCCCCGCGACCAGGCCGCCGGCGAAGCCGCCGCCGGGCTCGTTGTGGCCGCTGAAGAGCAGGTACAGCGAGAACACGGTGATCGTGTGGAACAGCAGCCGGGTGACCACCTCGAGCACGACCGAGCGCCGGGCGGGGTCGAGGGTGGCGGTGGCGGCCAGCCAGCGGTCGCGCGGCGCCCGGCGGCTGCGCTCGGCGGAGCCGGTCAGCTCGGCGCGGGTCACCCGGTCCACCCCGCCGGTGCGGCCGCGGAGGAACACCAGGCTGGCCACGCCGGTCGCGGCGACGACGAGCAGCGAGACCTCGCCGATGGTGTCCCAGGAGCGGATGTCGACCAGCGTCACGTTGACGACGTTCTTGCCGCCGCCGAAGTCGTAGGCCGGGCCCGGCCAGCCCGCCGACACCGGCGGCGCCGTGCGCACCGCCATCGCCACGGCGCCCACCGCTCCCATGAACGCGCCCACCCCGACGGCGATCACGCCGCGCACCGCCCGCTCGCGGGGCCGGTGCCGCTCGGAGATGTCCTTGGGCAGCTTGCGCAGCACCAGCACGAACACGACGAGGGTGAGCGTCTCGACGAGGAACTGGGTGAGCGCCAGGTCGGGTGCGCCCTGCAGCGCGAAGACGACGGCGATGCCGTAGCCGGTGACGCCGACGACGAGCACCGCGGACAGCCGCTGCCGGATCCGCAGGGTGAGCGCGGCGGCGGTCACCACGACGACGCCGACGACGGCCTGCACCGGGGTGTCCCAGGCCCGCCACTCCCCCGGCCACGGCGCCTGCGTGAGCAGCAGCGTGCCGGGCAGCGCGAGGACGACGACGAGGATCGTGCCGAGGTAGGCCGGCAGCGACCCGCGCTGGGTGGTGCCGGTGACCAGGACCGAGAGCCGGTCGACGCCCTGCAGGACGTTCCAGTAGCCCTCGTCCGCCGAGGCGCCCACGGCCACCCGGCCCTGCAGGCGCTGTACCGGCCCGCGGAGGGCGAACAGCGCGGCGCCGCCGAGCACGGTGAGCGCCGACAGCGCCAGCGCCGGCTGCCAGCCGTGCCACAGCGCCAGGTGCTCCGCCTCGGGGGCGAGCAGCGGCAGCGTCTCGGCGTACGCGGCGACCAGCGGGTCCAGCACCGGGCTCAGCGGCCCGAGCACGAGGCCGGTGAGCGCGAGGACGGCGGGCGCGGCGAGGAACAGCGCGCCCGGCGGGTGCTCGACGGCGGTGTCGGGGACGCCGGGCTTGCGGGCGAAGGCGCCCCACACGAACCGGGCGGTGTAGGCCGCGGTGAGCACGGAGCCGAGGACCAGGCCGGCGAGCACGACCAGGGCGACCGTGCGGTCGGGCAGGCCGCCGTCGAGCAGGGCGGTGAAGGCCGCCTCCTTGCCGACGAAGCCCAGCAGCGGCGGGAGCCCGGCCATCGACGCCGCGGCGGCGCCGCCGATCGCGGCCAGGACGGGCAGCCGGCGGCCGAGGCCGGACAGCCTGCGCAGGTCGCGGGTGCCGGTGGCGTGGTCGACGACGCCGACGGTGAGGAACAGCGTGGACTTGAACAGCCCGTGCGCGAGCGTCATGGCCAGGCCCGCGGCGGCGAGCTCGGCGCTGCCGGCGCCGACCAGCACCACGAGGAAGCCGAGCTGGCTGACGGTGCCGAAGGCCAGCAGCAGCTTGACGTCCTTCTGCCGCAGCGCTCGGTAGCCGCCGAGCAGCATGGTGGCCACGCCCAGGCCGAGCACCACCGGCCGCCAGCCGGGGACGTCGGCGAGGCCGGGCGCCAGCCGGGCGACCAGGTAGACGCCGGCCTTCACCATGGCAGCCGCGTGCAGGTAGGCGCTGACCGGCGTCGGCGCCTCCATGGCCGCGGGCAGCCAGAAGTGGAACGGGACGAGGGCGGACTTGGTGACCGCGCCGGCGAGCACCAGGGCCACGCCGGCCGTCATCGCGGTGCCGCTGCCGGGGGCGGCGACGACCTCCGAGAGCAGGTACGAGCCGCTCGCCTGGCCGATGACGATCAGGCCGACGAGCATCGCCAGGCCGCCGGCGGTGGTCAGGACCAGCGCCTGCGACGCCGCCCGCCGCGCGGCCAGCCGCCGTCCCGAGCCGCCGATGAGCAGGAACGAGAAGACGGTGGTGAGCTCCCAGAACACGTAGAGCAGGAGCATGTCGTCGGCGAGGACGAGCCCGAGCATCGAGCCCGCGAAGGCGGTGAGGCACCCGGCGAAGCGGCCGGTGCCCTCCTCGCCGGGCTCGAAGTAGCGGGCGCAGTAGACGAGCACCAGCGCCCCGACGCCGGTGACCAGCGCGGCGAAGGTGAGCGACAGGGCGTCCAGGCGCAGGGCGACGTCGAGGTCGAGCGCCGGGATCCAGGGCACCGTCTCGCGCTGCTCCTCGCCGGCGAGGACCGGGCCGAGCCGGCTCAGCACCCAGCCGAAGCCGGCCGCGGGCACCAGGGCCAGGGCGAGGAAGGCCTGCCTCCCCCACCACCGCACGAGCACGGGCGCCAGCAGTCCGGCGGACAGGTGGAGGAACAGCAGAACGAGCACGTGTCTCCGGGAGTCGTGGGCGGCTCGGGGACACCAGGAACGTCGGTCGACGCGGCCGGCGGTGACAGCGAGTCTACCCGTGAGGTCCGTTCGGCCCGGCCGCGCTGCAGGGGCCCGCGCCGAGCGGAGCGAGGTGTGGGGGGCAGCGGGGTCCTTCTGCTACCCGTACGCGCCGAACGCCCTGCTCGCGACGGCGGGGACGCCTCACCGGCCGGGCGTCACCAGGCCGGACTCGTAGGCGAACGCGACCGCCTGCACGCGGTCCCGCAGACCCAGCTTCAGCAGTACCCGGCTCACGTGCGTCTTGACCGTCGCCTCGCCCAGGTACAGCCGGGCGGCGATCTCGGCGTTGGACAGCCCGGCGGCGACCAGCGCCAGCACGTCGGTCTCCCGCTCGGTGAGCTGCGCGAGCTCGGCGGCGCGGCCGGGGTCGGGCGCGGGCGCGGCGGCGAAGGAGCGGATCACCCGCAGGGTCACCGCCGGGTCGAGCAGGCCCTGCCCGGCCGCGACGGTGCGCACCGCCGCCACCAGGTCCTCCGGCGGGGCCACCTTGAGCAGGAAGCCGCTGACCCCGGCGCGCAGGGCGGCGGCCACGTACTCGTCCTCGTCGAACGTGGTGAGGACGACGACCCGCGTGCGCGCGCCCGACCCGACGATGCGCCGCGCGGCCTCCAGCCCGTCCATGCCGGGCATCCGCACGTCGAGCAGGACGACGTCGGGCTCGAGCTCGGTGACCGCGCGGACGCCCGACGCGCCGTCGCCGGCCTCGCCGACCACCTCGATGTCCGGCTCGGCGGCCAGCACCATCCGCAGCCCCGTGCGGATCATCGACTGGTCGTCGACCAGCACCACCCGGATCGTCACGCGCCTACCGCCGCGGGCGGGACGGCGGCCGGCGCGGGGACGGGGAACCCGGCGCGCACGCGGTAGCCGCCGCCGCGCACGGGGCCGACGTCGAGGTCGCCGCCGGCGACGGTGACCCGCTCGCGCATGTGCAGCTGCCCGTGGCCCCCCGGTGCGTGCGGGGTGGGCTCGACGCGCGGGCGGCCGTCGTCGGTGACCGTGACGGTCACCCGGCCCGGCGTCCAGGCGACCTCGACGCGGGTGGCGGCCGCGCCCGCGTGCCGGACCACGTTGGACAGCGCCTCCTGCACCACCCGCACGGCCGCGACGTCGACCAGCTGCGGCAGCTCGGCCGGCTCCCCGGTGACCACCAGCTCCACCGGCATCCCGCCCGCCCGCAGCTCGGCCAGGACGGCGTCCAGGCGCGACAGCGACGGCTGCGGCGCCGGGTCGCCGGCGCCGGACTCGCGGAGGATGCCGACCACGCGGCGCATCTCGTCGACCGACTCCCGGCCCAGCCGCTCCAGCCCCAGCAGCACGTCCTGGGCCTCCGGGTGGTCGGGCAGCAGCCGCCGCAGCCCGCCCATCTGCAGCACCATCACGCTGACCGCGTGCGCGACCGAGTCGTGCACCTCGCGCGCGATGCGGGCGCGCTCGGCCACGACGGCGGCGCCGGCCACGGCCTCCTGCTGCTCGGCCAGCCGGGCGGCGAGCACCTGCAGTTCCCGGGCCCGCTCGCGGGACCGGCGCACCAGCAGGCCGACGCCCCAGGCGGTGCCGGCGACGACGAGGTAGAAGACGCTCTCCCAGGTGGAGGGGCCGAACACCAGCCCGGCGACCACCACGACGAGCGTCGCCGAGACCGCCGCGCGCAGCCCGCGCCGCACCGGCAGGACCGCGGCCGCGTGCCCGACGAGGACGGCCATCCCGATGAGCTGGGCGCCGCCGGGGCCGGGCGTACCGAGCGCGTAGTTGCCGAGCACGCTGAGCGCCCCGGCGACCGCGGCCGCCTCCGGCCACCGCGTGCCGAGCGCCACGACCGCGCCGACGGCGACGCCCGGCAGTGCGGTGACCAGCGGGAAGCGGAACGTCTCGTCGATCGCCGTCTCCACCCCCGAGAGCACCGCGAGCAGCGCGCCGAGGGCCGGCCACACGAGCCGGCGGGCGGAGGGGGACGAGGTCCAGCGGGGCACGGCGAGCACGGTAGGGGCGGCCGGGCGCGGACGGGATCCCCCGCGCGGCCGATCGACGGGGGCCTGTCCATCCGCCGTGCGGCGGAGCCCGGTCGGTCCGCGACGACGGACGTGCCGGGCGCCCCACCGGCCGGAGAGTCCTCGCCGACGCACCGACCGATGCGGTGCCCGACCCGACGAGGACCGATGACCACCTCCCTGACCCCCGCCCCCACCGCCGCCCCGCAGCGACCGGCCCGCAGCGCCGGCGCCACGATGCTGACCCTCGCCGGCGGCGCGATGGTCGCGGGCTCGCTGCTCTACGTGGCGGGCCTGGCCACCTCGCCGCCGCAGGCCTCCCCGGCCGACGCCGACTACATCGCCTCGCTGGCGGCCGACGAGGGGCAGACGGCGCTCTCGGCGCTGCTGCTCCACTACGGCAACATGGCGCTGGCCCTGGCCTGGCTGGCCGCGCCGGCGCTGGTCCGCGGCCGCCGCGGACGCATCCCGACGATCGTCGGCGCCCTGCTGTCGGCGATCGGCCTGGTCACGGTGACGGGGATGGTGCTCTACGACTTCTGGATCGGCGGGATCGGCCAGGAGCTGCCGGCCGACACCGCGCTGGCGCTGTTCGAGTCGGTGCAGGGCCAGGCGGCCGTGGGCGTCGTCGGCACGGTGACGCTGTTCGGGCTGCTCGGCCCGCTGGTCGGTCTCGCCGGCCTGGCGCGCGCCGGCGTGATCACCTGGTGGCTGCTGGTCCCGGCCGTGGCCTGCCTGGTCGCCTCGGCGGCGCTCAGCTTCACCCCGCTGCTCTACGCCGGCTTCGCGCTCGTCGGCGCCGTCCCCACGGTCGTCGTCGGGCTGCGGATGATCGCCCGCACCCGCGCCGAGGCCGCCGCCGCCTGAGCCGGGATCAGGTGACCTGATCGTGGCGCCTCCTCCCCCACGTCCCACCGTGAGGGAGGAGGCGCTGCCGTGCAGGAGGACCCGCTCAGCCCTCGGCGAGCTCCGCGGCGGCCAGCCAGTCGCTCTCCACCTGGTCCTTCTCGGCCAGCAAGGTCCGCAGCCGGCCGTCGAGCTCCATGACCCGCGCGTGGTCGGTGGCCGCGGCGGCGAGGTCGGCGTGCAGCCGCTCCTCCTCCGCGGTGAGCTTCTCCAGCCGCCGCTCGAGGCGGGCGGCCTCCTTGCGGGCGGCGCGCACCTCCGCCGCCGACGGGCCCGCCGGGGCGGGCGCCGGGGCCGCGCCACCGGCGGGCGCGGGACCGGAGCCGGCCGAGGGCAGCGCGGCCTCCCCGGCGGCCCGGCGGGCGAGGTACTCCTCCACCCCGCCGGGCAGCGCGGCGAGCGACCCGTCGCCCATGAGCGCCACCACCGAGTCGCAGACCCGGTCGACGAAGTAGCGGTCGTGGCTGACCACCAGCACCGTGCCGGGGAACCCGTCGAGCAGGTCCTCGAGCTGGGTGAGCGTGTCGATGTCGAGGTCGTTGGTCGGCTCGTCGAGCAGCAGCACGTTCGGCTCGGCCATGAGCAGCCGGAGCAGCTGCAGCCGGCGCCGCTCGCCGCCGGAGAGGTCGCCGACCGGCGTCCACTGCCGCGACGCCGGGAAGCCGAAGCGCTCGGCCAGCGAGGAGGCCGAGATCTCCTGGTTGCCGATCCGCGCGATCCGGGCGACCTCCTGCACCGCCTCGAGCACCCGCAGCCGAGCCGGCAGCTCGGTGACGTGCTGGGACAGGTAGGCCGGCGCCACCGTCTGCCCGCGCACCACGGAGCCGCGGTCGGGCTCGACCTCGCCCACGAGCATCCGCAGCAGCGACGTCTTGCCCGCGCCGTTCACCCCGACGACGCCGATCCGGTCGCCCGGGCCGACGTGCCAGGTCAGGTCGGCGAACAGCGTCCGCGGGCCGGCCTCCGACCGCACCGCGTAGTCGACGTCCTCGACGTCGTACACCGTCCTGCCGAGCCGGCGCGCGGCGAAGCCCTTGAGCTGCATCGTCTCGCGCGGTGGGGGCTCGTCGGCGATGAGCGCCTCGGCGGCCTCGATGCGGAAGCGCGGTTTGCTGGTGCGCGCCGGCGGGCCCCGGCGCAGCCAGGCGAGCTCCTTGCGCACCAGGTTGAGGCGGCGCTCCTCGGTGGCCGCCGCGACGCGCGCCCGCTCGGCGCGGGCCAGCGTGTAGGCCGCGTAGCCGCCCTCGTAGGAGTGCACCGCGCCGTCGGCGACCTCCCACGTCTGCGTGCACACCTCGTCGAGGAACCACCGGTCGTGGGTGACGACCACCAGCGCCCCGACCCGCCGCTTGACGAAGTCGGCGAGCCAGGCGACGCCCTCGACGTCGAGGTGGTTGGTCGGCTCGTCGAGGACGAGCAGGTCCAGCGGGCGGATCAGCTGCGCGGCCAGCGCCACCCGCCGCCGCTCCCCGCCGGACATCGGCGCGACGGGCGAGTCGAGGCCCAGCCGGTCGAGCTCCAGGCCGGTGAGGACGCTGCGGACGGCCGGGTCGGCGGCCCACTCGTGCTCGGCGGCGAACAACGTCGGGGGCAGGACGACGTCGCGGACGGTCGCGCCCGGCGGCAGCGTCCCGGACTGGTCGAGGACGCCGACGGCGAGGTCGCCGCGCTGCGTGACCCGTCCGCTGTCGGGCTCCTCCCGGCCGGTGAGGACGCCGAGCAGCGTGGACTTGCCGCTGCCGTTGCGGCCGACGACGCCGATGCGCTCGCCGGACGCGACGCCGAGGGAGACGTCGTCGAGCAGCACGGTGGTGCCGTGCGCCTTGGACACCCGCTCCAGGTTGAGCAGGTTCAACGGGGCGCTCACGGCCGGGCCTGCGTCGTCGGGGGCGTCGTGGAGTGCGTCATCGGGAGACCAGTATCGCCGGGCCGCGCTAGTGGACCCCAAGGCGGCCACAAGTGCGGTCCGGAGAGTCGTCCCCGGAACACCCCGGGTCCACGGGGGCGAGGACTGGAGGACGAGATGAGCATGACGGCAGCGGCCCACGACGCGGCGGTCCCGGCGCCGGCGGCGCCGCGCCTGCGGGCGGTCCCGCCCCTGGCGGAGCCGGCCCCCACCTCGACGGCGCTGTGGTGGGCGCGGCTGCTGCGCCGCGGCCCCGGCCCGCTCGAGTACTCGCTGGTCGGCGTCAACTCCGACCGCTTCGACGACGGCACCCCGGTGGACATGACCGCCCTCGACGCCCGCGGCCGCCGGCCCGCCGGCTGGCTGGTCGACGTCCGCTACCGCGCCGCCGACCGCCGCGTCGTCCGGGTCGACGTCGTCGAGGACGTCGCCGACCGCTGCCCGCCGATGTGGTTCGCCGAGGTCACCCACGCCACCAGCGCGGTGCCGGCGGCCTCGCTGCTCGCCTTCCGGGGCTCGGCCTTCCGGCCGGGCTCGGTCGTCGCGCCCCACCAGGTCGCCGCCGCGGGCGTCCGGATCACCGACCGGATCGGCGAGGTCCGCTGGTGGATCCGCTCGGGCCTGGTCGACACCGTCTCGGTGGAGCAGGTCTACCGGGGACGAGGCGTGGCCCGCACGCTCGTCACCGTCGCCGAGGGGCTGCGCTCGCTGCGCGGCTGGGCGCCGCTGCGGTCCGACGGCCGGCTCACCGACGCCGGCGCCGCCTGGCTGGAGACCGCGCCCGCGGCGTGGGCTCCGCGCCTGTCGGCCCGCACCGAGGTGCTGCCCGACGCCGACGCCGAGCAGGGCCCGACCGGGGTCGCGCGGCTGCTCCGCTGAGCCGGCGGGGCGCGGCCGACCTGCGGATCGGTCGTGCCCCGCCTACCGTCGGGCGGGTGCCAGTGCCCGCGGTGACCTGGTCCGACGTCGAGGCCCGGGCGCGGACCGTCCCGCTCGGCCCCGTGCTGCGCCGCGGCGGCACCGACGACCTGCTCCTGCGCGGCCTGGTCACCGACTCGCGCCGCGTCGTCCCCGGCTCGCTGTTCGCCTGCGTGCGCGGCGCGTCCAGCGACGGGCACCGGCACGCGGGGGCGGCTGCCGCCGCGGGCGCCGCGGCACTGCTGGCCGACCGGCCGGTCGACGTCGCGCTGCCGGTGCTGCTGGTCCCGTCGGTGCGCGCCTGCCTGGGCCCGCTCGGCGCGCTGCTGGCCGGCGACCCGGCCGCGGCGCTGCGCCTGGTCGGGGTGACCGGCAGCAACGGCAAGACGACGACGAGCACGCTGGTCCGCGGCGTCCTCGAGGCGGCCGGGACGCCCACCGGCGTCGTCGGCACGCTCGGCGCGGCGGTCGGGCGCCGGTCCCGCGGCACGGCGCTGACCACGCCGGAGGCGCCGGAGCTGCACGAGCTGCTGCGCTGGATGGTCGACGCCGGCGCGCGGCGGGCCGTCGTCGAGGCCTCCTCCATCGCGCTGGACATGGGCCGCATCGACGGCCTGCGCTTCGACGTCGCCGTCTTCACCGGGTTCGAGGAGGACCACCTCGACCACCACGGCACGATCGAGCACTACTGGGCGAGCAAGGCGCGGCTGTTCGGGCCGGACCGGGCGGCGGCCGGCGTCGTGGTCGTCGACGACCCGTGGGGACGGCGGCTGGCCGACCAGGCGCCGGTGCCGGTGACCCGGGTGGGCGCGGCGGAGGACGCCGACGTGCGCGTGCTCGGCTGGCGCACCGGCGCGGCCGGCACCGAGGTGCTCCTGGCCGACGACACCGGCGGACACCGCGTGACCAGCCGGCTCGTCGGGCGGGTGCACGTGTCGAACCTGGCCGCCGCGTGGGCCACCGGCCGGGTGCTCGGCGTGCCGGCCGAGGAGATCGCGGCCGGGCTCGCGGCGGTCGCCCCGCCGCGCGGGCGCAACACCGTGCTGGGCGGGGACGGGCGGCCGGTGGTCGTCGTCGACTACGCGCACACCCCGCGCGCCCTCGCCGCCGCGCTCGCCACCGCCCGCGACCTGCGCGGCCCCGGCGGCCGGGTGCACCTGGTCCTCGGCGCCCGCGGCCGGCGCGACCGGTACAAGCGACAGGGCCTGGGCGAGTCCGCCCGGGCGGCCGACGTCGTCTGGCTGACCAACGAGGGCAGCCACGGCGAGGACCCGGCGGCGATCATCGCCGAGCTGCGGGTCGGCCTGCTCGGCGGCGGCGCGGCGGTGCGCACGGTGCCCGACCGGCGGGCCGCCATCTCCGCCGCGGTGCGCGCCTCCGGGCCGGCCGACGTCGTCCTGGTCGTGGGCCGCGGGCACGAGACGCGGATGCTCGACACCACCGACCCGCGCGACGCGGTCCACCTCGACGACGCCGAGGTGGCCAACACGG
Source organism: Geodermatophilus sp. SYSU D01106 (assembly GCF_054049995.1). Lineage (NCBI taxonomy): Bacteria > Bacillati > Actinomycetota > Actinomycetes > Geodermatophilales > Geodermatophilaceae > Geodermatophilus > Geodermatophilus sp. SYSU D01106. Next base: position 4,524 of record NZ_JBJGYM010000027.1, on the reverse strand, counting down.
CGCTCATCGCCGAGCACGGCCCGCCGGCCGCCGTCGCGGCGCGGGCCGAGCGCGCTTCCTGACCGGGGCACGGCGGAGGGAAGACAGCGGGGCCCTGCGGCGCTACAGTCGCCACTAGTTGAGCGCTCAACAGAGGAGGCCGGCCATGCCCGCCGTCACCGTCGAGGACACCACCACCCTCCCCCGGGTCCCGCTGCCCGCCCCGCGGACGGTGCGCCGCCGCACGCGGTCGGTGACCACGGCCCCCTCCGGCTTCGAGGGCGAGGGCTTCCCCGTGCGCCGGGCCTTCGCCGGCGTCGACCTGCGCGACCTCGACCCGTTCATCCACATGGACCAGATGGGCGAGGTCGAGTACGCCCCCGGTGAGCCCAAGGGCACCTCCTGGCACCCGCACCGCGGCTTCGAGACCGTCACCTACATCATCGACGGCACCTTCGAGCACGCCGACTCCCACGGCGGCGGCGGCACGATCAGCAACGGCGACACCCAGTGGATGACCGCGGGCGGCGGCGTCCTGCACATCGAGCGGCCGCCGGAGGCGCTCGTCGTCAGCGGCGGGGTCTTCCACGGCCTGCAGCTGTGGGTGAACCTGCCGCGCGCGCAGAAGTGGGTGGAGCCGCGCTACCAGGACCTGCGGGCCCGCGAGTCGGTGCTGCTCGCCAGCCCGGACGCCGGCGCGCTGGTGCGGGTGATCGCCGGCGACGTCGGCGGGCACACCGGCCCGGGCTCCACGTACACGCCGATGGCGATGGTGCACGCGACGGTGGCGCCCGGCGCCTCGCTCGACCTGCCCTGGCGGCCGGACTTCAACGCCCTGGTCTACGTGCTCTCCGGCGCCGGCTCCGTCGGCATCGACGGCGCGCCGGTGCGCACGGGCCAGCTGGCCGTGCTCGGCCCCGGCGACACCGTGACCGTCCGCGGCGCGGTGCACCAGGAGTCGCGCACGCCGGCCCTCGACGTCGTCGTCCTGGGCGGGCTGCCGATCCGCGAGCCGATCGCCATGTACGGGCCGTTCGTGATGAACAGCCGGCAGGAGGTCGTGCAGGCCTTCGACGACTTCCGCGCCGGGCGCCTGGGCTCGATCCCGGCCGTGCACCTGCCGTCCCCCGCGGTCCCGCACGCCGCGGTCCGCGGCGAGTCCGGCCAGTGACCGGCACCCCCGGCGGAGGCCTCCACGCCTCCGCCGGGGGTGCATGCTGACGTCGACCCGGACCATCGAGGAGCCGAACGTGCCCGTCTTCCCGCCCGTCCCGCTGACCGAGTGGGCCGACACCAAGGAGACCGTGCACCGGTTCCTGCAGGTGGTCGGCAAGCTCCGCCTGGCCAACGCCCCGCGGCGCAACCACTGGTGGCACGTCCCGTTCCACCTCACCGGCCGGGGCCTGACCACCCGGCCGATGGGCTTCGACCCCGTCTTCGCCGTCGACCTCGACCTGGTCGACCACCGGCTCGAGGTCAACGTCGCCGACGGCAGGCGGGCGTCCTTCCCGCTGCCCGGGCTCAGCGTCGCCGGCTTCTACCGGCAGCTGCAGGCGACGCTCACCGGGCTCGGGCTGCCGGCCCACATCGACCGGCCGGTGCCCTTCGACCTGCCCGACCGGACCCCGTTCGCCGAGGACGAGCACCACGCCGCCTACGACCCGGCGCACGTGACCCGCTACTGGGTGGTGCTGGGGCAGGTCGCGCAGGTGCTCGAGGAGTTCGCGGGCCGCAGCTACGCGAAGACGAGCCCGGTGCACCACTTCTGGCACACCTTCGACGTCGCCGTCACCCGCTTCTCCGACCGGCGGGTGGAGCAGCCCGACGCCGTCGACCCGGTCACCCGCGAGGCCTACTCGCACGAGGTGATCAGCGCCGGGTTCTGGTTCGGCGACGACCAGGTGCCCGAGCCGGCGTTCTACTGCTACACCGCGCCGGAACCGGCGGGCCTCACCGAGGAGCCGCTGCGCCCCACGGCCGCGCGCTGGGTCCCGAGCCGCGGCGCCCACCTCGCGCTGCTCACCTACGAGGACGTGCGGACGGCGGCCGACCCCCGCGCCACCGTGCTGGACTTCCTCGAGAGCGCCCACGCCGCCGGGGCCCGCCGCGCCGGCTGGGACGTCGGCGCACTCCGCTGCCCGTCCGCCCCCGAGCCCCGCTGACACACCCTCGTGGAGGTCCCGTGAGCACGTCCGAACCCCGGCCGACCACGCGCACCGTCGGCGGCCTCGACGACACCGCCGCGGGCCCGGCCCTCGACCTGCTGCCGGCGAAGGAGGTCATGCTCGGTCCCGGCACCCCCGTCCGGCGGCTGTTGCCCACGCTCGGCCGCCGGATGGTGGGCGCCTGGGCGTTCGTCGACCACTACGGCCCCGACGACGTCGCCGCCACCGCCGGGATGCAGGTCACGCCGCACCCGCACACCGGCCTGCAGACGGTGTCCTGGCTGATCGAGGGCAGCGTCCACCACCGCGACTCCCTCGGCAGCGACGTCACCTTCGGCCCGCGGCAGCTCGCGCTGATGACCGCCGGGCACGGCATCGCGCACTCCGAGCAGTCGCCGGTGCCGCACCCGCGGTTCCTGCACGGCGCCCAGCTGTGGGTGGCGCTGCCCGACGGCGCCCGCGACACCGCGCCGGCCTTCGAGCACCACGCCGCGCTGCCGGGCTTCGCCTCCGACGGGCTCACCGCCACGGTGCTCATGGGCTCCTTCGGCGGGGCGACGTCCCCGGGCACCGCGCACTCCCCGCTGGTGGGCGTCGACCTGGACCTGGCCGCCGGGGCCGACGTCGAGGTGCCGCTGGAGCCGGACTTCGAGCACGCGCTGCTCGGCGCCGCGGGCGGGGCCGACGTCGAGGGCGCGCCGCTGGCCCACGGCGCGATGGTCTACCTGGGGACCGGCCGCCGCTCGGTGCGGATCCGGACCGACGCCCCCACCCGGCTGCTCCTGCTCGGCGGCGAGCCGTTCGAGGAGCGGCTGGTCATGTGGTGGAACTTCGTCGGCCGGTCGGGCGAGGAGATCACGGAGTACGCCGAGCGGTGGAACGACGGCGACGCGCGCTTCGGCGCCGTCCCGGGGTTCGGCGAGGACGAGCGCCAGCTCGCGCCGGCCCTGCCGCCCGTGCCGCTCAAGGCCCGCGGGAGGGTCCGGTGACCGTCAACGACCGCCTGCTGGGGTTCGTGGCCGGGCGCCGCTGGGGCGTGCTGGCCACCGTCAAGCGCGACGGACGGCCGCAGCTGTCCAACGTCGGCTACGCGTACGACCCGGAGCAGCGGCTGTTCCGGGTGTCGGTGACCGCCGACCGCGCGAAGACCCGCAACCTGCAGGCCGACCCGCGGGTGACCCTGCACGTGTCCTCGGACGACTTCTGGTCCTGGGCCGCCGTGGAGGGCACCGCCGAGCTGACCCCGGTGGCCGCCGACCCGTCCGACGCGACGGTGGACGAGCTGGTGGCCTACTACCGGGCGATCTCCGGCGAGCACGAGGACTGGGACGACTACCGGCGGGCGATGGTCGCCGACCGCCGCCTCGTCGTCCGGTTCACCCCCGACCACACCTACGGCCAGGTCCGCTGACGGCCGGGCCGGCGCGCCCCGTCCGCGCCGGCCCGCCCCGTCCGCTCAGCCCTCGGGCGGCAGCTGCATGACCGAGAAGGACGCGCCCCACGGGTCGGTGACCACGGCGAACCGGCCGAACTCGGTGTCCTCGGCGGGGTGGGTGACCTTGCCGCCCGCGGCCTCGACCGCGGCCACCGTGTCGTCGGCGGAGGTCACCGCGAAGCAGGTCGACCACCCCTTCGGCGCACCGGGGCCGACCGGCCCGAGGCCGCCGAGCGGGCGCCCGTCCGTGCTGAAGGTGGCGTAGCCGCCCATATCGGGGATCTCGTCCCAGGAGAACCCGAAGACGGCGCCGTAGAACGCGCGGGCCGCGGGGACGTCGTCGACGGCGGCCTCGTTCCACACCTGCGCGCCGTGCTCGTTGACCACCTCCGCGCCGGTGTGCGTGCCGGCCTGCCACAGCCCGAAGCCGTTCCCCTGCGGGTCCAGGGCGATGGCCATCGTGCCCATCGGCCCGACCGCCATCGGCTCCACGACGACGGTGCCGCCGGCCTCGCGGATCCGGTCGCAGGTGGCCGCCGCGTCGCCCGTCGCGAAGTACGTCGTCCAGGCCGGCGGGTCGTCCGGGCCGGTCAGCGGCCCGAGGCCGGCGGCCTGCGCGCCGCCCTTCAGCGCGTTGACGTAGCCGCCGTACTCCGGGCTGTCGGCCGTCCAGTCCCAGCCGAACAGGCGGCCGTAGAACTCCTTCGCCGCGGCGGGGTCGGCGGCGCCGTAGTCGACCCAGCAGGGCGTGCCGTCGGGCCAGGGGGTGTTCCGCGTGGGCATGGCTCCTCCTCGGATGCTCGGGGAGGGCACCGTCCCACCGGGGACCGACACTCCGGGAGCCCCTGACGCATCCCGGCTCGGGTCCACGCGTCCTGACTCACCTCCGCGCGTCCTGGCCCACCTCCGCGCGTCCTGGCTCACCGCCCGCGGGGAGCCCGGAGC
>NZ_JBJGYM010000026.1:0-63452 GCF_054049995.1 Geodermatophilus sp. SYSU D01106 | reverse complement strand
CCCCCCCCCCCCCCCCCCCCCCCCCCCCCCCCCGCGCGCCCCGCCCCCCCCCCCCCCCCCCCCGCCCGCCCCCCCCCACCACACGGCGAGGGTGGGTGGACCGGCGCCCGGGGGCAGGCGGACCGGGCAGGTCGACCGGGACGGCGGGGCGCCGACGGGGAGGGGGAGGACCAGGCCTGCGACGGCGGCCGGTCAGGCCGCGGGACGGCGGCGCGGGAGCCGGGCCCGGAGCCGGTCGGCGAACCCGCCGCCCAGCGCGTCGGCGAGCGAGGCCGGCCACAGCAGCGCCCGCAGCCGAACCCGCGCCGGCACCGCGGCGGCCAGGCCCCTGCGGGCGGCCCGGAGCGCCGCGACGGCCGACGGGTCGCCGGGCGCCGCGCCGGGGCGGCCGTAGCTGGCCGTCTCCTCCGCGCGGGCCAGCCGCTCGACCGCCTCGGCCGCGCCCGGCGAGCCCGCCCGGTGCGCCCCGGCAGTGGTCCCCAGCGTCCGGGCGAGGCCGGCCGCCTGCTGACGCGGCGTGCGCGCCGGGTCCCACGGCAGGCCGAGGTCGCGCGCGGTGGCGGCGAGCTCGTCCCACAGCGCCGCCGGGCCGCCGTCGTCGAGGCGCCGGCGCCGCTGCAGCGCGCGCACCCCGGCCGGGGCGCCCAGCAGCGCGGCCAGGCCCAGCAGCACGCCGGCGGCGACCAGCACCGGCCGGGCCGACCCGGGATCGCGGGACCCCGGCATGCCCGTCGTGATCCCGCCGCCGTCGACCCGGTCCACCTGCGGCGCGGGCACCACCGGCGCCGGGGCCGGCACCGCCGGGGCGCCGTCCGGCGTCGAGGCGTCCTCCTGCGGCGTCGGCCGCGGCGCCCAGGGCAGCTCGACGGCGCGGTCGGTGTCGATCGGGGTGGGGTCGAACGGGATCCAGCCGAGGTCGTCGAAGTAGACCTCCACCCACGCGTGCGCGTCGGAGCTGGTGATCAGCCGCTCGCCGCCGGGCTGGATGCGGCCGGGGGTGTAGCCCAGCGCCACCCGCGCGGGGATGCCCGCCTCGCGGACCATCGCCGCCATCGCCCCGGCGTACTGCTCGCAGTAGCCCTGCTTGAGCCGCAGGAAGTCGGCGAGGTCGTCGCCGGTGGTGCCCGGCGCGGTGGCGAGGCTGTAGACGAAGCCGTTCTCCCGGGAGAACCACCCGTGGATCGACCGGACGGCGTCGTAGGGGGTGGCGGCGCCCGCGGTCAGCTGGTCGACCAGGTCGGTGACCTCGGGGGCCAGCGGCGGGATGGCGGTGTCGCGCTCGCGCACCGGGTCGTCCGCGCGCAGCGGCCCGGCGGCGCGCAGCTCGTCCTCGCTCGGCCGCGGCTCCACCGCGGTCACCCGGTAGCCGGCCGAGGCGGTGGTGGTGTCGCGGCCGAAGACCGTGCCGGTGACCGGGTCGAACCGCCAGGCGTCGGGGTCGGCGATGTCCACGGTCAGCGGGGAGGTGAGCACGGGCAGGAACCGGTCGTCGTGGCCGACCGCGGTGATCGTGGCCTCCACCGGCCGGCCGTCGCGTCGCCCGGGCAGCGGCGCCAGCGGGTCGGGCTGGGCCACCGACGCCTCGCCGTCGAGGTTGCCCGTCGTCCAGCCGTCCTCGGCGGTGTACCGGTCGAGCGTCACCACGCGCAGGTAGCCGGGGTCGTCGACCGAGACGTCCACCCGCAGCAGGTCGATCGGCTCGGGGAGGGTGAGCTGGCCCTGCAGCGCGGCGGCCGGGTCCAGCGCCGTCCCGGTGGCGCCGCCGCCCCCGCCCGGGCCGAAGCCCGAGGCGAACCGGCCCTCGGGGAGGGTGGGGACGACGCTGCCGGCCACCAGCGCCACCACCAGCGCCGCGAGCGCGGTGCCCGCCGCGGCCGCGGACCCGGCGCCGTGGCCGCCCGCCCGGCCGGTGCGCGCGGCCAGCCGCCGGGACTGGTCGGCCCACAGCAACAGCGCCAGGCCCGCCGCCGGGGCGGCCAGCGCCCCCAGCCCGACGTCGCCGGTGACGGTGCTGACCGGCACGCAGAACAGCACCAGCAGGCCGAGCCCGGCCAGCGCCGGCTGCCGCCCGCCGACGGCGACCAGGTCGACGGTGACCGCGACCATCCCCACGAGCAGGACGGTCAGCGCCAGCAGCCCGGTCAGCGGCAGCGCGGGGGTGGCCTGCTCGCGGATCTCCGCCGACCCCGCGGTCAGGACGGCACCCAGCGACCCGAGGCTGCGCGGGGTCGGCAGCCACCCGCCGAGCGCCCGCGCCGGGGCGAACAGCCCCGTCATCAGGCAGGTGAGGGCGGCGAGCTGGCCCAGCGGGACCAGCGGCACGCCGAGGGCCGCGGCGCGCGCGGGCAGCGCGCGCCCGCCCGAGGCCCACGCCCACAACGCGGGGCCCGCCGCGCGCAGCGCCAGGCCGGTGAGCGCGACGACGGCGATCGCGGCGAGGGCCGGCGCCAGCCAGTCGGGCCGGGTGAAGACGGGGAACAGCGCGCACGCGCCGAGCGCGGTGGCGACGGCGGCGGCGACGGTCGTGCCGCCCTCGCGGCGCAGCGTCCCGGGCGGCCGGGGCGGCGCGGGGCGGCGCGCGACCGGGACGCGCGGCGGCGGGGCGGGCGCCGGGGGAGCGGCCGGCGGCGGCGCGAGCGCGGTCACGCCGGCACCCCGATCCCGCCGGCCCGCAGGCCCGCGCCGCGCTGGGCGGCGAGGTCGGCCCAGACCGCCTCGACGCCGCGGTCGGCCCCGGCGACGGCCACCTGCCAGCCCGCGCCGCGCAGCAGCGACGCCGACTCCTCCACCTGGGCGGCCAGGTGCGCCCGTGACGTCGCCGACAGCGAGCGGCGGCTGCGCCCGCCCGGGTCGGCCCAGCTCGCGACGTCGAGCAGGACCGCGACGTCGGTGTGCGGGCCGGAGCGGGCGGTGACCAGCTCGGCGAGGTCGTCGGGCCCGACCGCGCCCAGCAGCGCCACGACCGGGCCGTCGCCGGCCACCCGGTGCAGCAGGTCGGCGGCGGGCGCGAGAGAGGAGCCGCGCGCCGGGCCGAGCACGGCCAGCCGGTCGAGCAGCTCGGTGGGGCCGAGGCCCGCCGCTCCCTCACCGGGCGTGAGCTCGCCCTCGGGGGTGACCACCCGCAGCACGGCGCCGCGGCGGGCCAGCGAGCTGCCGATGCTGGCCGCGGCCTCGACCAGCCACTCGAGGCTGTCCGGCGGCGGGGACGGGTCGCCGGGCGGGCCGGGGACGGACGTGGCGGCGGGCCCGGGGCCGGCGGCCCGGGTGAGCAGGTGGGCGCGCACCCGGGTGTCGAGCAGCAGCGCCGCCTGCGCCCGCCAGGGCCGCTCCTCCATCCGCACCATGAGCTCGCCGGTGCGCGCGGTGGCCCGCCAGTGCACCTTGCGGAGGTCGTCGCCGTGCCTGTAGGCGCGGGTGCTGACGTCGTCCTCGCCGTGCACCGCGATCGAGCGGCGAGCGCCGTCCCCGCCGCCGCCGTGGCCGCCGGCGGGCCCGCCGGGGCCGAGCGGGCGCACCCGCGGGACGACGAGCAGCGGGGCGCCGTCGGTGCCGCTGGTGGTGCGCTGCACCAGGCCGAACGGGTCGACCAGCCGCAGCCGCAGCGGGCCCAGCCGGAACCGGCCGCGCCGCCCGCCGTGCACCCGGTAGGGCAGGGCCGCGGTGCGCCCGGCGGGCAGCCGCTCGACGACGAAGCCGGGGGAGCGGCCGGCGTCCTCGGGCAGCTGCTCGGACAGCAGCCACAGCCGGCCGGTGCGCCGGTCGGTGTTGGTGACCTCCAGCAGCACGTCGGCGTCCTCCCCGCGCGGCACGCGGGCCGGGGTGACCGTTCGCCGCACCGCCACGCGGAAGCGCTGCCGGGCCACCAGCACCGCCGACAGCAGCGGCAGCGCCAGCAGGAACACCGCGATCTGCACCAGCGGCCGCTCGCCGAGCAGCGCGCCGAGGCCGAGCAGCGTCAGGCCGGCGGCGACCAGGCAGCGGCCGCGCAGGGTGAGCGAGGTCAGCGCGCTCCGGAGCTGGCCCGCCACCGCTCAGCGCCCGCGCAGCACGGGCACCGAGCCGAGCAGCCCGGTGACGACCTGCTCCGCGGTGCGCCGCGCGGCCGCGGCGTCGGCGGTGAGCAGCAGCCGGTGGGACAGCACGGGCAGCGCCATCGCCTGGACGTCGTCGGGGAGCACGTGGTCGCGGCCGGCGAGCGCCGCGGCGGCGCGGGCGGTGCGCAGCAGCTGCAGGCCGGCCCGCGGGGAGGCGCCCAACCGCAGGTCGGGGGAGCGGCGGGTGGCCTCGACCAGGGCGACGACGTAGCGGCGGACGGCGTCGGAGACGTGCAGGGTGCCGACGGCGGCCACCAGGGCGCGGACGGTCGCGGCGTCGGCGACCGGCGTCAGCTCGGCGAGCGGGTCGCCGGTGCCGCGGTCGTCGAGCATGGCGACCTCGGCCTCGCGGTCGGGGTAGCCCATGGACACCCGCGCGGTGAACCGGTCGCGCTGGGCCTCGGGGAGGGGATAGGTGCCCTCCATCTCCACCGGGTTCTGCGTGGCCATCACCAGGAACGGCCGGGCCAGCTCGTAGCTGACGCCGTCGACGGTGACCTGCCGCTCCTCCATGCACTCCAGCAGCGCCGACTGCGTCTTCGGCGAGGCCCGGTTGATCTCGTCGGCGACCACGACGTTGGCGAACACCGCGCCCGGGCGGAACTCGAAGGCCCGCGTCTCCTGGTCGTAGATCGCCACGCCGGTGACGTCGCTCGGCAGCAGGTCGGGGGTGAACTGGATGCGGCGCACGCTCGCGTCGATCGAGGCCGCGAGCGCCTTGGCCAGCGTCGTCTTGCCGACCCCGGGCACGTCCTCGACGAGCAGGTGGCCCTCGGCGAGCAGCACGACCAGCGCCAGGCGGACGACGTCGGGCTTGCCCTGGACGACCCGGGAGACGTTGGCGGCGATCCGCGCGCCCTCCGCGGCGACGTCGACCGGCAGCCCCGCCGTCCCGTCCGCCGCACGCATGGTGTCGGTCACCCGGCCCACGGTACGTGCCCGCGGCGCGTCGGGAGCCCGTCGCGGACCGCCCCGTCCGGCTCCCCACCCGGGCGCGTCCCCGGCTCCACCCGCAGGCCCGCGGGCCGCTCCCGGCCCCCACCGCTCCCCCCCGGGCGCCCCACCGCGCCCCACCGGCCGCCCCACGCGCCCCGACCGGCCGCTGACCTGCGCGGGGAGGCGTGGGGAGAAGCGGTCACGACATGGTGTCGAGTGGTGTCCGGTGGGGCGTAGTGGGTTAGTGTGTGGCGCGGTGGGGAGCCAGGGCCCGTACCGGGTCCGCGGTGGACACGAGGAGGACCACATGGGGGAGGTGATCCGGTGTTCGTCGGCAACTACTCGTTGCGGCTCGACGAGAAGGGCCGGCTCGCACTCCCCGTCCGGTTCCGCGAGCAGGTGGCCGACGGCATGGTGATCAAGAAGGGCCAGGAGCGCTGCGTCTACGGCCTCACCATGGCCCGGGTCGCCGAGCAGAGCCGCGCCGCCGCCAGCATGGCCCCCGCCGACACCGCCGAGGCCCGCATGCGCGCCCGCCTGAGCTTCGGCTCGATGGTCGAGGTCGAGCCCGACAAGGCCGGCCGCATCACCATCCCCGCCAGCCTGCGCCAGTACGCCGGCCTCGACCGCGACGTCGTGGTGGTCGGCGTCGACACCCGCTTCGAGATCTGGGACCAGGCCGCGTGGGACGCCTACGAGGCAGAGCAGGAGGCGGTCTTCGCCGCCATGGAGAGCGAGGGGATGCCCACGCTCTCCTGACCCCGTGCCGCCGGTCGCCCGGCAGCCGCGCACCGTCGCGAGCCGTCTTCCCCGCGGCTCGACCGGATGCGGCCCGAACCGCCTTCCCCGCGGCTCGGTCCGCCGCAGCGGCACCGCGACCGGCACCCGGCCCCACCCCCCGCGGGGTCCTCCTGACGCACTTCCCCGGCGCCAGGCGGCCCTCGCGGGGGGTGGGGACCCCACTCCACCCCACCGGCCCCACGCCGCCCCACCGCGGTCGCCGTCCCCGCGCGACCTCCTCCGCTCAGGACCTCCTCCGCTCAGGCACCCCCTCCCCGCGGCCCGCGCCCGTCCCCGGCGCCCCACCGGTCGCGCGGCACGCCCGCCGAGCTCCCCCAGCCGACCCGCTGTCCGCGCCACCATGTGCAGCACGTGCGTCCCGGTGACGCCCGTCCCCGCGCGGGGAGCCCGACCCGAGGAGACCGACGATGACCACGCCCGAGCCCCCGCGGCCCGCGCCGCAGGACTCGGCGGCATCCACACCGCAGGACTCGGCGGCGCCTCCCGTGCACGTGCCGGTCCTCCTCGACCGCGTCACCGACCTGCTCGGCCCGGCCTGCGCTGCCGAGGGCGCCGTGCTGGTCGACGCCACCCTGGGCCTCGCCGGCCACGCGCTGACCCTCCTCGACGCCCACCCCGGCCTGCGGCTGGTCGGCCTCGACCGCGACCCGCACGCCCGCGCCGAGGCCGCCGCCCGCATCGCGGCCGCCGGCCACGCCGACCGCGCCACGCTCGTGCCGGCCGTCTTCGACGAGCTGCCCGACGTCCTCGACCGCCTCGGCCTCGACGAGGTGCACGCGGTGCTGTTCGACCTCGGCGTCAGCTCCCTGCAGCTCGACCGCGCCGACCGCGGCTTCAGCTACGCCGCCGACGGCCCGCTGGACATGCGCATGGACCCCGGCGCGCCGCGCACCGCCGCCGACGTCGTCAACACCTACTCCGCCGCCGAGCTCGCCCGCGTCCTGCGCGTCTACGGCGAGGAGCGGTTCGCCTCGCGGATCGCCGGCGCGATCGTCCGCGAGCGCGCCCGGGAGCCGTTCACCGGCACCGAGCGGCTCGCCCACCTGGTGCGCGACTCGATCCCCGCCGCCACCCGCCGCACGGGTGGCAACCCGGCCAAGCGGACGTTCCAGGCGCTGCGGATCGAGGTCAACGACGAGCTCGGCGTCCTCCGGCGGGCGCTGCCGGCGGCACTGGACGCGCTGGCGGTGGGCGGCCGGGTCGCCGTCATCACCTTCCACTCCCTCGAGGACCGGATCGTCAAGCAGGCCCTCGCCGAGCTCGCCACCGACCGGACCCCGCCGGAGCTGCCCGTCCGGCTGCCCGAGTACGGGCCGGTGCTGCGGCTGCTCACCCGCGGCGGCGAGGCCGCCTCGGAGGCCGAGGTGGCCGCCAACCCCCGGGCCGCCTCGGCCCGCGTCCGCGCCGCCGAGCGCATCCGGCGGGCCGCGTGAGCGCCGCGGCCCGCGCGTCCCGCGAGGGCGCCGCCCGCGCCGTCCCGCCGTCCCCGAAGGGCGCGACGGCGTCCCGGTCGGCGACGGCGAAGGCCACGACGGCGAAGACGGCGACGGCGAAGACGGCGACGGCGAAGACGGCGACGGCGACGGCGACCGGGACGCCGGCCAGGACGCCCACGGCGACCACCGGCTCCGGGCACGCCGCCCGGCCGCTGCGCGCCCTGCCCTCCCGGCCCGTCCGCACGCTGCCCTCCCGGCCGGTGCGCGCCGGGGCGACCCGCGCCACCGGGCCCGCGCCGCGCGTGCCGTCGGTGCCGGACCTGCGGCTGCTCACCGGCGGGGCGGGCCTCGCGCGGGCCACCGGCGCCCGCCGCGCGCCCTTCGTGCTGCTGGTCGTGGTGCTGCTGGTGGCCACCACCATCGCGCTGCTCGTGCTCAACACCGCCATCGCCGTGAACTCGCTGCGGGCGGGGGAGCTGCGCAGCGAGAACGCCGAGAAGGCGGAGGAGGTGCAGGAGCTCGAGCGGCAGGTCGTCCAGGGCGGCGCGCCCGCGCGGCTCGCCGCCGCGGCCGTGGCCGCCGGGCTGGTCCCCGCCGGCACCGCCGCCTACCTGGTCGTCGGCCCTGACGGCACCGCCACCCTGCGCGGCACCCCCGAGCCGGCGCCCGCGCCGGAGACCGCACCGCCCGCCGCGAACGGAGGCTGACCGTGGGCCCGAGCGACCCCCCGCGCGACCGCCGTCGCGACCTCCCGCGCGAGCGGCCCCGCGACCTCGGCCGCGACGGGGCGCCGTCCCCCCGCGGCGCCCGCGTCCCGCGCGCCGGCGTCCCCCGGGACGGCTCCCGCCCGGCCTCCGTCCCGCGCCCCGTGCCCTCCCGCGACGGCGCCCCGCGCGCCGGCGGCCCCCGCGGCGGCGGGGCGACCCGCTCCGGCGCGTTCGAGCCGCGGCGCCCCGCCGGCCGCCGGCACAGCGGCCGCGCGCTGACCGTCGGACCCGCCCGCCTCTGGTGGGGCCTGGTGCTCGTCGTCGTCCCGCTGCTGGTGGTCACCACCCGGCTGGTGTGGCTGCAGGGCGTCGACGGGTCCGACCTCGCCTACCGCGCCGAGCAGAGCCGGCTGGCCGAGTACCCGCTCTCGGCGCTGCGCGGGGCGATCCTCGACCGCGACGGCAACCCGTTCGCCTACACCGTCGACGCGTCCCGCGTGACCGCCGACCCGCAGGCCGTCGAGGACCCGGAGCGCACCGCGCTGGCCCTCACCGCGCTGCTCGACGTGCCCGTCGACGAGCTCACCGAGCAGCTCGGCGGCGACGGCCGCTACGTGGTGCTGGCCCGCCAGGTGCCGCCGGAGACCGTCGACGCCATCCAGGACCTGGGCCTGGCCGGCGTGCTGTTCGAGGACGACCCGGTGCGGCTGTACCCAACTGGGATGGTCGGCGGCCAGGTGGTCGGGTTCACCGGCCGCGACGGCACCGGCCTGGGCGGGGTCGAGCTGCGCTTCGAGGACACCCTCGCCGGCACCGACGGCGACCGGCGGGTGGAGGTCGGCAGCGGCAACAACCCGATCCCCGCGGGCATCGACGAGTCGACGCCGGCCGTCGACGGCAGCACCGTCGAGCTGACCCTCGACCAGGACGTGCAGTTCGTCATGGAGCAGCGCCTCGCGCAGGCGTGCGCCGACGGCGCCACCACCCGCGCCTCGGCCGTCGTCCTCGACGTGCACACCGGCGAGGTCGTGGCCATGGGCTCCTGCCCGGGCTACGACCCCGCGCAGGCCGGCCGCACCGACCCCGAGCTGCTCGGCAACCCCGTCGTCTCCGACGTCTTCGAGCCCGGCTCGGTCATGAAGGCGGTGACGCTGGCCGCCGCGCTCGAGGAGGGCGTGGCCGAGCCGGACACCGTGCTGAACGTGAACGGCCACATCCAGGCCGGCGACGTCGTCGTCACCGACGCCCACGACCACGCCCCGGTGGACTGGACGGTCACCGGCATCCTGGCCAAGTCCAGCAACGTCGGCACGATCATGCTGGCCCGCGAGGTGGGCGACGAGCGGCTCGAGGAGTACCTGCGGGCCTTCGGCGTCGGGGCGGAGACCGGCGTCGAGCTCCCCGGCGAGAGCGCCGGCATCCTGCAGGACTCCGCGGAGTGGACCGAGAGCCGCGCGGCCAACGTGCCGATCGGCCAGGGCGTCTCGGTGACCACGCTGCAGATGGCCTCGGTCTACCAGGCCATCGCCAACGACGGCGTGCGGATCCCGCCGCGGGTGGTCTCCTCGGTGACCGCGCCCGACGGCACGGTGACCACCCCCGACGCGCCCGAGCCCGTCCGCGTCGTCAGCGAGCGGACCGCCGACGACCTCGCCTACATGCTCGAGGCCGTCGTCGGCCCCGGCGGCACCGCGCCGCTCGCGCAGGTCGAGGGCTACCGGGTCGCCGGCAAGACCGGCACCGCGCAGCGGGCCAACCCGGAGTGCAACTGCTACGACGGCGGCGGCTACGTGACGACGTTCGTCGGGTTCGCCCCGGCCGACGACCCGCAGTACGTCGTGGCCGTCGACCTCGAGCGGCCCAGCAGCTCCGCCGAGGGCGGGCAGGTGGCCGCGCCGGTGTTCGCCGACGTCATGCGCCACGTGCTCACCGACGCCGGCGTCGTGCCGTCGGGCACCGCCCGCCCCGAGTTCGCGATCACCCGCGAGGACCTCACCGGGGCGGTGGCGGGCGGACCGCCCGGCGGGCCCGCCGGCGACTGACGCCGGACCCGCGCGGGTGCGGGCGGTGCCCGGCGCGCGGGGCGCGGGTGCGCGGGGCCGGACCGGTCCGCCGGTAGATTGGCCCGACGTGACCCCGACCGGAACCGGGTCGGTGCCCCGGCCCCGGGGGACCCGCCCGCAGCCCCTCGCCGCGCTCGCCGACCTCGTCGGCGACCCCGTCCAGGGCGACCCCGCCACCGAGGTCGGCGGCGTCACCCTCGCCTCCACCGAGGTGCGGCCCGGCGACCTCTACGCCGCCCTCCCCGGCGCCCGCACGCACGGCGCCCGCTTCGCCGCCGACGCCGCCGCCCGCGGCGCCGTCGCCGTCCTCACCGACCCGGCCGGCCGCGAGCAGGCCGCCGCCACCGGGCTGCCGGTGTGCGTCGTCGACGACCCCCGCGGCCGCCTCGGCGACGTCGCCGCCCGCGTCTACGGGGAGCCCGCCCGCCGGCTGCCGGTCGTCGGCATCACCGGCACCAACGGCAAGACGACGACGAGCTACCTGGTCGAGGCCGGCCTCGCCGCCGCGGGCCGCGGCACCGGGCTGATCGGCACCGTGCAGTCGCGCACCCGCGCCGGCGGCACCGAGACGGCGTTCCCCAGCGTGCGCACCACCCCCGAGGCCCCGGTGCTGCACGCGCTGCTGGCCACGATGGCCGAGTCCGGCGTGGACGCCGTCGTCATGGAGGTCTCCAGCCACGCGCTGGTGCAGGGCCGCGTCGGCGGGGTGCCCTTCGCCGCGGCCGGGTTCACCAACCTCAGCCAGGACCACCTCGACTTCCACCGCGACCTCGAGGACTACTTCCAGGCCAAGGCGCTGCTGTTCGACGGCCGCGCCGCGCGCGAGGTGGTCGTCGTCGACGACGACGCCGGGCGGCGACTGGCCGGGATGCTGGGGGAGCGGGCGGTCACCGTCTCCGCCGACGGCGCCGCCGCGCACTGGACCGCCACCAACGTCGCGCCCGCCCCCGACGGCGGCTCCACCTTCACCGTCAGCGGCCCCGGCGGGTCGTGGCCGGCCAGCGTGCGGCTGCCCGGCCGGTTCAACGTCACCAACGCCGTCCTCGCCGTCGCGCTGCTCGACGCGGTCGGCGTCCCGGTCGCCGAGGCGCTGGCCGGCATCGCCGCCACCGTCGTCCCCGGCCGCATGGAGCCCGTCGACGCCGGCCAGCCGTTCACCGCCGTCGTCGACTACGCGCACACCCCCGACGCCGTCGCCACCGCGCTCGCCGCGCTGCGCGCCGCCACCCGGGGGAGGCTGATCACCGTGCTCGGCTGTGGGGGAGACCGCGACCAGGGGAAGCGACCGGCGATGGGCGCGGCGGCCGCGGCCGGCAGCGACCTCGTGGTCGTCACCGACGACAACCCGCGCTCGGAGGACCCGGCCGCGATCCGCGCCGCCGTGCTCGCCGGCGTGCCGGCCGACCGCCGCGACGCGGTCGAGGAGGTCGGCGACCGCCGCGCCGCGATCGCGCGCGCGGTGGCGCTCGCCCGCCCCGGCGACACCGTCCTGGTGGCCGGCAAGGGACACGAGTCCGGGCAGGAGGTCGCCGGCACGGTGACGCCCTTCGACGACCGCGCCGTGCTGCGCGAGGTGCTCGCCGCGACGACCGCCGGGGCGGCCCGCCGGTGATCGCCCTGTCCCTCGCCGAGGTCGCGCAGGCCGTCGGCGCCCCGCTGCCGGACGGTGCCTCCGGCACGGTCACCGCCGTCACCCTCGACTCCCGCGCCGTCGGCCCGGGCGCGCTGTTCGTCGCCGTCGCCGGCGAGCGCGTCGACGGGCACGACTACCTCGACGCCGCCGCGCAGGCGGGCGCCGTCGCCGCGCTCACCACCCGCCCCGGCGGCCCGCTGCCGGCGCTCGTCGTCGACGACACCGTGGCCGCGCTCGGCCGGCTCGCCGCCGAGGTGCACCGCCGGCTCGCCGCGGCGGGCCTGCGGACCGTCGGCCTCACCGGGTCCTCGGGCAAGACCTCCACCAAGGACCTGCTCGGCCAGGTGCTCGCCGCCGCCGGGCCCACGGTGAGCCCGCCCGGCTCGTACAACAACGACATCGGCCTCCCGCTGACCGTCCTCGACGCCGACGAGGGCACCCGCTTCCTCGTCCTCGAGATGGGCGCCCGGGGCGTCGGGCACATCGCCCGGCTGTGCGCCGTCGCCCGGCCCGACGTCGGCGTCGTCCTCAACGTCGGCTCCGCGCACCTCGGCGAGTTCGGCTCGGCCGACGTCATCGCGCAGGCCAAGGGCGAGCTCGTGGAGGCGCTCCCCGGGACCGGTACCGCCGTGCTCAACGCCGACGACCCGCGGGTGGCCGGGATGGCGCCGCGCACCCGCGCCCGGGTGGTCACCACCGGCCGCTCCGCGGGCGCCGACGTGCGCGCCGCCGGCGTCACCCTCGACGACGCCGCTCGCGCCCGGTTCACCCTCGTCGCCGGCGGCGAGGAGCACCCGGTCGCGCTGCAGGTCGTCGGCGAGCACCAGGTGGCCAACGCGCTGTCCGCCGCCGCCGCCGCGCTGGCCCTCGGCATGACGCCGGCCGCCGTCGCCGCGGCCCTGTCGCAGGCCACGCCGCGCAGCCGCTGGCGCATGGAGGTCACCCGCCGGGCCGACGGCGTCACCGTCGTCAACGACGCCTACAACGCCAACCCCGAGTCCATGCGCGCCGCCCTCGCCGCGCTGGCCGGGCTGCCGGCCGGCCGGCGGGTCGCCGTCCTCGGCGGGATGGCCGAGCTCGGCCCGGACGCCGCCGCCGAGCACGAGCGGCTCGGCCGCGACGCGGTCGCCGCCGGGGCCGACCTGGTCGTCGCCGTCGGACCCGATGCGGTAGGAGTAGTCACGGGTGCCACGGCCGCCGGTGCCCGCCACGGGGAGGGCGGCGAGGCGGACGCCGGGACCTCTCCGGGCAGCACCGCCGTCGCGGTGCCCGACCGGGCGGCCGCTCTCGTCTTCCTCTCGGAGGTGCTGGTGCCCGGTGACGTCGTGCTGGTGAAGGCCAGCCGGTCCCACGGGCTGGAGGTCCTCGCCGCGGACCTGCTGGACGCCGGGGCAGGCGCGTGAAGTCCGTCCTCATCGCCGCGGCGTTCGGGCTGGTCCTCTCCATCCTCGCCACGCCGCTGGCCGTCCGGGCGTTCCGGCGCCGCGGCTTCGGCCAGGAGATCCGCGACGACGGCCCCGAGTCGCACCTGTCGAAGAAGGGCACGCCCACCATGGGCGGCACCGTCATCGTCGGGGCGACCGTGGCCGGCTACCTGCTCGCCCACCTGTTCCTCATCGGCCAGCCCGGGCGGGGGGTCACCGCCACCGGCCTGCTGCTGCTGTTCCTCATGGTGGGCCTGGGCACCGTCGGCTTCCTCGACGACTACCTCAAGATCCGGCACCGCCGGAGCCTGGGCCTCAACAAGACGGCGAAGCTCGTCGGGCAGCTGGTGGTCGGGCTGACCTTCGCGATCCTCGCGCTCAACTTCCCCGACGAGGCGGGGGTGACGCCGGCGTCGGAGTTCGTCTCCTACGTCCGCGACATCGAGCCGCTGTTCGTCAGCGCCGTCGGCTTCGTCGTCCTGGCCTACCTGTTCATCGCCGGGTTCTCCAACGCGGTCAACCTCACCGACGGCCTCGACGGGCTCGCCGCCGGCTGCTCGGCGATGGTGTTCGGCGCCTACGTCGTCATGAGCTTCTGGCAGTTCACCCACGACTGCGCCGCGGCCGCCGTCGACGGCTGCTACCAGGTGCGCGACCCGCTCGACGTCACGCTCGTGGCCGCCGCGGCGATGGGCGCCTGCCTCGGGTTCCTGTGGTGGAACACCAGCCCGGCGCGGATCTTCATGGGCGACACCGGCTCGCTGGCCCTCGGCGGGCTGATGGCCGGCATCGCCATCGTCACCCGCACCGAGCTGCTGCTCATCGTCCTCGGCGGGCTCTTCGTCGCGGTCACGCTCTCGGTGGTCATCCAGGTGGCCTTCTTCCGCGCCACCCGCCGGCGGGTGTTCCGCATGGCCCCGCTGCACCACCACTTCGAGCTCGCCGGGTGGGCGGAGAACACCGTCATCGTGCGGTTCTGGCTGGTCACCGGCATGGCCGTCGCCTTCGGGCTCGGCCTGTTCTACGCCGACTGGCTGTCCATCACCGGCCTGTGACGGAGGACCCCCTCGCCCCCCACCCCTCGCAGGCTCGGGGCGGGCCCCTGCGAGGGGGCCGTTCCAGCACGTTCCGGCGGCGCGCGAGCGGGGGACCGGCGCGACACGCGGGGGAGCTGACCGTCCGGCGCGCCGTCAGCGGCGACGATGGCGGGATGGACGGCCGCTCCGAGTCCACCCGCACGCGCCGCACGCGCCGCAGCGGCGTCCCGGTGGCGTCCGCGGGTCCCGCCGCGCGGGTGCGCGGGCCGGCCTGGCTCGACGGGCCGATGACCAGCTGCCACCTCGTCATCGGGGCGGCCGGTCTGCTGCTGGCCATCGGGCTGGTCATGGTCTTCTCCGCCTCGGCCATCGAGGCGGCGCTCGACGACCAGCCGGCCTGGCGCCCCGGCGTCGACCAGCTCGTCTTCGCCGGCCTGGGCCTGGTCGCCCTGCTCATCGCCGTGCGCCTGCCCGCCGGGCTGATGCGCCGCTGGTCGGGGATGGCGCTCGTCGCCGTCCTCGTGCTGCTCGTCGCCGTCCTCGTGCCGGGGGTCGGCGTCGAGTACAACGGCTCGCGCGCCTGGATCGACCTCGGCGTCACCGACTTCCAGCCCTCCGAGCTCACCAAGCTCGTCGTCGCCCTGTGGGGCGCGCACGTCCTCGCCACCCGCGGCCGCAGCCTGACGCTCAGGACGCTGCTCGTGCCGCTGCTGCCGGTCTTCGTGGTCATCAGCGCGCTGCTCATGCTCGAGCCCGACTTCGGCGCCGTCGTCAGCCTGCTGCTCGTCGTCTCCGGCCTGCTGTGGGCCGGCGGCCTGCCCGGGCGGCTGTGGGGCCTCGGCATCGCGACCGCGGGCACGGTGGGCTACCTGCTGGTGAGCAGCTCGGAGTACCGCTGGGAGCGGGTGACCGCCTTCCTGCACCCCTTCGACGACCCCACCGACACCGGCTTCCAGGCCATCCGCGGCTTCTACGCGCTGGCCAACGGCGGCCTGTGGGGCGTGGGCCTCGGCAACAGCGCCATGAAGTGGAACCTGCTGCCCGAGGCGGAGTCGGACTACATCTTCGCGATCATCGGCGAGGAGCTCGGCTTGCTGGGCTGCCTCGTCGTGGTCACCCTCTACGCGGTGCTGGCCTTCGCCGGCTTCCGGATCGCCAACCGCTCGGCCGACCGCTTCGTGCAGCTGGCCAGCGTGGCGATCACCGTCTGGCTCGTCGGCCAGGCGGCCATGAACATGGGCTACGTGGTGGGGGTCCTCCCGGTCACCGGGGTCACCCTGCCGCTGGTCTCCGCCGGTGGCACCTCGCTGGTGCTCACCCTCTTCGTCGTGGGGATCCTCATCCGCTTCGCCCGATCCGAGCCCGAGGCCATCGAGCACGCCCGCAGCCGCGACCGCGGCCGGCTGGCGCGCTGGCTGCTGCCCGTGCCCGCACACGCCGTCGACCCGGTCCGCCCGGGCCGCACCCGTCCCACCACCCGGGGGGAGGCGCCCGCCGACGGCCGCCCCCGCGGCCGCTCCGGTGAGCGCCCGCCGGGCCGCCGGCCCGTCGAGCCGCGCCCGGTGCGCCGGCCCGCCGAGGCCCGCGGCGCCGAGCGCCGGGTGCCGCCACCGGCCGCGCGCCGGCCCGAGCGGGTGCCCGCCCGGCCCGCCGACCGCCCGGGGCGGTCCCGGTGAGCGCGCCGACCGGCCGCCCGCCGAGCGTCGTCCTGGCCGGCGGCGGCACCGGCGGTCACATCGAGCCGATGCTCGCGCTGGCCGACGCGCTGCGCCGCCGCGACCCCGCCCCGCGGGTCACCTGCCTGGGCACCGCCCGCGGCATGGAGACCCGGCTGGTGCCCGCGCGCGGCTACGACCTGCGGCTCATCCCGCCCGTGCCGCTGCCGCGCAAGCCGACGCCGGACCTGCTGCGCGTGCCCGGGCGGGTGCGCCGCGCCGTCGCCGACACCCGCGCGCTGCTGGCCGAGCTGCAGGCCGACGTCGTCGTCGGGTTCGGCGGATACGTGGCGCTGCCGGCCTACCTGGCCGCCCGCCGCGCGGGGGTGCCGGTCGTGGTGCACGAGCAGAACGCGTTGCCGGGCCTCGCCAACCGCATCGGCGCGCGGATCGCCGCCCGGGTCGCGGTCACCGTGCCCGGCACGCCGCTGCACCGCGGCGAGCACGTCGGCATGCCGCTGCGCACCGCGATCAGCGGCCTGGACCGCGCCGGGCGCCGTGCCGAGGCCCGAGCCGCCTTCGGGCTGGACGCCGACCGGCCCACGCTGCTGGTCTTCGGCGGCTCGCAGGGCGCCGCCTCGCTCAACCGCGCCGCCGTCGCCGCAGCCGACGCGCTCACCGCCGCCGGTGTCCAGGTGCTGCACGCCCGCGGCCCCAAGAACACCGACGTCGAGGTGCCGGCGCGACCGGCCGGCGCGGCACCGTACGTCGTCGTCGACTACCTGGAGCGGATGGACCTCGCCTACGCCGCCGCCGACCTCGCGCTGTGCCGGTCGGGCGCGGTGACCGTGGCGGAGCTGTCCGCGGTCGGGCTGCCCGCCGCGTTCGTGCCGCTGCCCATCGGCAACGGCGAGCAGCGGCGCAACGCGCTGCCGGTCGTCGAGGCCGGCGGCGGGCTGATCGTCGACGACGCCGACCTGTCCCCGCGGTGGATCGAGGCCACCCTGCTGCCGCTGCTCACCGACCCCGCCGCGCTCGCCGGGTACGCCGCCCACGCCGCCGCGGCCGGGGTGCCCGACGCCGACGACCGGCTGGCCGACATCGTCCTGGAGGTGGCCGCCGGTGACCGCTGACGCGACCGCCGCCTGGACCGCGCCCGTCCCCGCCCTCGCCGACCTCGGCGCCGTGCACTTCGTCGGCATCGGCGGCGCCGGGATGAGCGGCATCGCCCGCATCCTGCTGGCCCGCGGCGTGCGGGTGTCGGGCAGCGACCGGCGCGACACCCCGACCCTGCTCGCCCTGCGCGCCCTCGGCGCCCGGGTGGAGGTGGGCCACGCCGCGGAGCACCTCGGCGACGCCGACTCCGTCGTCGTCTCCTCGGCGATCCGGGAGGACAACCCCGAGCTCGCCGCGGCCCGCGCCCGCGGCCTGACCGTGCTGCCGCGCGCGGTCGCCCTCGCCGCGGTGATGGCCGGGCGGCGCAGCGTCGCCGTCGCCGGCACCCACGGCAAGACGTCGACCACCTCGATGCTCACCGTCGCCGTGCAGGCGTGCGGCGTCGACGCGTCCTTCGCCATCGGCGGCAACCTCAACGAGTCGGGCAGCAACGCGCACGCCGGCGAGGGCGACGTCTTCGTCGCCGAGGCCGACGAGAGCGACCGCTCGTTCCTGCTGCTCGCGCCGCACGGGGCGATCGTCACCAACGTCGAGGCCGACCACCTGGACAACTACGGCGACCTCGCCGCCGTCGAGGCCGCCTTCGACCGGTTCCTCGGCACCGTCTCGTCCGACGGGTTCGTCGTCGTGTGCGCCGACGACCCGGGCTCCGCCCGGCTGCGCGGCGTGCCCACCCCGGCGCGGCTGCGCACCTACGGCACCGCCGAGGACGCCGACCTGCGCCTGGTCGACCTCGACGTGGGCCCCGAGACCACCGCCTGGACCGCGGTGCTCGACGGCGCCGTCGTCGGGCGGGTGCGCATCCGGGTGCCCGGGGAGCACATGGCCCGCAACAGCGCCGCCGCGCTGCTGGCCGGCCTCGAGCTCGGCCTGCCCGCCGACGGGCTGATGGCCGGGCTCGAGCGCTTCGGCGGCGTGCACCGCCGGTTCGAGCTCAAGGGCACCGCCGCCGGCGTGCGCGTCTACGACGACTACGCCCACCACCCGACCGAGGTGACCGCGCAGCTGCGCGCCGCCCGGGCGGTGGCGGGGGAGGGCCGCGTGGTCGTGGCCTTCCAGCCGCACCTCTACAGCCGGACCCGCGAGTTCGCGACGGCGTTCGGTGAGGCGCTGGGCCTGGCCGACGAGGTCGTGGTGATGGACGTCTACGGCGCCCGGGAGGACCCGGTGCCCGGCGTCACCGGCGCGCTGGTCGCCGACGCCGTCCCGCTGCCGGCCGGCCAGGTGCTCTTCGAGCCGTCCTGGTCCGCCGCCGCGCCGGCGCTGGCCGCCCGCGCCCGCCCCGGCGACCTGGTCATCACCATGGGCGCGGGCAACGTGTCGATGGTCGGCCCCGAGGTGCTCGCCGTGTTGTCCGGGGAGGCCGTGCCCTCCGGGGAGGCCGTGCCCTCCGGGGAGGCCGTGCCCTCCGGGGAGGCCGTGCCCGGCGGGGACGCCGGCCGGTGAGCCGCTCCGGCCGGACGACGGCCGACCGGGAGCGCGCCGCGCCGGTCGAGGTCGCCCGGCCGGCCCGCCGCCGGCGGCGCGACAGCCCGCGCGACCGGCGGCGCCGCCGCCTGCTCGCCGCCGCCGCGGCGCTGGCCGTCCTGGCGCTGGCCGGGTGGGCGCTGTGGGCGAGCCCGCTGCTGTCGGTGCGCGACGTCCGCGTCGACGGCGCGACCACGCTGACCGCCGAGCAGGTGGTCACCGCGGCTGGGGTGGCCGAGGGCACGCCGCTGCTGCGGGTCGACGTCGACGCCGCCGAGGCGCGGGTGGCCCGGCTGCCCCAGGTGGCCTCGGTGCAGGTGGCCCGCGGCTGGCCGGGCAGCGTCGTCGTCACGGTGGTCGAGCGGCGGCCGGTCGCCGTCGTCGAGGAGGCCGGCACGCGCTCGCTGGTCGACGCCACCGGTGTGCTCTTCGACACCGTCACGGGCGAGTCGCCGGCCGGCGTCGTGCCCCTCGACGTCCGCTCGCCCGGGCCCGACGACCCCGCGACCCGGGCCGCGCTCGGCGCGCTCGTGGCGCTGCCCGGCGACGTCCGCGACCGGGTCACCGGCGCCGTGGCCCGCACCGCGGACGAGGTCACGCTGACCCTCGACGACGGCACCGTCGTCGTCTGGGGCGGCGGCGAGGAGGCCGAGGACAAGGCCGCGGTGCTCGCCGCGCTGCTGGCCGAGGTGGAGTCCGGTGAGCTGGAGCCGGCGGCGACCGTCGACGTCAGCGCGCCGGACGCCGTCGTCCTCCGCTGACGAGGTCTCCTGCCCGGCACGGGCGTCGCGCTGTGTGCGTGCCCGCCTCCGCACCGCTGACCGACCGGCGCGCCGCCGACACGCCCACATCCGCGACACGCCCGACACGGCAGATCGGTACGGATCCGTCCACGGACGTCGACGGCCGCGGGTCTCGACCTCGGATCGAGGGATCCGGCAGGCGGGTCGTCACCGGCTGTGGTGCAGATGTGACCAGCGGGTCGTGGGAGATCGGTGAGTTCCGGGACTCGCGACACGCCGGTGCGGGGAGGGTGCTTGATGGTCCCGACGCGCCCCACCTAACTTCGTCCGCGTCGACCCAGTTGACATAACACTAAGTCTCCACTTGAGGATGAGGGTCGAGGTCGGGAGCCCCACATGACACCTCCGCACAACTACCTCGCGGTCATCAAGGTCGTCGGCATCGGCGGCGGCGGTGTGAACGCGGTCAACCGGATGATCGAGGTCGGTCTGAAGGGGGTGGAGTTCATCGCCATCAACACCGACGCCCAGGCGCTGCTGATGAGCGACGCCGACGTCAAGCTCGACGTCGGCCGCGAGCTCACCCGCGGCCTCGGCGCCGGCGCGCAGCCCGACGTCGGCCGCCAGGCCGCCGAGGACCACCGCGAGGAGATCGAGGAGGTGCTCAAGGGCGCCGACATGGTCTTCGTGACCGCCGGCGAGGGCGGCGGCACCGGCACCGGCGGCGCGCCCGTCGTGGCCTCGATCGCCCGCAAGCTCGGCGCGCTCACCATCGGCGTGGTCACCCGCCCGTTCTCCTTCGAGGGCAAGCGGCGCGCGGTCCAGGCCGAGTCCGGGATCGAGGAGCTGCGCAACGAGTGCGACACGCTCATCGTCATCCCCAACGACCGGCTGCTCCAGCTCGGCGACCGCAACGTCAGCGTGATGGACGCCTTCCGCACCGCCGACCAGGTGCTGCTCTCCGGTGTCCAGGGCATCACCGACCTGATCACCACCCCCGGCCTGATCAACCTGGACTTCGCCGACGTCAAGTCGGTCATGTCCGGCGCGGGTTCGGCGCTCATGGGCATCGGCAGCGCGCGCGGCGACAACCGGGCGCTGCTGGCCGCCGAGCAGGCGATCGCCAGCCCGCTGCTGGAGGCCTCGATGGAGGGCGCTCACGGCGTCCTGCTGTCGATCTCCGGCGGCTCGGACCTCGGCCTGTTCGAGATCAACGAGGCCGCCTCGCTGGTGTCGGACGCGGCGCACGCCGACGCCAACATCATCTTCGGTGCGGTCATCGACGACGCCCTCGGCGACGAGGTCCGCGTGACCGTCATCGCCGCGGGCTTCGACGGCGGCCGGCCCTCGGCCCGCAAGGACGCGGCGGCCACCCCGGCACTGCCCACCCCGCCGGCCACCGGCCCGAGCCGGCTGCCCACCCCGCCGGTGGCGCCCGCGCCGTCGGCCGGCCTGCCGCGGGCCACCGGTGAGCGGCTGGTCGGCACCCCGCCGCCCGCGCCCGCCGCCCCGGCCCCCGCGCCGGTGCGCTCTGCCGGCATCACGGTGCCGCCGCTGCCGCCGGTGCAGAACGGCGGCCCGGCCGCCCAGGGGCGCCGTCCGCTGGGCAACGAGGACTTCGAGGAGGAGCTCGACATCCCGGAGTTCCTCCGTCAGTGACGGACCGAGCATGAGCGAGTCCCCGGCCGCCCCGCCGGCGGTGCGCCCCCGACGGGTGGTCACCGACCGGCGGGGCGGCCGCTCGCGTCCGCCCTACGACGCGTTCAACCTCGGCGTGCACGTCGGCGACGACCCGGCCGACGTGGCCGCCAACCGCGAGCGCCTGGCCCGCGAGCTCGGCGTGCCCGGCGACCGGCTGGTGTGGATGGACCAGGTCCACGGCACCGGGGTCGCCGTCGTCGACGGCCCGGTCGAGGGCCCGCTGCCGGCCACCGACGCCCTCGTCACCCGCACGCCCGGTCTGGTGCTGTGCGTGCTGGTCGCCGACTGCGTGCCGGTGCTGCTCGCCGACCCGGTCGCCGGCGTCGTCGCGGCGGTGCACGCCGGTCGCGAGGGCGTCCGGCAGGGCGTCGTCCCGGCCACCCTCGCCGCCATGGCCCGTTTGGGCAGCCGGCCGGGTGACACCACCGCGCTGCTCGGCCCGGCCGTGTGCGGCGCCGACTACGAGGTGCCGCGCGCCATGCAGGCCGAGGTGGCCCGCGTGGCGCCCGCGGCCGCCGTCCGCACGCGGAGGGGCACCCCCGGCCTCGACCTGCGCGCCGGCCTCGCCGAGCTCCTGACCCGCGCCGGCGTCGCGCAGGTCGTCCACGACCCGCGCTGCACCGTCGAGGACCGCCGGCTGTTCAGCCACCGCCGCGACGGCGTCACGGGGCGCCAGGCGGGCGTCACCTGGCTCGGCTGAGCCGGCGGGCAGGATCGGGGGCATGAGCACCCCGGCCCAGCGCCTGGCCGCCGTCCGGCAGCGGATCGCCGACGCCGCCCGCGCCGCCGGCCGCGACCCGGCCGGCGTCGCGCTCCTGGCGGTCAGCAAGACGTGGCCGGCCGACGACGTCCGGGCGCTGGCCGCCCTCGGGCAGACGGCGTTCGGGGAGAACCGCGCCCAGGAGCTCACCGCCAAGGCCGCGGAGCTCGCCGACCTGCCGCTGGAGTGGCACTTCGTCGGCCAGCTGCAGCGCAACAAGGCGGCGGCGGTCGCCCGGACCGGCGCCGTCGTGCACTCCCTCGACCGGGCGCCGCTGGCCCGCGCGCTGTCGCGGGCGGGGGAGGAGCGCGGCACGCCGGTCGGCGTCTTCGTGCAGGTCGACCTCGGCGGCGCGGCGGGGGAGCTCGCCGAGCGCGGCGGGGTGGCCCCCGAGGACGTCGCCGCGCTGGCCGACGAGGTGGCCGAGCTGCCCGGCCTGCGGCTGCGCGGGCTCATGGCCGTCGCGCCCCGCGGCGAGGAGCCCGGCCCCGCCTTCGCCCGCCTCGCGGAGCTCGCGGCGCGGCTGCGCGCCGACCACCCCGGCGCGGACGAGCTGTCGGCCGGCATGAGCGGCGACCTCGAGGAGGCGATCGCGGCCGGCGCCACGCTGGTGCGTGTCGGAACCGCGCTCTTCGGCTCGCGGCCCCTAACCTCCCCCCGAGTCACACCAGTCACAGGGGCCCCACCCGGGGCGCCGGAGGAGGTCGTCTGATGGCCGGGGCCATGAAGAAGATGGGCATCTACCTCGGGCTCGTCGAGGACGACGACGCGCGCGCCTACGGGCGCTACGACGCCCGCCAGTCCGACCACCACGACCGGTACGACGACGGCTACGACGAGCGGTACGACGACGGCCGCTACGACGACGCGCGCTACGACGACCGCCGCCCCGCCCGCGCCGAGGGCCGGTACGAGGGCCGCTACGACGACCGCTACGCCGGCGGCACGGGCTACTACGACTCGCTGACCGGCGACCCCGGCTACGACGAGCGCCACGCCGACCGCCACCTCGACGAGCGGCGTGACGACCGGCGTGACGACCGGCACCGCGACGGGCGCCCCGAGCCGGCCCTCGCCCCGGAGCCCGCCGTGCTGCGCCGCGGCGGGGCGACCCGCCTGGGCCTGGCCACCCCGCCGCCGGCGGGCGTCGCCTCCGGCCCCGTGCCGGCCGCGGCCGAGGTGCGCACGGCGTCCCCGGCCGGCGCGCGCCTGGGCACGGTCGGCGGCACGGTCGGCGGCGCGGGCACCGTCGGCGGCGGCACGGCCGGCGCCTCCGCCGGCCTGGCCGCGCGCGAGGCGGTCGCGGTCGCCGAGCCCGCGCCCGAGCCGGTCAAGCAGCCCTACCGGATCACCACGCTGTGCCCGAAGACCTACAACGAGGCGCGGGCCATCGGCGAGGCGTTCCGCGAGGGCAGCCCGGTGATCATGAACCTCACCGACCTCGACCACGCCGACGCGCGGCGGCTCGTCGACTTCGCCGCGGGACTGATCTTCGGGCTGCGCGGTAGCATCGAGCCCGTCACGGCCAAGGTGTTCCTGCTCAGCCCGCGGGACGTCGACGTGACGGCCGAGGACAAGGCGCGGATCCGCGAGGGCGGGTTCTCCGCCGAGTCCTGAGCCGTCGGCCGGGGCGCTGCAGCGTAGGCACTCACGGCACCGCAGGTGCCCCGGGACGAGCGAGGACAGTGGCTCTCTTCTGGCAGATCGTCTCGTCGATCCTGCTCGTCTTCCTCATCCTCCTGTTCGCGCGCTTCGTCGTGGACTGGGTGATGGTGCTGGCGCGCAGCTGGCGTCCGTCCGGCTTCGTCGCCGCGGGGCTGGAGGTCGTGTACGCGACCACAGACCCGCCGCTCAAGGCGATCCGGAAGGTCATCCCGCCGCTGAACCTGGGGTCCATCCGTCTCGACCTCGCCTTTATGGTGTTGTTGATCGCCGTCTACATCCTGCGGAGCATCACGTCCGGGCTCGCCCTCACCGCGTGACCGACGCGCGCCGCGGCGTGACCCGACAGACCCCGTATCCGCCGTCCGACCCGAGGTGAGCCCCTTGCCACTCACGCCAGCCGACGTGCACAACGTCGTCTTCAAGAAGCCGCCGATCGGGAAGCGTGGCTACGACGAGGACGAGGTCGACGCATTCCTCGACGTGGTGGAGGCCGAGCTCGCCCGCCTCATCGAGGAGAACAACGAGCTGCGCGCCGGCTCGGGCACCGGCCGCGTGGCCGCGCAGCCCGTCGCCCCGGAGCCGGTGGCCGCGCCGGCCCCGCCGCCGCAGCAGCCCGCCCCGCGCGAGGACGACACCACCCGCGCCTCCCGCATGCTGGCGCTGGCGTCGGAGACCGCCGACCGCTACGTCAACGAGGCCAAGGCGCAGGCCGACCAGATGGTCGCCGCCGCCAAGACCACCAGCGACCGCACCGTGGCCGACGCCCGCGCCAAGAGCGAGCAGATGGTCAACGAGGCGAAGATGCGCGCCGACTCGATGATCGGCGACGCCCGCACGCGCGCCGACACGATGGAACGCGAGGCCCGCGCCAAGGCCGCCGCCCTCGAGCAGGACGCCGAGCGCCGGCACCGTGAGGTCATGGGCCCGCTGGAGGAGAAGCGCACCAACCTCGAGCGCAAGATCGAGGAGCTGCGCACCTTCGAGCGCGAGTACCGCACGCGGTTCCGCTCCTACCTCGAGTCGCACCTGCGCGACCTCGACAGCCGCGGCTCGGCCGAGCCGTCGTCGACCAGCCGCCAGACGCAGCACGTCTCCGCCTGATCCGGCCTGACAGGGCCCCCGGACACCCGTCCGGGGGGCCCTGTCGCGTTCCCGGCCGTCCGCGCCGGCGCGCGACGTGCCCGCCGTTACAGTCGCGCCGTGGTCCTCGTCGCCGCCTTGCTCGTGCTCGCGGGCCTCGCGCTGTTCGTCCTCGGCGTGATGACCGCCGTGACCGCCTGGTACTGGGCCTGCGTCGCCGCCTGCGGCCTGGCCGCCGTGCTGCTGGTCGTCGCCCGGCTGCGCGCGCCGGCGGGCACGCGGGTGCCCGCCCCTCGCGAGCCGGAACCGGCCCGCGCCCCGGCCGGGAGGACGGCGGAGCGGCCGCCCGCGGAGCGGCGGCCGGCCGCGGCGGAGGAGCCACCCGCGGGGGAGCCACCCGCGGGGGAGGCGACCGCGGGGGAGCGCCCCCCGGCGACGACGCCGGCAGCCCCCGGGCCCGCCGTGGCGCCGGTCGCGGAGACCCCGCCGCAGACCCCGGCACGGACACCGGCCGCCCCGGTGGCCGCCGCCGACGCCGGCGACCCGGCCGAGGAGGACGTCGAGGTCACCGACCTGCTGATGGTCGTCGACCTGCGCGACGAGGTGCTCGTGGTCGACGAGCACCCGCGCTACCACCTGGCCGACTGCCCCTGGCTGGCCGGGCGGGAGACGATCCCGCTGCCGGTGGACGAGGCGCGCACCGACGGGTTCACCCCGTGCGCGCGCTGCGGCCCCGACCGGTTCCTGGCCGATGCCGAGCGCGCCCGCCGCGCCGCCCGGCGGGGCTGAGCCCGCACCCGTCCGAGCTCACCGCGGCGCGTCCTGGGTCACCCCAGCGCGTCCTGGCGCACCGCCGGCCGTGAGCCAGGACGCGGCACGATCAGGCGGCCTGATCGTGCCGCGTCCCGGCGTCAGGCGCGGGCGAGCCAGAAACGGGAGCCGTCGGGCCCCTCGACGCCGGGACCCTCGCCGGCCGCGCCGGCGTGCACCGCGGTGGCCAGCACCTCGCCGGCCAGCGCCTCGCCCTGCTCGGTGAGCGCCTCGGCCATCGGGCCCTCGGCGGTCCACCACAGCGCGATCCGGTCGCTGACGGCCAGCCCGGCGTTCTTGCGGGCCTCCTGCACCAGCCGCACCGCCTCGCGCACCAGCCCGGCGCGCTCCAGCTCGGGGGTGAGCGTCAGGTCCAGCGCGACGGTGAGCCCGCCGGCGCTGGCCACGGTCCACCCCTCGCGCGGCGTCTCGGTGACCACGAGGTCGCCCTCGGCCAGCGGCACCGCCTCGCCGTCGACGTCGACGGTCGCCGTCCCGGCCCGGTAGGCGGCCACCAGGTCGGCGGCGTCGGCCGCGGCCACGGCCTTCGCCACCGCCTGCACCTGCTTGCCCAGCCGCCGGCCGACGGCGCGGAAGTCGACCTTCACGCTCACGTCGACGAGGTCACCGCCGACGGCGCCCAGCTCGGCGAGCTCGGCCACGTTGAGCTCGTCGGCCACCTCGGCCACCAGGTCCCGGGCCAGCGCCGACCAGCCGGGGGCGGCGACCAGCGCGCGGGCCAGCGGCTGGCGGGTGCGCACCTTCGCCGAGGTGCGGGCCGCGCGGCCCAGCTCGACCAGCCGGCGCACCAGGTCCACCTGTGCGACCAGCTCGGGGTCGCGGGCGTCGGCGTCGACGGCCGGCCAGGACGCGAGGTGCACCGAGTCGGGGGCGTCGTCCCCGAGACCGGGGCGGACCACCCGCGTCCACACCTCGTCGGTGACGAACGGGCAGAACGGGGCCATGAGCCGGGTCAGCCCGTCGAGCACCTCGTGCAGCGTGGCCAGCGCAGCCGGGTCGCCGTCCCAGAAGCGACGGCGCGAGCGGCGGACGTACCAGTTGGACAGGTCGTCGACGAACGAGGCGAGCAGCCTGCCCGCGCCCTGGGTGTCGAAGGCCTCCAGCGCCGCGGTGACGCCCTCGGTGACGGCGGCCAGCTCCGCCAGGGCCCAGCGGTCGAGCAGCGAGCGCTCCGCCCGCGCCGGGGCGGGGGACGCCCCATCGCCACCCGGCCCACCCCAGCCGTTGGTCTCGGCGTAGAGGGTGAAGAAGCTCGCGGTGTTCCAGTAGGTCAGCAGGACCTTGCGGACCACCTCGGACAGCGTCTCGTGCCCGACCCGCCGCGCCGACCACGGCGAGCCGCCGGCGAGCATGAACCAGCGGACGGCGTCGGCGCCGTGCCGGTCCATCAGCGGGATCGGCTCGAGGATGTTGCCCAGGTGCTTGCTCATCTTCCGGCCGTCCTCGGCCAGGATGTGGCCCAGGCACAGCACGTCCTCGTAGGAGTTCTTCCCGAACACGAGCGTGCCGACGGCCATGAGCGAGTAGAACCAGCCGCGGGTCTGGTCGATCGCCTCGCAGATGAACTGGGCCGGGTAGGCGGCCTCGAACTGCTCGTTGTTGCGGTGCGGCGCGCCCCACTGGGCGAAGGGCATCGAGCCGGAGTCGTACCAGGCGTCGATCACCTGCGGCACCCGCCGGTAGGTGCCCTCCTCGCCGTCGAGGGTGAAGGTCACCTCGTCGATGAACGGGCGGTGCGGGTCGAGGTCGGCGAGGTCGCGCCCGGCCAGCTCCGAGAGCTCGGCGAGCGAGCCGACGACGACCATCCGCGACGGGTCGGCGTCGTTGCGCCAGATCGGCAGCGGCGTGCCCCAGTAGCGGTCGCGGGACAGCGCCCAGTCGACGTTGTTGTTCAGCCAGTCGCCGTAGCGGCCCCACTGGATGGTCTCGGGGTGCCAGGACGTCTTCTCGTTCTCGGCGAGCAGCTGGTCCTTGACCGCGCTGGTGCGGATGTACCAGGACGGCTGCGCGTAGTACATGAGCGGCGTGTGGCAGCGCCAGCAGTGCGGGTAGCTGTGCTCGTAGCGCTGCTCGCGCCACAGCACCCCGCGGGACTGCAGGTCGACGACGAGCTCGTCGTCGGCGGCCTTGAAGAACCGCCCGCCCACCAGCGGCACCTCGCGCAGGAAGTGGCCCGAGGCGTCGATCGGGTTGACCACCGGCAGGCCGTAGGCGCGGCAGACGGCGAGGTCGTCGGCACCGAACGCGGGGGACTGGTGCACCAGCCCCGTGCCGTCGTCGGTGGTGACGTAGTCGGCCAGGACGACGTAGTGCGCGTCCTCCCCCTCGGGGAAGTCGACCAGCTCGAACGGGCGCCGGTAGTGCGTGCGCTCCCACTCGCGGCCCTGCGTGCGGGCGAGCACCTCGACGTCGTCGAGGTCGCCGAAGACCGCGCCGAGCAGCGGCTCGGCGACGACGAGGGTGTCGTCCCCGCGCCGGGCGACGACGTAGGTCACGTCGGGGTTGACCGCGACGGCGGTGTTCGACGGCAGCGTCCACGGCGTCGTCGTCCAGACCAGCAGGTCGGCCCGGCCGGCCCACTCGCCGTCGGTGACCGGGAGCCGCACGTACACCGACGGGTCGGTGATCGACTCGTACCCCTGGGCGACCTCGTGGTCGGACAGCCCGGTGCCGCAGCGCGGGCAGTAGGGCGCCACGCGGTGGTCCTCGACGAGCAGCCCCTTGCCGAAGACCTGCTTGAGCGACCACCAGACGCTCTCGATGTAGGAGGGGTCCATCGTCCAGTAGGCGGTGGACATGTCGACCCAGTAGCCCATGCGGCGGGTCAGCGCGGAGAAGTCGCCGACGTGGCGCTCGACGGACTCCCGGCAGCGGGCGTTGAACTCCGCGATGCCGTAGCGCTCGATGTCGGGCTTGCCGGCGAAGCCGAGCTCCTGCTCGACGGCGATCTCGACCGGCAGGCCGTGGCAGTCCCAGCCGGCGCGGCGGGGCACGTGCCAGCCCTGCATCGTCTTGAAGCGCGGGAAGACGTCCTTGAACGCGCGGGCCTCGATGTGGTGGGTGCCCGGGCGGCCGTTGGCGGTGGGCGGGCCCTCGTAGAACACCCACTGCGGCCGGCCCTCGGTGGCGGCCAGCGAGCGGGCGAAGACGTCGGCGTCCTCCCAGCGGCGCAGCACGTCCTGCTCCAGCGCGGGCAGGTCGACCTGGGGTGGCAGCGCACGGAAGACAGAACTCACACGCCCATTGTCCCCGAGCCGTCGAGCGCGATCCGGCGGGGCAACGGCCGCGACACCTGGGTACGGGACACTGCCCCCGTGATCGGGGGCGGGCGGTGAACACCACGGTCACCGTCGCCCTGGCCGTCGGCGCGCTGGTGGTGCTGGTGGCCGCCGTCGCCCTGCGTGTGGCCGACCGCCTCGGGCTGCCCAGCCTGCTGCTCTACCTGGCGCTCGGGGTGGCGCTGGGGGAGAGCGGGCTGGGCATCCAGTTCGAGGACGTCGCCCTCACCCAGACCCTCGGCGTCGCCGCGCTCGTCGTCATCCTCGCCGAGGGCGGGCTGACCACCCGCTGGGCCGACGTCCGGCGGGCGGTGGGCCCGGGGCTGGCGCTGTCGACGGTCGGCGTCGTGGTCAGCATCGCCACGACCGCGGCGATCGCCGTGTGGCTGCTCGGCCTGGACTGGCCCTTCGCCCTGCTGCTGGGCGCCGTCGTCAGCTCCACCGACGCCGCCGCGGTGTTCGCGACCCTGCGCCGGCTGCCGCTGCCGCGGCGGATGGTGGCGGCCCTGGAGGTCGAGTCCGGCCTCAACGACGCCCCGGTCATCCTGCTCGTCGCCGTCCTCTCGGACGTCCTCACCGGCGGCGAGACCGACGCCTGGTGGCTGACCGCGGTGGTGGTGCTGGCCGAGCTCGCGGGCGGCGCGGTCCTCGGGCTGGTCCTCGGCGCGGCCGGCGCGTGGCTGCTGCGCCGGTCGGCGCTGCCGCTGTCGGGGTTCTACCCGCTGGCCACCCTGGCGCTGTGCGTGCTGGCGTTCGCCTCGGCGTCGCTGCTGCACGCCTCGGGCTTCGTCGCCGTCTACCTGTGCGGGCTGGTGCTCGGCAACGCCGCGCTGCCGCACCGCTCGGTGACGATCGGGTTCGCCGAGGGCATGGCGTCGCTCGCCCAGATCGGGCTGTTCGTGCTGCTCGGTCTGCTCGTCTCGCCGGGCCGGCTGCCCGACGCGATCGGCCCGGCGCTGCTGGTCGGCGGGGCGCTGCTTCTGGTCGCCCGGCCGCTGTCGGTGGCGGCCAGCCTGGTCTGGTTCCGCATGCCGTGGGCGCAGCAGGCCTTCGTGTCCTGGGCCGGACTGCGGGGCGCGGTGCCCATCGTGCTGGCCACCTTCCCGCTCACCGCGGGCGTCCCCCGGGCGACCACGGTGTTCGACACCGTCTTCGTGCTGGTCGTCGTCTTCACGCTGGTGCAGGGCTCGTCGCTGCCGTGGGTGGCCCGCCGGCTGGGCATCGCCGCGCCGCTGACCCCGCGCGAGATCGAGGTGGAGTCCGCGCCGCTGGAGGAGCTCGACGCCGAGCTCATGCAGCTGCGGGTGCCCGCGGGCTCCCGGCTGCACGGCGTCTACCTGCCGGAGCTCCGGCTGCCCGAGGACGCCGCCGTCGTGCTCATCGTCCGCGACGGACGGTCGTTCGTGCCCGACGAGACCACCCGCCTCATGCGCGGCGACCAGGCGCTGCTGGTGTCCGCCCGGGCCTCCCGCGCCGAGGCCGAGCGGCGGCTGCGGGCGGTCAGCCGGGCGGGCCGGCTGGCGAGCTGGCGCGGCGAGCAGGGCGCCGCCGGCGAGGCCGACTGACGCTCACCGGGCGACACGGCGGACGACGACACGGCAGAGGCCCCCTCGCCGGAGCGGAGGGGGCCTCTGCCGTGTGCCCGTGCCGGTGCGGGCGCGGCGGCGGTCAGCCGTTGAGCTCGAGGGTCTGCATCGTGTCCGCGCGGACGGCGGCGAGCAGGCCGGGGTCGGCGGACAGGTCGCGCCCGTAGGACGGGATCGCCTCCTCCAGCGCCGCCCGGTTCGCCGCGACCCGCTCGGGGAACGCGCGCTGGACCAGCGTGAGCATCGCCGAGACCGCCGTCGAGGCGCCCGGGGAGGCGCCCAGCAGGCCGGCGATCGTGCCGTCGCCGCCCACGATGAGCTCGGTGCCGAACTGCAGCACGCCCTTGCCGCTCGTCGGGTCGCGCTTGATGACCTGCACCCGCTGCCCGGCGGTGATCATCTCCCAGTCGGCCTGCTCGGCCAGCGGGACGAACTCCAGCAGCGTGCGGTGCCGGGCGCCGCGCGACTGCAGCAGCTCGGTCACCAGGTACTTCGTCAGCGCCATCTCGGTGCGGGCGACGCCGAGCATCGAGGAGAGGTTGTTCGGCTTGACCGACAGCGGCAGGTCGAACATCGAGCCGGCCTTGAGGAACTTCGGCGAGAAGCCGGCGTAGGGGCCGAACAGCAGCGAGTACTCGCCGTCGACCAGGCGCAGGTCCAGGTGCGGCACCGACATCGGCGGCGCGCCGACGGCGGCCTGGCCGTAGACCTTGGCCTGGTGGCGGGTGACCAGCTCGGGGGAGCGGGTGCGCAGGAACAGGCCGCTGACCGGGAAACCGCCGAACCCGCGGATCTCGGGGATCGCGGCCCGCTGGAGCAGCGGCAGCGCGCCACCGCCGGCGCCGACGAAGACGAACCGGGTGCGCACCGAGCGCTCCTCGCCGGACCGCTTGTCGGTGACGGTGACCTTCCACCGGCCGTCGTCGAGCTTCTCCAGGCCCGAGACGCGCTGGCCGGTGTGCACCTGTACGCCGCGGCCCTCGGCCTGGGTGAGCAGCAGCCGGGTGAGCTCGCCGAAGTTGACGTCGGTGCCGGCGACCGAGCGGGTCGCGGCGACCACCTGCGCCGGGTCGCGGCCGTCCATCACCAGCGGCACCCAGTCGCGCAACTCGGCGTGGCCGTCGGTGTACTCGAGGCCCGCGAACAGCGGCTCGGCCGACAGCGCCTGGTGGCGGGCGCGCATGTAGCGGCGGCCGTCCTCGCCGGTCACGAAGCTGACGTGCGGGACCGGGGAGATGAAGTCCTTGGGCGAGCCGGTCAGGCCCGTGCGCACCAGGTGCGACCAGAACTGCCGGGACACCATGAACTGCTCGTTGATGGTGCGGGCCTTGGTCGTGTCGACCCGGCCGTCGGCCCCGGCGGGCGTGTAGTTGAGCTCGCACAGCGCCGCGTGGCCGGTGCCGGCGTTGTTCCAGGCGTCCGAGCTCTCGCCGGCGACCGCGTCCGCGGACTCGAAGACGGTGATGCTCCACTCCGGCGCGACGACGCCGAGCAGCGACGCGAGGGTCGCGCTCATGATGCCGCCGCCGACGAGGACTACGTCAGGGTCGGTTGCTGAACCGAGGTCGGGGGACACGACTGCCTTCCTGCCGGGGGACGTGCGCCACCTCCGACGATCGGCCGATCGGCGCGCGGAGACGTCATCGGCGGGGTGTGAGATTCGTCTACCCCAGCATGAGCTCCGTCACCCGGGGGGACCGGTACCGCTCCGGAGCGCATCCCCGGGGGCCGCGCGGCGGCCCGGGAGGCGGGGTCCCGCCGACTATCGTCGGGCCCGTCGGGCGGCCCGCGCCCGGCCCGACCGAGGAGCCCCGCTGAGCGAGCAGCCCGAGGACGCCGCCCGAGCGACGTCGGCCCGCCGGCCGCGCACGCGGCTGCTGCTGACCCTCGCGGCGCTGCTGTTCCTCGTCGACCTCGCCACCAAGCTGCTCGTCGTCGCCACGATCGACCGCGGCGAGAACATCCGGCTGCTCGGCGGGCTGGTCTACCTCACCCACGCCCGCAACACCGGCGCCGCGTTCTCCTTCGCCGAGGGCTTCACCGTCGTCTTCACGCTCATCGCCGCCGTGGTGGCCGTGGTGATCGTCCGGGCGGCGCGGCGGCTGTTCTCCACCGCGTGGGCCGTGGCGCTGGGCCTGGTGCTCGGCGGGGCGCTGGGCAACCTCGTGGACCGCGTCTTCCGCGACCCCGGCTTCCTCCGCGGCGGCGTCGTCGACTTCGTGTCGGTGTTCGCGCCGAACGGGGAGTTCTACCCGATCTTCAACGTCGCCGACTCGGGCATCGTCGTCGGCGGCCTGCTCGGGGCCTACCTGGCGCTGCGCGGCGTGGAGTTCGACGGCACCCGCAGCCGCGACCGCGGCGACGGCGCGGTCACGTCCTCCTGAGCGGCCCGCTCCCGGGCACCGCCCCGAGCCTGCGAGGGGGAGGGAGGAGGGGGTCCTCCCTCTGTCACGATGGACCGGTGAGCGCTCCCGGGCTGCACCGTGCCCTCCCGGTGCCCGACGGACTCGAGGGCCAGCGCGTCGACCAGGGCCTGGCCCGGCTGTTCGGCCTGTCCCGCGCCGCCGCCGCCGACCTCGCCGACGCCGAGCGGGTGTGGGTCGACGGCCGCGTCCGCGGCAAGGGCGACCGGCTCACCGGCGGCAGCTGGCTGGAGGTCGAGCTGCCCCCGCCCCCGGGCGAGGCGCCGCCGCCGGAGCCCGTGCCCGGCCTGACCGTCGTCCACGACGACGACGACGTCGTGGTCGTCGACAAGCCCGTCGGCGTCGCCGCGCACCCGAGCCCCGGCTGGGACGGGCCCACCGTCTCCGGCGGCCTGGCCGCCGCCGGCTACCGCATCTCCACCTCCGGCGCGGCCGAGCGGCAGGGCATCGTGCACCGCCTGGACGCCGCGACGACGGGGCTCATGGTCGTCGCCAAGAGCGAGCGGGCCTACACGCTGCTCAAGGCGGCGTTCAAGGAGCGCACGGTCGACAAGGGCTACCACGCGCTGGTGCAGGGCCACCCCGACCCCTCGCGCGGCACGATCGACGCCCCGATCGACCGGCACCCCCGCTCGGACTGGAAGTTCGCGGTGGTGAGCGGCGGGCGCCCGTCGGTCACCCACTACGAGGTCATCGAGGCGTTCGCGGCGGCCAGCCTGGTCGACATCCACCTGGAGACCGGCCGCACCCACCAGATCCGCGTGCACTTCTCGGCGCTGCGCCACCCCTGCGTCGGCGACGCCACCTACGGCGCCGACCCGACGCTGGCCGCCCGGCTGGGCGTCTCGCGGCAGTGGCTGCACGCCGTCCGGCTCGGCTTCGCCCACCCCGCCGACGGCCGTTGGGTCGAGTTCACCAGCGACTACCCGGCCGACCTCGCCGGCGCCCTGGCGATCCTGCGCGCCGAGTCCTGAGGGCCGCCCGCCCGCCGTGACCGTGCACCCGTGACCCTTGCGACCGTGACCGTGCAGCCGTGACCGACCTGCCCGCCTCCCTCGCCGACTTCGGCCCGGCCGCGCTGTCGGCCGTCGTCGTCGCCGGGTACCTGGTGGCGGGCGAGCCGGTGGTCGGGCACGTGCTGCACCGCCGGTTCGAGGGGCGGCTGCGCACCGACCCGGCGGCGCGCCGGTCGTTCTACCTGCGACTGCTGGTCCTCGAGTGGGGGCTGGCGCTGCTCGCCCTGGTCCTGTGGCTGTCCTCCCCGGGGGTCGACGCCGCCGCCGTCGGGCTGGCCTGGCCCACCGGGCTACCGGGCCCGGTCACGGGGGCGGCGACCCTGCTGGTCCTGCTGCTCTCGCTGGCCTCGGTGCGGGCGCTGCGCTCCGGCGCGCTCGCCCGAGCCGCGGAGCCCCGGCCGGGCACCTCCCCGCCCACCCGGGGGCGGCACGCCGAGCCCGCCGGGCACGCCACGCTCGCGCTGCTGCCGCGCTCGCCCGCGGAGCGCCGGCTGTTCTCCGTGGTCGGCGTCACGGCGGGGGTGTGCGAGGAGTGGCTCTACCGCGGCTTCTTCCTCGCGGTGGTGGCCGCGGTCGCGGGCGACGTGCCGCAGGTCGTGCTCGTGGCCGTCGGCGCCCTGGCCTTCGGGCTGGCGCACGCCTACCAGGGCCTGCCCGGCGTGGTGCTCACCGGCGTCCTCGGGGCGGTGTTCGCGGGCCTCTACCTGGAGACCGGGTCGCTGCTGCTGCCGGTGCTGCTGCACGCCGCCGTCGACCTGCGCTTCCTGCTGGTGCCCGAGTCGGCGCTGCCGGGCGGCACGCCGCTGCCCGGGACGCGCCGCGGCCGGCGGCCGGCCGGGGGAGCGCCCGCGTGAGCCGGCCGACCGCGGCGGTGGCGACGGCGGCCGACTGGCCCGAGGTGGTGGCGCTGCGCACCCGGGTCTTCGTCGAGGAGCAGGGCGTGCCGCCGGAGATCGAGCAGGACGCCGCCGACGCGACCGCGGTGCACGCCGTCGCGCGGGACGGCGCCGGGCGGGTGGTGGCCACCGGGCGGCTGCTCGAGCGCGACGGGCGGGCGGCGATCGGCCGGATGGCGGTCGACGCCGGCGCGCGCGGCGGCGGGTACGGCGCCGCGGTGCTCGGCGTGCTGCACCGCGAGGCCCTGGCGCGGGGCCTGACCGAGGTGGAGCTGCACGCGCAGGTCACCGCCCGCGGCTTCTACGAGCGGGCCGGCTACACCGCGGTGGGCGGCGAGTACGAGGAGGCCGGGATCGTGCACGTGACGATGCGGCGCGCGCTGGAGCAGCCGCTGTGACGGGGGCGACCCGCCCGGCCGAGACACGTCCTGTCAGACCCTCGGCGTAGAACGAACCCGGTGCGAGGATCGGGGGACCGGCCCGGGCCCGCGCCGGTCGCCCGGCCGGCACCGTCCGCGCCTGCACCGCACCGCCCGGTCTTCCCCGCCGGTCGCCCGCCGGAGCACCCGACGGCCGGGCCAGCACGACCCGTGAGGAGCACCGCACCCCCGTGAGCAGCACAGCCGCCCAGGGCAACGACTCGTTCGTGCACCTGCACGTACACACCGAGTACTCGATGCTCGACGGGGCGGCGAAGCTGCCCGAGGTCACGAAGGCCGCCGCCGAGCAGGGCATGCCGGCGCTGGCGATGACCGACCACGGCAACGTGTTCGGCGCCTACGACTTCTACAAGCAGGCCAACGCCGCCGGCGTGAAGCCGATCATCGGCATGGAGGGCTACTACACGCCCGGCTCGCGCTTCGACCGCGCGCCCTACGACTTCGGCGACAAGCTGATCGACGAGGAGGGCGACGGCGGGTCCAACCGCGGCAAGGCGGCGTACACCCACATGACGCTGCTGGCCCGCACCACCGAGGGGATGCACAACCTCTTCCGCATCTCCTCGCTGGCGAGCCTCGAGGGCCAGTACCGCAAGCCGCGCTTCGACCGCGACCTGCTCGAGCGCTACGGCAAGGGCCTGATCGCCACGACCGGCTGCCCCTCGGGCGAGGTCAACATGTGGCTGCGCGCGGGCAAGCACGACCGCGCCCGCCAGGCGGCGGCGGACTTCCAGGACATCTTCGGGAAGGAGAACTTCTACGCCGAGCTGATGGACCACGGTCTGTCGATCGAGCAGAAGACCCGCCCGGCGCTGCTGGAGATCGCCAAGGACCTCGGCATCCCGCTGCTGGCCACCAACGACCTCCACTACACGCACAAGGAGGACGCCGAGGCACACGACGCGCTCCTGTGCATCCAGACCGGCTCGCGGCTCAACGAGCCCAACCGCTTCAAGTTCAACGGCGACGGCTACTACCTGAAGAGCGCCGCCGAGATGCGCGCGCTGTTCCCCGGTGACCTGAGGTCGGCCTGCGACAACACGCTGCTGATCGCCGAGCAGTGCGAGGTGACCTTCACCGAGGGCGCCGACCTCATGCCGCGCTTCCCGCTGCCGCCGGGGGAGGACGAGACCTCCTGGTTCGTCAAGGAGGTCGAGCGCGGACTGCACAAGCGCTGGCCGAACGGCATCCCCGACCACGTGCGCAAGCAGGCCGACTACGAGGTCGGGATCATCACGCAGATGGGCTTCCCGGGGTACTTCCTCGTGGTCGCCGACTTCATCAACTGGGCCAAGGACAACGGCATCCGCGTCGGTCCCGGCCGTGGCTCGGCCGCGGGCTCCCTGGCCGCCTACGTCATGGGCATCACCGACCTCGACCCGCTGGCGCACGGGCTGATCTTCGAGCGGTTCCTCAACCCCGAGCGCGTCTCGATGCCCGACGTCGACATCGACTTCGACGACCGCCGCCGCGGCGAGGTCATCCAGTACGTCTCGCAGAAGTACGGCGAGGAGCGGGTCAGCCAGATCGTCACCTACGGCACCATCAAGGCCAAGGCCGCGATCAAGGACGCCGCCCGGGTGCTCGACCGGCCCTACTCGGTGGGCGACGAGCTGACCAAGCTCATGCCGCCGGACGTCATGGGCAAGGGCATCCCGCTGTCGGGCGTCTTCGACCCGGCGCACCCGCGCTACAAGGAGGCCGCGGAGTTCCGCGCCCGCTACGAGTCCGACCCGGGCGCGGCCGAGGTGGTCGACCAGGCCCGCAAGCTCGAGGGCCTGAAGCGCCAGTGGGGCGTGCACGCCGCCGGCGTCATCATCGGCCGCTACCCGCTGATCGACTCGATCCCGATCATGCGCCGGGAGGCCGACGGCGCGATCATCACGCAGTTCGACTACCCGACCTGCGAGACGCTCGGCCTGCTCAAGATGGACTTCCTGGGCCTGCGCAACCTCACGGTCATCGACGACGCGCTGCGCAACATCGTCGCGAACGGCAAGGAGCCGATCGACCTCGACGAGATCAGCAAGGACCTCACCGACAAGGCCACCTACGAGCTGCTGGCCCGCGGCGACACCCTCGGCGTCTTCCAGTTCGACGGCGGCCCGATGCGCTCGCTGCTGCGGCTCATGCGGCCGGACAACTTCGAGGACATCTCCGCCGTCGGCGCGCTCTACCGCCCGGGCCCGATGGGCGCGAACTCGCACACCAACTACGCGCTGCGCAAGAACGGCCAGCAGGAGATCACGCCGATCCACCCCGAGCTGGCCGAGCCGCTCGAGGAGATCCTGGGCGGCACGTACGGCCTGATCGTGTACCAGGAGCAGGTCATGGCCATCGCGCAGAAGGTCGCCGGGTACTCGCTCGGCAAGGCCGACCTGCTGCGCCGTGCGATGGGCAAGAAGAAGAAGTCGGTCCTCGACGCGGAGTTCGTCGGCTTCGAGGCCGGCATGGTGGCCAACGGGTTCTCCCCGGCGGCGGTCAAGACGCTGTGGGACATCCTCGTCCCGTTCGCCGACTACGCCTTCAACAAGGCCCACTCGGCCGCCTACGGGCTGGTCAGCTACTGGACGGCGTTCCTCAAGGCGAACTACCCGGCCGAGTACATGGCCGGCCTGCTCACCAGCGTCGGCGACGACAAGGACCGCCGGCCCATCTACCTGGCCGAGTGCCGGCGCATGGGCATCAAGGTGCTCCCGCCCGACGTCAACGAGTCCTCGTGGGACTTCACCGCCGTCGGCACCGACATCCGCTTCGGCCTGGCCTCGGTGCGCAACGTGGGCACCAACGTCGTCGACTCGATCGTGCGGGCGCGCGAGGAGAAGGGCGCGTTCAAGGACTTCGCCGACTTCATGCGCAAGATCGACACGGTGGCCTGCAACAAGAAGGTCATCGAGTCCCTCGCCAAGGCCGGCGCCTTCGACTCCCTCGGCCACTCGCGGCAGGGGATCGCCGCGATCCACGCCCAGGCCGTCGACGCCGCCATGTCGCTCAAGCGCAAGGAGGCCGAGGGCCAGTTCGACCTGTTCGGCAGCTTCGGCGACGAGGGTGGCGCCGACGACCCGTTCGGCGGCGCGCTGGACATCGCCGTCCCGACGGCGGACTGGTCGAAGTCCGAGCGGCTGGTGTTCGAGCGCGACATGCTCGGCCTCTACGTCTCCGACCACCCGCTGCACGGCGTGGAGCACGTGCTCGCCGCCAACGCCGACACCCCGATCGCGGAGATCAACGCCGGCGGGGTCGAGGACGGCGCCAACGTGACGATCGCCGGCATCCTCACCGGGGTCTCGCCGCGGACGAACAAGCAGGGCGCGCCCTGGGCGATCGCCACGCTGGAGGA
The DNA here is from genome assembly GCF_054049995.1 of Geodermatophilus sp. SYSU D01106. Classification (NCBI taxonomy): domain Bacteria; kingdom Bacillati; phylum Actinomycetota; class Actinomycetes; order Geodermatophilales; family Geodermatophilaceae; genus Geodermatophilus; species Geodermatophilus sp. SYSU D01106. The sequence goes on along the minus strand of NZ_JBJGYM010000026.1, from coordinate 25,264 downwards.
CCTCGAGTCCGGCATCGAGGTGCTGTTCTTCCCGAAGACGTGGGCCGAGGTGTCGGAGAAGGTCGTCCGCGACCAGATCGTCGTGGTCAAGGGCCGGATCAGCCGGCGCGACGACCAGCCCTCGCTGTTCGGCTCCGAGGTGACGATCCCCGAGCTCACCGAGGGCCCGCGCGGCCCGGTGATGGTGCAGATGGCCGCGGCCCGCTGCACCCCGCCGGTGGTGGAGCGGCTGCGCGAGGTGCTGGGCAGCCACCCGGGCACCACCGAGGTCCACCTGAAGTTGGTGAACGGCGGCCGGGAGACGGTGCTGCGGCTGGACCAGGGGCTGCGGGTGCGCCCCAGCACGGCCCTGATGGGCGACATCAAGGCGCTGCTCGGGCCCACCAGCGTCGCCCTGCTGTGAGCCGCGGGTGAGCCCGGCCGGGCCCGCCCCCGGCGGCGGGCCCGGCGGCGAGCGGGGTTCACTGGGTGCCGTGACCAGCCCCGCGCCGCTCCCCGACGGCCCGTACCCCGGTCCGGTGCCCGCGGCCGGCGTAGGACCCCTGTCCGGGCACGCCGGGCACGCGGCCGGAAGCACGGCCGGGCACGCCGCCGCGTCCCTCGCGGAGGCGCCGGCCGCCGCGCGCCCGGCCGCCGGACGGTGGGTGGCCGAGGCCCGCGCCGACCTGCGCGGCGCGATCGCCTGGGGCTGCGCGCTGGCGCTGTGCGGTCTGCCGGCCGGGCTGCTGTGGGTGTGGCTGGCCCCGCGCGCGGAGTTCGACGTCGTCGAGGGCGGCGCGGTGCCGGTGGGCCGGCCCTCGCCGGAGCTGCTGGTGGCCGACGACGGCGTGCTCGTGCTGGTGCTCGCGGGCCTCGGCCTGCTGGCCGGTGCTGTCGCGTGGGCGATGCGCCGGCGCCGCGGCGTCGCCACGGTGGTGGCCACCGCGGCCGGCACCGCCGTCGCCGGGCTGCTGGCCTGGCAGCTGGGGGGGCTGCTCGCGCCCGGCCCGACGGCCGAGCAGCTGGCCGACGTCGGCGCCCGGGTGACCACCGGCCTGCAGCTGTCCTCGCTGCCCGGGCTCGCGGTGGGCCCGTTCGTCGCGCTGGCGGTCTATGTCGTCGCGGCGCTGTTCTCCTCCCGCGACGACCTCGGCCGGGACGACGCCGGCCGGGACGACGCCGGCCGGGACGGGCCGTCCCCGGAGGCTCCCGGCCGCTAGTTCAGGCTGGTCTCGCCCGCGAACTGGTGCAGCGCCGCCGGCACCGCGCCGACGGTCTCCAGCAGCGTCAGCTCGCGGCGCAGCATCCGGCTCTCGGTGGCCAGCCGCCGCCGGGTGGCCGACTCCGCCAGCAGCGCCTGCCGGTCCTCGGTGGTGAGCAGCGCCGCGGAGGCCACCAGGTAGGACAGCGCCCGCGGGTCGCCGGCCACCGCCTCCAGCAGCGCCGCGGCACCCGTCGGGTCCTCCCCGGCGCCGGCCAGCTCCGCCGCCCGGCCCACCTCCTCGCCGTCGAGGCCGGCCTGCAGCCCGGCGACGGCGGTCACGTACCGGGTGAACAGGTCGCCCACGCCGCGCTCGAGCAGCCCCAGCGACCCGCGCGCCGCCGCGGCCACCAGCCCCTCGTCGAGCTGGTCGGGCCCCGGGGCGGCGCTGTCGGCCGGCTCGTCGAGGACCTCCTCGCGGTCGCCCGCCGCCTCCTCGGCGGCCTCCTCGTCGGCGAGCCACTCGACCTCGGCCTGCAGGTAGGGCGGGTCCTCCCCGACGACGACGTCCAGCAGCCGGAACCGCTCGCCGCCGACCGCGACGATCCGGAAGCCGCCGTCGGGCTGCGGGCGCACCGCCTGCAGCAGCGCGGTGCAGCCGACGTCGTAGAGCGCCTCGGCCGGCGCCACCCGCTCGACCTCCCAGCCCTGGCGGATGGCCACCACGCCGAACCGCCGCTCGCCGCCCTCGGGCAGCGCCAGCAGGTCGCGCACCAGGGCCCGGTAGCGCGGCTCGAAGACGTGCAGCGGCAGCACGATCCCCGGGAACAGCGGCGTCCCGAGCGGGAACAGCGGGACGAGGTCACCCACGGGCCGGAGCCTACGGGCGGCCGGGGGCCCGGGCGCTCCGGCGAGGAGGCCGATCCGCCCCGACTACCCTGGGAGGTCGTCCGCTCCCCGTCGCGCCCCCGGAGGCCCGCCCGTGCTCGCCCGCATCGACCTGCGCGGATCCGCGCTGCCGGGGGTCCGCGACCTGGCCGGCCTGCTGCCGCGCGCGGCCACCGACATCGACTCGGTCCTGGCCACCGTCCGGCCGCTGTGCGAGGACGTGCGCCTCCGCGGCGCCCAGGCGGTCCGGGAGATCACCGCCCGCCTCGACGGCGTCGACGCCGAGGACTTCACCGTCCCGCCGGCGGCGATCCAGGCGGCGCTCGACGGCCTGGCCCCGGAGGTCCGCGCCGCGCTGGAGGAGTCCATCGCCCGGGTGCGGAAGGTGCACGCCGACCAGGCCCGCACCGACGTCACCACCCAGGTCGTGCGCGGCGGCACGGTCACCGAGCGCTGGGTGCCGGTGCGCCGCGTCGGCCTCTACGTGCCCGGCGGGCTCGCCCCGCTGCTGTCCAGCGTGGTCATGAACGTCGTCCCGGCGCAGATCGCCGGCGTCGAGTCGATCGCCGTCGCCTCCCCGCCGCAGCGCGACCACGGCGGCCTGCCCGACCCCGGCGTGCTGGCCGCGTGCGCGCTGCTCGGCGTCACCGAGGTGCACGCCGTCGGCGGCGCCCAGGCCATCGCCGTGTTCGGCTACGGCGCGGGCTCCTGCGAGCCCGTCGACATGGTCACCGGCCCCGGCAACGTCTACGTGACCGCCGCCAAGCGGCTGCTGCGCGGGCTCATCGGCATCGACTCCGAGGCCGGCCCCACCGAGGTCGCGATCCTCGCCGACGACACCGCCGACCCGGTGCACGTCGCCGCCGACCTCATCAGCCAGGCCGAGCACGACCCGCTGGCCGGCGCGGTCCTGGTCACCACCAGCGAGCAGCTGGCCGACGCCGTCCTCGACCTGGTGCCCGCCCAGGTGGCGGCCACCAAGCACTCCGAGCGCATCCTCACCGCCCTCGACGGCAGCCAGTCGGGGATCGTGCTGGTCGACGACGTCGACGCCGGCCTCGCGGTGGTCGACGCCTACGCCGCCGAGCACCTGGAGATCCAGACCCGGGACGCCCGCGCGGTGGCACTGCGGGTGCGCAACGCCGGCGCGGTGTTCGTCGGCGCCTGGTCGCCGGTGTCGCTCGGCGACTACATCGCCGGGTCCAACCACGTGCTGCCCACCGGCGGCTGCGCCCGGCACTCCAGCGGCCTGTCGGTGCAGTCGTTCCTGCGCGGCATCCACCTCGTCGAGTACGACGAGCAGGCCCTCGCCGAGGTGGCCGGCCACGTCGACGCGCTCGCCCACGCCGAGGACCTGCCCGCGCACGCGGCCGCCGTCCGGGTGCGGCAGACGCCGTGACGGCCGCTCCGCGGACGTCGGTCGACGAGCTGCCGCTGCGGCCGGAGCTGCGCGGCCGCACGCCCTACGGCGCCCCGCAGCTGCAGGTCACGCACCGGCTCAACACCAACGAGAACCCGCACCCGCTGCCCGCGGAGCTGCTCGCGAGCCTCGGGGAGGCGCTCGGGCACGCCGCGCTGGAGCTCAACCGCTACCCCGACCGCGACGCCGTCGCGCTGCGCACCGACCTCGCGGCCTACCTCTCCCGCGGCGGGGACCGCGTCGAGCTGGCGCAGGTGTGGGCGGCCAACGGCTCCAACGAGGTGCTGCAGCAGCTGCTGCAGGCCTTCGGCGGCGCCGGGCGCACCGCGCTGGGCTTCACGCCGTCCTACTCGATGCACCCGATCATCTCCGCCGGCACCGGCACGGGGTGGGTCGACGGGCACCGCCGCGCGGACTTCACCATCGACGCCGAGGCCGCCGTCGCGCAGGTGCGCGAGGTGCGCCCCGACGTCGTCTTCGTGACCAGCCCCAACAACCCCACGGGCACGGCGGTCGCGCTGGAGACGATCGAGCGGCTGTACGACGCCACCGAGGGCGTGGTCGTCGTCGACGAGGCCTACGCGGAGTTCGCCCGCACCGGCACGCCCTCGGCGCTGGGCCTGCTGCCCGGCCGCCCGCGGCTGGTGGTCAGCCGCACGATGAGCAAGGCCTTCGGGATGGCCGGCCTGCGGCTGGGCTACCTCGCCGCCGACCCGGCCGTCGTCGACGCGGTGCAGCTGGTCCGGCTGCCCTACCACCTGTCCTCGCTGACCCAGGCCGCCGCGCGCGCCGCGCTGGCCCACACCGACGCGCTGCTGGCCACCGTCGACGCGGTCAAGGAGCAGCGCGACCGGATCGTCGCCGCGCTGCCCTCCCTCGGCCTGACCAGCGTGCCCAGCGACGCCAACTTCGTCCTCTTCGGCCGGTTCGCCGACGCGTCCGCCGCCTGGAAGGCGCTGCTGGCGCACGACGTCCTCGTCCGCGACGTCGGCATCCCCGGCTGGCTGCGGGTCACCGCCGGCACGCCCGCCGAGACCGACGCCTTCCTCACCGCCCTGGGTGAGGTGGCCCCCGAGCACCGCCTGGGAGACTGACAGCCATGAGTCGTACCGCCCGCGTGGAGCGCGCCACCAGCGAGACCAAGCTGGTCGTCGAGCTCGACCTCGACGGCACCGGGAAGAGCTCGATCAGCACCGGCGTCGGCTTCTACGACCACATGCTGACGGCGCTGTCCAAGCACAGCGGCATCGACCTCACCGTGCAGGCCGACGGCGACCTGCACATCGACGCCCACCACACGGTGGAGGACGTCGCCATCGCCCTCGGCCAGGCGTTCGCCGAGGCGCTGGGCGACAAGAAGGGCATCACCCGCTACGGCGACGCCACGATCCCGATGGACGAGGTGCTCGTGCAGGCCGCGGTCGACCTCTCCGGCCGGCCGTACTTCGTGCACGCCGAGCCCGAGACCATGACGCCGATGATCGGCCCGGACTACCCGACGTCGCTCACCAAGCACGTGCTGGAGTCCTTCGCCTTCAACGCGCGGATCACCCTGCACGTGCGCGTGCTCTACGCCGGCCGCGACGCCCACCACATCGTCGAGGGCCAGTTCAAGGCCCTGGCCCGGGCACTGCGCACCGCCGTCGCGCTCGACCCGCGGATCACCGGCGTGCCCTCCACCAAGGGCGCGCTCTAGGTGAACTTCGGCGTCGTCCTCGTCGTCCTCGGCGGGTTCCTCCTCGGCGGGGCGTGGAGCATCTGGCGGGCCGACCACGACACCCGGGGCCGCACCGGCCCGCAGGTGTTCTTCGCGCTCGTCCTGCTGGTGGCCGCCCTGCTGGCCACCGCCTCGGGGATCCTGAGGCTCGTCTGAGCGACGCCGACCGGTTCCTCGGCCTCGTGCTCGGCGACCCGACGGTGGCCGCGGTGCTCGAGCGGGCGCCCGCGCTCGGCGCGGGGGAGTGGTGGCTGACCGCGGGGCTGCTGTTCCAGACGGCGTGGAACGGGCTCACCGGCCGCCCGCCGGGCACCGGCATCCGCGACGCCGACCTCTCCTACTGGGACGACGACCCGTCCTGGGACGCCGAGGACGCGGTCATCCGCCGCGGGGCGGAGCTGTTCGCCGACGTGGCCGTGCCGGTCGAGATCCGCAACCAGGCGCGGGTACACCTCTGGTACGCCGGCCGCTTCGGCGCCGCGCCGCCCGCGCCGTTCCGCTCGTGCACCGACGCCGTCGACGTCTTCGCCGCGCCGTGCTGCGCGGTCGCCGTGACGGTCGAGGACGGCCGGCCGCGGCTGTACGCGCCGTTCGGCCTCGGCGACCTGCTCGGCCTCGTCGTCCGCCCCAACCCGGCCAGCCCCGCGCCGCGGGAGGTCTACGAGGCCAAGGCCGCCCGCTGGCGGTCGGTGTGGCCGGAGCTCACCGTGCTGCCCTGGACGCCCGGGAATCCCGGCGGGCGCCCGGCGCCTTCCACGTACCGTGGCTGACGTGAAGAAGGTGGTCGTCCTCGACTACGGCTCGGGCAACCTGCGGTCGGCGGAGCGGGCGCTGACCCGCGTCGGCGCCGACGTCACCGTCACCGCCGACCGGCAGGCCGCGCTCGACGCCGACGGCCTCGTCGTGCCCGGCGTCGGGGCGTTCGCGCACTGCATGCAGGAGCTGCGCGCCGTCGACGGGCCGCGCACCATCGGCCGCCGGCTGGCCGGCGGGCGCCCGGTGCTCGGCATCTGCGTGGGCATGCAGGTGCTCTTCGAGCACGGCGTCGAGCACGGCCACGACGCCGAGGGCTGCGGCGAGTGGCCCGGCACCGTGGAGGCGTTGGAGGCGCCGGTGCTGCCGCACATGGGCTGGAACACCGTCTCCGCCCCCGAGGACACCGTGCTGTTCGACGGGATCGCCGACGAGCGCTTCTACTTCGTGCACTCCTACGGCGTGCGGGAGTTCCCTCTCGGCCAGGACGGCCGCCCCGGCCCGCTGGCGCCGCCGAAGGTGACCTGGGCCGAGCACGGCGACCGGTTCGTGGCCGGGGTGGAGAACGGCGCGCTGTCGGCCACCCAGTTCCACCCGGAGAAGAGCGGCGACGCCGGTGCGCAGCTGCTCACCAACTGGCTCGCCACGCTCTGACGCCCGACCGGCGGCGGCCTACTGGAGGGGCACCGGGGGCTGCAGCCACCACGGCGCGTCGACCACCTCCACCCGCGCCACCCACTTGACCCACCAGTAGCCGCGCCGGCCCGGCGCCACCAGCCGCACCGGCGCCCCGTGGCCCGCCGACAGCCGCTCCCCGGCGCAGTGCGTGGCCAGCAGGAGCGACCCGGCGTCGGCCAGCGGCAGCCGCCGGCGGTACCCGGTGACGCTGACGACGTCGACGCTGCCGCCCGGCGGCAGGCCGGTGCCGGCCAGCAGCCGGTCCAGCCGCACGCCGCGCCACTCCTGCTCGGCGTACCAGCCGCCGGTGCAGTCGAGGACGGCGGTGACGGTGTCGCCGCGGTCGAGGGCGGCGACCCGCAGCGCGGTGGTGCGCCCACCGGCGACCAGGTCGAGCGTGCGCCCGGGCTCGTCGGGCACGGCGTCGGTGAACCACTGGGTCACCGGCATGGCGGCCGGGTCGCCGCTGCCGCGCTCGTGCGAGCCGGTGGCCCGCCGCCGGGCGCCCGGCGCGCCGGTCAGCCGCAGGACGCCCTCCAGCCCCGCCCACAGCGCGAGCGACCCGGCCGCGAGGCCGCCGGTCTGCAGCAGCGCCCGCCGGGAGGCGTCGGTGCGCCGCGGCCGCTGCCGGCTGCCGACCGCGTGCAGCACCACCACGAGCCCGGTCGCCACCCCCGCGGCGACGTGCACCTGCAGCACCCCGACGCCGCCGACGGTGGTGCCGGCGACGCCGTGCAGCACCCCGGTGGCCACGGTGAGCGCGGTGAGCCCGGCCAGCGCCCAGGCGACCGCCGGGTCGCGCCGCCCGCGGGTGCGGCCCCGGGACCGGCGCACGACCACGGACTTCCACGGCACGAGCAGCAGCAGGCCCAGGCCCGCGGCGCCGTGTGCGACGGCGACCACGCGGGAGGGCAGCGGCGTGCCCACGCCGAAGGCGAGCAGCCCGGTGACGCCGGCGAGCGCGAGCAGGACCAGCAGGCCCAGGTTGGTGCGGCGCCCGGCTCGGCGGGTCCACGCTGCGGCGGGCATCCCCGGAGTCTCCCCCCGTCGCCCCTAGGGTTGCCCGGTCCCGCACCCGGCACAGGAGGCACGTTGCCCGCGTCGCGCCCGTCCGCCCCGGTCCCGGAGCGCCGCGGCCGGCTCCTCGGGTCGCTCGCCGTCCCCCTGCTGCTGGCGGGTCTTGCGGCGTGGAGCGTGCTCGCGCTGCAGCCGCCGGACCCCGCGCCGGCCGACGCGCCGGCGACCGCCTTCAGCGCCGCGCGCGCCGGCGTCACCGTCGAGGAGATCGCCGGCGAGGTGCACCTGACCGGCAGCGACGCGCACGCCCGCGTCGTCGACGGGCTGGTCGCGCAACTGACCGCACTCGGGCTCGACACCCGGGTGCAGAACGCCGTCGGCACCGGGCAGGCCGGGCCCGGCGAGACCGAGATGGCCCGGCTGCGCAACGTCGTCGCCGTCCTGCCGGGCACGGCGAGCACCGGCCGGCTGTTCCTGGTGGCGCACACCGACTCGGTGGAGACCGGCCCCGGGGCCGCCGACGACGCCGCGGGCGTGGCCACGCTGCTGGAGACGGTGCGGGCGCTGACGGCGGGCGAGTCGCTGCGCAACGACGTCGTGGTGGTCCTCACCGACGCCGAGGAGGCCTGCCTGTGCGGCGCCGAGGCGTTCGCCGCGAGCCACCCGCTGGCCGCGCAGGGCGGGGTGGTGCTCAACCTCGAGGCGCGCGGCACGTCGGGCCCGCCGATCGCGTTCGAGACCTCGCGGGGCAACGCCGCGCTGGCCGAGCGCTACGCCGCCGCCGTGCCGCACCCGGTGGCCAGCAGCTTCGCGGTCGAGGTGTACCGGACGCTGCCCAACGACACCGACCTCAGCGTGCTGCTCGCCGACGGCGACTTCACCGGCGTCAACACCGCCTTCATCGACGGCAGCGCGGCGTACCACACCCCGCAGGACACGCCCGCGCGGCTGGACCGGCGGACGCTGCAGGCGCTCGGCGACAACACCCTCGCGCTGGCCCGCGAGCTGGGCGGCGCGGACCTCGCGGCCCTGGCCCGGCCGGCCGCCGACGACGCCACCTACTTCCCGCTGCCGACGGGGCTGGCGCGCTACCCCGGGTCGCTCGTGGAGCCGCTGGCCGGGGCGGCGCTGCTCGGCGTCGTCGTGCTGGCGGCCGTCGACCGGCGCCGCGGGTCGTCGCTGCCCCGGACGCTGCTCGGTACGGCCGCCGCGCTGGTGCCGCTCGTCCTGGCGCCGCTGGCGGTCGGCGGGCTCTGGCGGCTGCTGGCGCTGGTGCGGCCCGGCTACGCGGTGATGACCGACCCCTGGCGGCCCGGCTGGTTCCGGTTGGCGGCGGTCGCGCTGGTCGCCGTCGTCGTGCTGGCCTGGTACGCGCTGCTGCGCCGCCGGCTCGGGGCGGCGGCACTGCGCACCGGGTCGCTCGCGGTGCTCGCCGTCCTCGCGGCCGTCCTCGCCGCGCTGGCGCCCGGCGGGTCGTACCTGGCGGCGCTCCCGGCGCTGGCCGGGGTCCTCGCGGGGCTGCTGCCGGCGCGGGTGTCGCTGCTCGGCGGCGCGGTCGCCGGCGCGGTCGCCGTCGTCGTGCTCGCCCCCACCGTCGCGCTGTTCTTCCCGGCCCTCGGGCTGGCCGGTGCGGCCGCGCCCGCCGCGGTCGTGTCGCTGCTGCTGCTCGCCCTGCTGCCGGTGCTGGAGGGGCTGTTCCCCGCCGGCCCGGCGGGGTGGCGGACCCTGGCCGTGCCCGCGGCCGCCGCCGGCCTGGCGCTGCTGCTGACGGCGGCGGGGCTGGCGGTGGACCGCTTCGACCAGCAGCACCCGGTGCCGAGCCGGCTGGCGTACGCGCTGGAGGCCGACACCGGCGAGGCGTGGTGGTTCAGCACGGAGGCGCAGCCGGGCGAGGAGGCGGCGCGCCACGTCGGCACCCCGCGCACGCTGCCGCACGACTACCCGTACGTGCGCGGCGTCCCGGTCGCGGCGGGGCCCGCCGAGGACGCCGGGCTGACCCCGTCGACGGTCGAGGTGCTCGAGGACCGGAGGGCCGGCGACGAGCGGACGGTGACGGTGCGGGTGACGCCGCAGCGGGCGGTCGGCTTCGTCGTGCTCGACCTGGACACCGGCGGCGGCCGGGTCGTGGCGGCGCGCGCGGAGGCCCGCGACGTGCCGGCCGGCACGGTGGGGGAGGACCGGCTGTGGCTGACCTTCCACGCCCCGCCGGAGCAGGGCCTGGAGGCGACGGTGACCGTGGCGGGCGGCGGGCCGCTGCGGCTGCGGGTCGTCGACGGCAGCACCGGTCTCGACGGGCTGCCCGGCTTCGAGCCGCGGCCGCCGACGGTGGACACCGCCGGGTCGCACACCGCCGACCTCGTCGTCGTGGGGGCCACCACCGACCTCGGCTGACCAGGAGATGTCGGCGGCCCCGGCGGATGAGAGTGCTCTCACCACCGTCTCACCGGCCGGCCACCGCGGCGGGCGAGGCTCGGCGCCGTGCGCTCCCGCCTCCTGCTCGCCGTCCTGGCCGGCCTCGCCGTCGTCCTGCTGGCCGGCGGCACCGCGTGGGCGCTGCTCGGCCCGGCCGGCGGGGGCACGCCGGCGGTGCCCGCCCGCATCGACGTGCCGGCCCGGGAGCCGTCCGGCCCGTCGCCGTTCCCGGACCCCGGCCCCTCGGCGGAGCCGTCGCCGGAGCCCGTGCCGACGCCCGCCCCGCAGCCCGCCCCCGCCCCGCAGCCCGCGCCGCCGGCCACCGACGTCGTCCCGCCGCCGCCGCTGCCCGACGACGACGGCCCGGGGGACGACGGGGACGACGAGGGGGACGACGACGTTGACGACGACGGCGGCGACGACGGGAACGACGACGGGAACGACGACGGGAACGACTGACCGATGAGCGAGGAGCCGACCCCGGCGACCGGGTGGCGCGCTGCTGCCCGGCGGCGGCTGACGCCCCGCGCCGCCCGCGTGCGCATCATCGGCTGGGCGCTGCTGCTGGTCCTGCTGGCGCTGGCCCTGGTGACGCTGGTGACCTGGCGGCTGCTGGTGCGCGCCACCGACGAGCGGATGGACGTGGCGCTCGCCGCGGAGGTCGAGGAGTTCGACCGCATCACCGCCTCGGGCATCGACCCCGACACCGGCGAGCCCTTCGCCTCGGTCGCCGACGTGCTGCAGACGGTCATCACCTACAACCTCGCCCGGCCGAACGAGAAGTTCCTCGGCTACGTCGACGGCGCCTACCGCTTCCAGAGCCGCATCGAGGCGCCGGTGCTGCTCAGCGAGGACGCCGCGTTCGCCCGGCTGGCCGGCGACGTCCGCGAGCCCACGTCCGGCCGGTACGCCAGCGGCGCCGGCGAGGTCCGCTACCTGGCCGTGCCGGTGACGCTGGAGGGCGACCCGGCGCGCGGGGTCGCCGTCGTCGCCTACTTCGCCGACCAGGAGCGGCAGGCCGCCGACGACACCGCGCAGCTGATGCTCGCCGTCGGCGCGGTCACCGTGCTGCTCGCCGCCGCCGGCGCCTGGGTGGTGGCCGGGCGCGTGCTCGCCCCGGTGCGGGAGGTCGCGGCCACCGCCCAGGGCATCACCGAGACCGACCTGTCCGGCCGGATCCCCGTCGAGGGCCGCCCCGACGACGAGCTCACCGGCCTCGCCCGCGCCGTGAACGCGATGCTCGACCGGGTCGAGGGCGGGGTCGCCGCGCAGCGCCGGTTCCTCGACGACGCCGGACACGAGCTGCGCACGCCGATCACCATCGTCCGCGGCCACCTCGACGTCCTCGACCCCGCCGACCCCGACGACGTCCGGGCCACCGTCGCCCTCGTCGACGACGAGCTCGAGCGGATGAACCGCATGGTCTCCGAGCTGCTGCTGCTCGCCCGCGCCGAGCAGCCGGAGTTCGTCCGCCCGCAGCCGGTCGACGTCGCCGAGCTGACCGCCGAGGTGTTCGGCAAGGTGCGCCGGCTCGGGGACCGCGACTGGCGGCTCGGCGCCGTCGCGCGCGCCGACCTGCTGCTCGACCCGCAGCGGCTCACCCAGGCCGTGGTGGCGCTCGCGGACAACGCCGTCCGCTACACGGAGCCCGGCGACCGGGTGGTGCTCGGCAGCCGGCTCAGCGGCGCCGACCTGCTGGTGTGGGTGGACGACGCGGGCCCCGGCATCGCCGCCGCCGACCAGGAGCGGGTCTTCGAGCGGTTCGCCCGCGGCAGCGCCGGTGCCCGCCGCAGCGACGGCGCGGGGCTCGGCCTGTCGATCGTGCGGGCGATCGCCGCCGCGCATGGCGGCCGCGTCGAGCTGCACAGCCGCCCGGGGGAGGGCGCCACCTTCACGCTGGTGCTCCCCGCGCGCCTCGCCCCGCCCGAGCCCGACGACCCGGGTGACGACCCGCTGGACACCGTGGACGACGACCTGGCGACCCCGGCGCTGTCCGACCGGGTGCCCGACCCCGTACCGACCGAGGGAGGTCCCCGGTGAGCCGGGTGCTGATCGCCGAGGACGAGCCGCGGATCGCCGCGTTCGTCGAGAAGGGCCTGCGGGCCAACGGGTTCGCCACCACGGTGGTCGGCGACGGCCTGTCCGCGCTCGACCACGCCCGCGGCGGGGAGTTCGACCTCGTCGTGCTCGACATCGGCCTGCCCGTCCTCGACGGGTTCGCGGTGCTGCGCGCGCTGCGGGCCGAGCGCAACGCGGTCCCGGTGGTCGTGCTCACCGCCCGCGACAGCGTGCAGGACACCGTCGCCGGGCTCGAGGGCGGCGCCGACGACTACATGGCCAAGCCGTTCCGGTTCGAGGAGCTGCTGGCGCGGGTGCGGCTGCGGCTGGCCGGCGCGCGGCAGGGCGAGGTCACGGTGCTCACCGCCGGCGACCTGTCGCTGGACCTGCGCACCCGCCGGGCCAGCGTGGGCGACCGCACCGTCGACCTCTCGGCGCGTGAGTTCGCCCTCGCGGAGACCTTCCTGCGCCACCCGGGGCAGGTCCTCGCCCGGGAGCAGCTGCTCAGCCACGTCTGGGGCTACGACTTCGACCCGGGCTCCAACGTCGTCGACGTGTACGTGCGGTACCTGCGCCGCAAGCTCGGCGCCGACCGCATCGAGACGGTGCGCGGGATGGGCTACCGCCTCGCGGCCTGAGACGCGCCGCGGCCCCGGCCCCCGCGAGGGGACCGGGGCCGCGGCGTGCCGGAGGTCAGTCGAGCGGGGTGTCGTCCGCGTCGGGGTTGACGTCGTCGGGCGTCGCGTCGTCCGGGGTCGCGTCGTCCGGGGTCGCGTCGTCCGGGGTCGCGTCGTCGGGGGTGGTGTCCGGGGTGTCGACGGCGCTCTCCGCGGGGGAGTCGGCGGTCTCGGGCGAGGCGTCCGCCGCGGGGGCGGCGGACACGGCGTCGGGAGTGGCGTCGGGGGTGTCGTCGGCCGTGTCGACGGCGGCGGCCGCGGGCGGCTGCGCGGAGCCGTCGTCCGCGGCGGCGGCGACACCGATCCCGGCCAGGCCGAGGCCGGTGAGCGCGGTGCCGAGGGTGACGACCTTCCAGGTGGCGGGGCGGCGGGTCACGGGGTCCTCCAGGGTCTCGTCTCGCTGTCGGGGTCCACGGTCCCCACCGGGGGTGAGGGGACCGGGAGAGGCGGATGAGCGGTTCCTCATCCGCGGGCCGCGCCGGCGGGGGCCGGCGCGGCCCGTCCGGTCAGTCGTCGGTGTCGGGGGTGTCGGTGTCGGGGGTGTGGACGTCCGGCGTGTGGACGTCCGGCGTGTGGACGTCGGGCGTCTGCACGTCCGGGCTGTCGACGTCGGCGACCGGCGGGGCGGGGACGACGTCCGGGCTGTCCACGGCGCTCTCGGCGGGGGAGTCGGCGGTCTCGGGTGAGGCGTCGGCAGCCGGGGCGACCGGGGCGGCGTCGGGGCTGTCGACGGCGCTCTCGGCGGGGGAGTCGGCGGTCTCGGGCGAGGCGTCGGCGGCCGGGGCGGGAGCGGCCGCGGCGTCCGGGGTGTCGTCGGCGCCGTCGTGCGCGGCGACCGACACGGCGGCCGGCTGCGGGGCGGGCCGGTCGTCGTCGGCCGCGGCGGCACCGGCGCCGGCGATGCCGAGGCCGGCGAGCGCGGTGCCGAAGGTGACGACCTTCCAGGTGGCGGGGCGAGCGGTCACGGGGTCCTCCTCAGGGGGTCGAACTGCTGACACCTCCCACGGTGTCCGCCGCCGGTGAGGCCCCCGGGAGACCGCGGTGAGCGCCCGCTCATCGGGATGAGGACGTCCTCATGACCTCCTCGGCCAGCGCCACCCGGGCCTCGGTCGCCTCCGCCCACGCCGCCTGCTGCACCCGGAACGGGCCGGTGGCCAGGCCCACCAGCACGCCGGCCACCCGCGCGGCCAGGTCCGCCCCGCCGCCGGCCACCGCCTCCACCCGCGCCCGGTAGGCCGCGACCGGCGCCGGGTCGGCGGCCAGCCGCTCGAGCAGCAGGAGGTGGCCGAGCAGCGTGGCCCGGTCGTCGGCCCGCGCGCCCGGCCCGGCGGTGTCGACGTCGAGCAGCCCCACGACCGCGCCGCCGCCGACCAGCAGCTGGGCCTCGTAGAAGTCGCCGTGCACCGGCACCACCGGCCGGCGCTCCACCGCGGCCGCCACCGCGGCGGTCAGCCGCTCCAGCCGCGGCGCCAGCCCCGGGCACACCATCCCGAGCACCGCCGCGTGCCCGCGCAGCCGGGGCAGCGGGTCGGTGGGGTCGCGGCGCCCGGGCGGGGCGAGCGCCGGCAGGCCGAGCGGGGGCAGAGCGTCGAGCAGCTCCTCCAGCGCGGCCGGGGGCGGCAGGACGGCGGGGTCGCCGCCGAGCGCCTCGCGCATCGGCGTCCCGGGCAGCGCGGGCAGCACGAGCACGCCGTCGTCGGTGGCGGCGAGCACCGGGGGCACCGGCACCGCCGGGACGAGCGCGGCGTGCCGGGCGGCGAGGCCGGCGGCCGCGGACGGGCGGACCACCTTGAGGAACCAGCGCCCGGCCGGCGAGGTCACCTCCACCACGGCCCGCCGGCCCGGCCGGTAGGCGCGCAGCCGCAGCCGCGGCGCCCCGGCGTCGACGCCCAGCTCCGCCAGCCGCCGCGCCACCCCGGCCGCCGAGGCCGCCCAGGCCAGCCCGGGCAGCGCCGGGTCCAGCGGCCAGCGCCACAGGCCCACGGTCACCGTCTCCCCGCCGACGTCGCCGGCCAGCACGGCCGCCCCCGCGGGGACCTCCGCGCCGGTGGTCGCGGCGAGGGACTCCCGCGTCGCGCGCCCGTCGGCCCAGTCGACGACGGCGCTCCAGCGCACCGTGGCCGCGGCGTCGGGCCGCAGCGTGACCGTGACCGGCGCGAGGGTGCGCAGCCGCCCGCCGAGCGGGCCGAGGACGGCGGACCACAGCTCCGGCGCCTCCTCGCCGAGCAGGACCTGCAGCGACGGCGGCCACGACGGCGGCACGGGGGCGGGGGCGAGCACGGCGGAGTCCACGCCGCCACGCTCCGGGGCCGCGGTGACGGCGGGGTGAGACGGCGATGAGGCCGCTCTCACCCGCGGTTGCGCTCGACCAGCTCCGCCCCGATCGCGGCCAGCTCCGCGCGCACCGCGGCCGGCTCCAGCACCTCGACCGCGCCGCCGAACCCGGCCAGCTGCTCCGCGACCGACCGGGCGGTGTGCGCGGCCACCCGCAGCACCGCCCGGCCGTCGCCGTCCGGGTCGTCGTCCGGGCCCGCCGCCTCGCAGTGTCGGCCGAAGCGGTCCCGCAGCACGGGCGCGAGCCGGGCGGGCACGCGCACGCGGGCGCCCACGAGCGAGCGGCGGCGCTCCAGCTCGCCGACCACCTCCTCCCACACCCCCGGCAGGTCGAGGCCGTCCGGTCGCTCGAAGACCTCGCCGGTGGGCGCCACCGCGCCCATCCGGTCGACGCGGAAGGTGCGCCGGCCCTGGGCCGTGCCGGCGACGAGGTACCAGGTGCCGTCCTTGTCCACGAGGCCCCACGGCTGCGCGCGCCGCCGGGCCGGGGGACCGCCGCGGCCGGCGTAGTCGAACGCCACCTCCCGCCGCCCGACGACCGCGTCGAGCAGCGGCGCGAGCTCCGGCCGGTCGCGGGCGCGCTCGCCCCACCCGGCCGGGTCGACGACGACCGCCTCCGCGGCGGCCGCGGCCTCGGCGCGGAAGGTGCCGGGCAGCGCCCGCAGCAGCTTGCGCAGTGCCGCCCGGGAGTCCGGCGCCGCCGGGGCGGACCCGGACGCCGGGCCGAGCAGCAGGAACAGCGCGCGGGCCTCCGGCGCGGTGAGCCCGGTGAGGTCGGTGCGGGCGCCGCCGAGCAGCTGCCACCCGCCGCCGCGGCCGGCCTGCGGGTAGACGGGGAGGCCGGCCGCCGACAGCGCCTCGAGGTCGCGGCGCGCGGTGGCCACCGACACCTCGAGCTCGGCGGCCAGCGACGCGGCGGTCACCCGGCCGCGGGCCTGCAGCACCAGCAGGGCGGCGACGAGGCGGTCGGCTCGCATGGTGGTGAGGATGCCGTGGAAAGTGCTCAGGAGGTGAGCACGTTGCGCGGCAGTGTGGTCGGCGAGCGGGACGCACCGGGCGGCCCGCCGGACGGAGGGACCCCCCCGTGCTCCGAGGCCTGGCCACCGTGACCCTGACCGCCGACGACGTGCCCGCCGCCGTGCGGTGGTACGCCGACCTGCTCGGCGTGCAGCCCTACTTCGCGCGGCCGGTGGAGGGGCCGCCGGCCTACGTCGAGTTCCGCCTCGGCGACGACGAGGACGAGCTCGGCGTCATGGACGCCCGCTACGCCGCCTGGCCGGTCGGCCGGCCCGCCGGCGTCGTCGTCCACTGGCACGTCGACGACCTGCCCGCCGCCGTCGACCGGTTCGAGGCGCACGGCGGCACCGTGGTGCAGCCGCCCACCGTGCGCGGCGAGGGGTGGGCGACCGCCGTCGTCGCCGACCCGTTCGGCAACCTGCTCGGCCTGATCACCAGCCCGCACTGGGCCGGGGCGCACGCCGGGTGAGGCTCAGCTGCGCAGGTAGGAGGCGCCGTTGACGTCGACGATCGTGCCGGTGCTGAAGCGGGCCTCCGGCGAGGCGAGCCACAGCACCGCCGCGGCCACCTCCTCGGGGCGGGCCACCCGGCCGAACGGCGACTGCGCCCGCACGGCGTCGCCGCCGGGGCCGTCGAGCACCTCGCGGGCCATCTCGGTCTGCACGAAGCCCGGCGCCACGGCGGTGACCGAGATGCCCAGCGGCGCCAGTGCCAGCGCCATCGACTGCGCGAAGGCGTTCATCCCGGCCTTCGACGCCCCGTAGGCGGGGTTCTGCGGCTCGCCGCGGAAGGCGCCGCGGCTGGACACGTTCACCACGGCGCCCCCGCCGGCGGCCCGCAGGTGCGGCACGGCGCGGAAGGTGGCGTGCGCGGCGCCGAGCAGGTTGACCGCGAGCGTCCGCTCCCACACCTGCCGCCAGTGCTCGAACGAGGACTCCAGCGGCGGGGAGGCCACGAAGACGCCGGCGTTGTTGACCAGCACGTCGAGGCCGCCGAGCGCCCCGGCGGCCTCGTCGACCATCGCGCCCACCGCGGCGGCGTCGGCCATGTCGGCCTGCACCAGGACGTGGCCGTCCCCGGGCAGCTCGGCGAGCACCGCCTCGGCGCGCTCGCGGGAGCTGCCGAAGTGGACGGCGACCCGGTCCCCCCGCCCGGCGAAGGCCCGGGCGATCGACCGGCCGATGCCGCGGGAGCCACCGGTGACGAGGACGGCGCGCGAGGAGGTCACGGCGGGGGAGTCAACCAGCCGCGCCCCAGCGGCCCCGGTGCACGACCTCCTCGACGCCCCGCCGGCCCCGCTTGAGCGACGGCGAGCGCCGGTCGCCGTCGCCGGGGTACCCGACCGACACGACGCCCACCGGGCGGTGGGTGGCGGGGACGCCGAAGGCGTCGCGGAAGGGGTCCACCCGCTCGGCGGGGATCCCGAACAGGCAGGCGCCGAGCCCCTCGTCGACGGCGGTCAGCAGCACCATCAGCGCGGCCATCCCGGCGTCGACGTCCCAGTAGGGCACCGGCCAGCGCGCCTCGTCGCGGTCGGTCCAGCCCTTGTCCGGCTCGGCGTAGCGGTCGAGGTAGGCGTCCTTCGACGACAGCGGCACCACCAGCAGCGGCGCGCGGCGCATCCGGGTGAGCCACGCGTCGGGGGCGCCGTCGGAGGCGGTCACCGACCAGAACAGGTCCCGCTCCTCGGGTGACTCGAGCACCAGGAACGCCCAGCCCTGGGTGAACCCGGCCGACGGCGCCCGGATCGCGTGCGCGAGCAGCCGCTCGCGGACCTCCGGAGGCACCGGCCGGTCGGGGTCGTAGTCGCGCACCATGCGGCGCCTGCGGACGACGTCGGCGAACTCCACCGCCGCAGCCTGCCGGAGGCGAGGCAGGTCACCCTCGCCCGGTCCCTACGCTGGTCGCCGTGCCGACCCTGCAGCTGCTCCCCGCCGTCGACGTCGCCGACGGCCAGGCCGTCCGTCTCGTGCAGGGGGAGGCCGGCAGCGAGACCTCCTACGGCGACCCCCTCGACGCCGCTCTGCAGTGGCAGCGCGACGGCGCCGAGTGGGTGCACCTGGTCGACCTCGACGCCGCCTTCGGCCGCGGCAGCAACCGCGAGCTGCTGGCCCGCGTCGTCGGCGAGCTCGACGTCGACGTGGAGCTCTCCGGCGGCATCCGCGACGACGAGTCGCTGGCCGCGGCCCTGGCCACCGGCTGCCGCCGGGTGAACCTCGGCACCGCGGCGCTGGAGTCGCCGGAGTGGTGCGCCCGCGCCATCGCCGAGCACGGCGACCGGATCGCCGTCGGCCTCGACGTGCGCGGCACCCGGCTGGCCGCCCGCGGCTGGACCCGCGAGGGCGGCGAGCTCTACGAGACCCTCGCCCGCCTCGACGCCGAGGGCTGCGCCCGCTACGTGGTCACCGACATCACCAAGGACGGCACGCTGCGCGGCCCGAACCTCGAGCTGCTGCGCGAGGTCTGCGCCGCCACCCCGAAGCCGGTGGTCGCCTCCGGTGGCGTCAGCTCGCTCGACGACATCCGGGCGCTGGCGGGCCTGGCCGCCGTCGGCGTCGAGGGCGCGATCGTCGGCAAGGCGCTCTACGCCGGCGCCTTCACGCTGCCCGAGGCCCTCGCCGTCACCCGCGAGGCGTCGTCGTGAGCGTGCGGCGGATCGGCTCCGGCGGGCCCTGGGAGGACGTCGTCGGCTACAGCCGGGTCGTCGTCGCCGGGGACGCCGCCTGGGTGAGCGGCTGCACCGCCACCGTCGACGGCGAGGTCGTGCACCCCGGCGACATGGCCGCGCAGGCCCGGGTCGCGTTCGGCGTGCTGGTCGACGCGCTCGAGTCGGCGGGCCTGTCCGCCGCCGACGTCGTCCGGACCCGCATGTACGTGACCGACACCGGCCGCTGGGAGGAGGTCGGGCGGGTGCACGGCGAGGTGTTCGGCGCGGTCCGGCCGGCCACCGCGATGATCGGCGTGGCCTCCCTCCTGCACCCCGACATGCTGGTCGAGGTCGAGGCCGACGCGGTCCGGGGGGCCGGGTCGTGAGCCTCGCCGTGCGGGTGATCCCCTGCCTGGACGTCGACGCCGGCCGGGTGGTGAAGGGCGTCAACTTCGTCGACCTGCGCGACGCCGGCGACCCGGTGGAGATGGCGCGCGTCTACGACGCCGAGGGCGCCGACGAGCTGACCTTCCTCGACATCACCGCCAGCTCCGGCGACCGCGAGACCACCTACGACGTCGTCCGGCGCACCGCCGAGAGCGTCTTCATCCCGCTCACCGTCGGCGGCGGCGTGCGCAGCCCCGACGACGTCGACCGGCTGCTGCGGGCGGGCGCGGACAAGGTCGCGGTCAACACCGCCGCCGTCGCCCGGCCCGAGCTGATCAGCGAGATCGCCGACCGCTTCGGCAACCAGGTGCTGGTGCTCTCCCTCGACGCCCGCCGGGCGCGCGACGGCGCGGTCACCGACTCCGGCTTCGAGATCACCACGCACGGCGGGCGCCGCGGCACCGGCCGCGACGCCGTCGAGTGGGTCGTGCAGGCCGCGGAGCTCGGCGTGGGCGAGGTGCTGCTCAACTCGATGGACGCCGACGGCACCCGCGCCGGGTTCGACACCGAGCTGATCCGCGCGGTCCGCCGCGAGGTGAGCGTGCCGGTGATCGCCAGCGGCGGCGCGGGCGCGGTCGAGCACTTCCCGCCCGCGGTGGAGGCCGGCGCGGACGCGGTGCTCGCGGCCAGCGTCTTCCACTTCGGCACGCTCCGGATCGGCGACGTGAAGGCCGCCCTGGCCGGCGCCGGCGTCCCCGTCCGGCACGAGAGGGACACCCCGCTCACCTGACGGCGTCCCCTGCACCCCCGCGGACCTGCACGGGACTCACTCCGCGGGGGCGCCCCCGCGGACCGCGACCCGGGCGACCTCGCGCCGGCCGGTCGCCCACAGCAGGACCTCCAGCGGCTCGCCCTCGACGGTGGTGACGTCGGAGCCCGCGCGGATCCGCTTGCCGGGACCGGGGACGTCGCTGCGCTGCAGCACCAGCCCGCCGGGGTACCGCGGCGCCATCGAGCGGGCGAACAGCTGCGCCGCGCCCCACAGCCGGTCGGCGTCGCGCAGCGGCAGCGCCCGCGGCTCCCAGTCCGGCTGCGCCCGGCGCACGTCCTCGTGGTGGATGGCGAACTCCGGCCCGTCCACCAGCGACGCCGTCGCCCAGGACCCCGGCATCCACACCGGCGCGCCCGCCCGCACGCGGGACACCAGCTCCGGGTAGGGCGTCGTCGTCCGCAGCCGCTCCTCCAGCCGGGTGGCGTGCGCGTGCAGCCGGTCGCCCACCGGGGTGCGCTCCAGCGCGTAGCCCGGCAGCGCGTCGGGCCGCCGGTCGCGGGTCACCAGGTGGGCGGCCAGGTGGGCCGTCGTCCAGCCCGAGCAGCAGGTCGGGGCGTCGGGCCCGAGCTCGTCGAGCAGGTCGGCGAGCCCGGCGCGCTCCCGGGCGGCGAGGGGGCGGGAAGCATCGGTCACCGCGCGGGGTTACCGATCCCGTCGAGCCGGAAAACCCGCAGGCCCCTGTCGGCGGTACCGGTTAGCCTGACTAACGACCGCGGACCTCCGCGGTCGGACCCCGAGGAGACCCGTGCCCCGCGCCAGAGACGCCGTCGTCCGGCGGGGTCTGCGCCACGTCGGCCTGGCCATCCGCGAGCAGCGGACGATGTTCACGCTCGCCGTCCTCGCCAGCAGCCTCTACGCCGGCATGACCGTGCTGTCGGCGTTCGTCATCGGCGGCATCACCGACCGCGTGGTGCTCCCGGCCTTCGCCGACGGCGACACCACCGCCGGCGCGCTCACCCTCGCCGTCGCCGTGCTCATGGGCGTCGCGCTGCTGAAGATCCTCGGCATCCTCGGCCGGCGGCTGTTCGCCGGGATCATGGCCTACCGGCTGCAGGCCGACTACCGCCGCCGCGTCACCGCGCAGTACCTGCGGCTGCCGCTGTCCTGGCACCAGCGCCACCCCACCGGGCAGCTGCTGTCCAACGCCAACTCCGACGTCGAGTCGGCCTGGTACTTCGTCTCCCCGCTGCCCTTCGCCTGCGGCACGCTGGTGATGATCGCGATCACCGTCGTCGCGCTGGTGCTCACCGACCCGCTGCTGGCGCTGGTCGGCCTGGTCGTCTTCCCGCTCGTGTTCGTGCTCAACGCCGTCTACTCGCAGGTGATGAGCCCGCGCATGCAGCGGGCCCAGCAGCTGCGCGCCGAGGTCAGCGAGATCGCCCACGAGAGCTTCGACGCGGGCCTCGTGGTGAAGACCCTCGGCCGTGAGGACGTCGAGAGCGCCCGGTTCACCGAGCGCGCCGAGGAGCTGCGCGACGGCCTGGTCGCCGTCGGCCGGGTGCGCGGCCTGTTCGACCCGCTCATGGAGGCGCTGCCCAACCTCGGCACCCTCGCGGTGCTGGTGGTCGGCGCCGGCCGGGTCGCCTCGGGCGCCACCGACGCCGGCGACCTGGTGAGCATCGCCTACCTGTTCACCCTCCTCGCGCTGCCCATCCGCGCGATCGGCTGGGTGCTCGCCGACCTGCCCCGCGCGCTGGCCGGCTTCGACCGGGTCACCCCCGTCCTCGACGCCACGGGGGAGACCCCGCACGGCCCGGAGGCCGCGGCCCCCGGCGACGGCGGCGCGCGCCTGGGCCTGCGCGCGGTCGACCACGTCTTCGACGGCGCGAGCCGGCCGGTGCTCTCCGGGGTCACCTTCGAGGTGGCCGCCGGCTCCACGGTCGCCGTCGTCGGGCCCACAGGCTCCGGCAAGTCCACGCTGGCCGGCCTGCTCGTCCGGCTGGTCGACCCGGCGAGCGGCGAGGTGCTGCTCGACGGCGTCGACGTCCGGCGGCTGCGCGAGGGCGAGGTCAGCGGCCAGGCGGCGTTCGTGCCGCAGGGCACCTTCCTGTTCGACGACACCGTCCGCGGCAACGTCACCCTCGGCGCCGGGTACGACGACGACGAGGTCCGCGCCGCGCTGCGGGTGGCCGCCGCCGACGACTTCGTCGACCGGCTCCCCGAGGGCCTCGACACCCGGGTCGGCGAGCGCGGCGCCACCCTCTCCGGCGGCCAGCGACAGCGCCTGGCGCTCGCCCGCGCCGTCGTCCGCCGGCCCCGGCTGCTCGTGCTCGACGACGCCACCAGCGCCGTCGACCCTGCCGTGGAGGCGCGCATCCTCGACGCGCTGCGCTCCGCCGACCGCCCCTCCACCGTGGTCGTGGTCGCCTACCGGCAGGCCACGATCGCGCTGGCCGACGAGGTGGTGTGGCTGGAGAACGGGCGGGTCACCGCCCGCGGCAGCCACGAGGAGCTGCTGGCCACGGTGCCCGGCTACGCCGCCCTGGTCCGCGCCTACGCGCAGGCGGAGGTGGCGGCGTGAGCGCGGTCGCCACGGGAGCCTCGGAGCGCAGGGAGGGCGCGATCGCCACGCTGCGGCGCGGGCTGCGGATGCTGCCGGAGTTCCGTCGCGGCCTGCCCGCCACCTTCGCGCTGGCGCTGGTCGCCACCGCCGGCCGCGTCGTCGTGCCGATCGCCGTCCAGCAGGTCATCGACCGCGGCCTGCTCGCCCCCGGCGGGCCCGACCTCGGCCTGGTCCGCACGCTGGTGCTGGTCTGCGCCGTCGTCGTGCTGGTCACCGGCGTCGCGGTCTACCGGATGAACGTCCGGCTCTTCCGCACCACCGAGACGGCGCTGGCCGGGCTGCGCGCGCGGGCCTTCCGGCACGTGCACGACCTGTCGGTGCTGCACCAGCAGGGCGAGCGCCGCGGCTCGCTGGTCTCCCGTGTCACCAGCGACGTCGACCAGCTGTCGACCTTCATGCAGTGGGGCGGCGTCATCGGCGTGGTGAGCCTTGGCCAGCTGGTCGTCGCCACCGTCGTCATGTCGATCTACTCGTGGCAGCTGACCCTGCTGGTCGTCGTCTGCTTCGTGCCGCTGGCGATCGCGGTGCGCTGGTTCGCCCGCCGCCTGCAGGTGGCCTACGGCATCGTCCGCGAGCGGGTCGGCGACGTGCTGGCCGCGGTCTCGGAGTCCGTCGTCGGCGCCTCCACGGTCCGCGCCTACGGCATCCGCGAGCGGACGGCGGCCCGCCTCGACCGCTCCATCGGCCGGCACTACCGGGCGCAGGTCGACGCGCAGAAGGTCACCGCCGCGGTGTTCGTCAGCGGCGAGCTCGTGGCCGCCGTCGCCAACGCCGCCGTCATCGTCGTCGGCGTGCTGCTCGGCCTCGCCGGGCAGGTCAGCGCCGGCACGCTCGTGGCCTTCCTGTTCCTCGTCACGCTGTTCGTCGCCCCCGTGCAGACCGCCACCGAGGTGCTCAACGAGGGCCAGAACGCCATCGCCGGGTTCCGCCGCGTGCTCGACGTCCTCGACACCGAGCCCGACGTCCGCGACCCCGCAGCCACCGGCGCCGCCCGCGAGCTGCCCGCCGGGCCGCTCGGCGTCGCGCTGGAGCACGTCACCTTCCGCTACGCCCCGGGCGCCCGCGCCGCGCTGGACGACGTCGACCTCGTCCTCCCGCCGCGGCGCCGCTACGCCGTCGTCGGCGAGACCGGCTCGGGCAAGACGACGTTCGCCAAGCTCGTCACCCGGCTCATGGACCCCACCGCGGGCCGCGTGCTGCTCGGCTCCGACGCCGGCGGCTGGGTGCCGCTGACCGAGGTCGCGTTCGCCTCGCTGCGCCGCCGGGTGGGCATGGTGCCGCAGGACGGGTTCCTCTTCGACGCCACCGTCGCCGACAACGTCCGCTACGGCCGGCCCGGCCTGACCGACGCCGAGGTGACGGCTGCCTTCGAGGAGCTCGGCCTCGGCGACTGGCTCTCCGGCCTGCCCGACGGCGTCGCGACGGCGGTCGGCCAGCGCGGCGAGTCGCTGTCGGCGGGGGAGCGGCAGCTGGTCGCCATCGCCCGCGCCCACGTCGCCGCGCCCGACCTGCTGGTCCTCGACGAGGCCACCAGCGCCGTCGACCCGGCCACCGAGCGGCGGCTCACCCTGGCGCTGGACCGGCTCACCGAGGGCCGCACCACGCTGACGATCGCCCACCGGCTGTCCACCGCCGAGCGCGCCGACGAGGTGCTCGTCGTCGACGCGGGCCGGGTGGTTCAGCGCGGCACGCACGCCGACCTGGTCGACGCCGTCGGCCCCTACGCGCGGCTGCACGCCTCGTGGCGGCGCTCCTCGGCCGCGGCGCCCGAGCGCGTCGGCTGAGCCGGCGCCTCATCGCCCCGTGGCCCTCCGGCTCAGGGAGCGGCCGACCCGCTGGGCAGTGCGCTCTGACGCCGCCGGTCCCCTTGGCGCCGCCCCCAGGCGACTCGGCGGGATGGCGCCGGGTGGACGTCGCGGTTCCCGGTCGCGGGCACGGTCCCGGCTGATGCGCGGCTGAGGCTGACGAGGGCTCACCGAGTAGCCGGCCGGATTGCCGATCGGCAGGGTGTCGTCCGGGATCTAGCCTCTGACCTGCGGTTTCGTCTTGTGCGGCCGCCTCCGGTCGGCTAGTGTCGAACACACGTTCGATGCGAGGTCGGGAGGTGAGCAGGGTGGGGGAGCTGGCCTCCGCGCTCGACGCCCTGGCCGCGGTCGACCTCGACGAGCTCGGCGACGCCGAGCTGCTGGACCGGGCCCGCGAGCTCGTCGTCGCCGCCCACCGGGTGCACGCCGAGCTGACCCGGGTGGTGCGCCGCAGCGACGTGCGCGGCGCGAGCGAGCACGACGGCGCGCGCACCGTCCGCGGCTGGCTGCGCGGCGTCCCGCGGATCTCCGGCGCCTGGGCCGGTGACCTGGTCCGGCACGGCCGCGCCCTGGAGTGGCTGCCCGCGACCGCCCGCGCCTACGCGCAGGGAGCGCTCGGCGCCGACCAGGTCGACGTGATCGCCGTGATCGTCACCCCCGCCCACCTCGACCTCGCCCGCGCCCAAGGCATCGACGTCGGCGCCGTGGAGGCGACACTGGTGCAGCTGGCCGGTGCGGGCACCCACCGGCAGCTGCAGCAGGCGGTCGGGGACTACCTGGCCAAGCTCGACCCCGACGGCGCCGAACCCGACCCGGCCACCGAGCGGGCGGTCACCCTCGTCCAGCACCCCGACGGCACCTGGACCATCGGCGGGCACC